>JAHDYM010000045.1 GCA_023383705.1 Gammaproteobacteria bacterium | reverse complement strand
CGAAGAAGTTTTCCGAGAACAACCTGATGGCAGGAGCATGAGCATGCGCAGACAGATGGGAAGAGCGGTTTTGGTCCTTGCGGCGGCCTGTTGTGCCGGGCCCCTGCTGGCAGCGGACGAGGGCGCTGACGAAGCGGCAGCCCGTGACATGACTGCGGTAATCGCCCTGCAGGGCCTGCCCTGCGGACAGGTCTTGCGTGCCGAGAAGAAGGGCGACAACGACTACCTTGCCTCGTGCGCGGATGGCAATCGCTATCGCGTGACGGTCAACGCCGAGGGGCGCGTGGTTGTGGTGAAGCAATAACGGGATCCTGCGATGGCGCGCAAACAGGCTTCTGCCGGTGCCGGCACCGTCGTGATGCTCGAGCATGTCTCGCGCATCCTGAAGAACAACCGGCTCAATGACCCGCATGTGCGCAAGCTCGCCGTCTGGCTGCCGCCCGCCTACGATGGTTCGGGCCGACGTCGTTTTCCGGTGCTCTACGATTTCGCCGGTTTTACGGGTTCCGGTCTCGCCCACCTCAACTGGAAGCCGTTCAGCGAGAACCTGGTGGAGCGCGCGGCGCGGCTCATTCATGACAGAAAGATGCCGCCGGTGATCCTGGTGATGCCCGATTGCTACACCGCGCTCGGCGGCAACCAGTACATCAATTCCCCGGCGATCGGACGCTATGCGGACTATCTGACGCGCGAGATCGTGCCCTTTGTCGATGCGCAGTTCCGCACGCTCGCCGCGCGCGAGCACCGCGGCTGTTTCGGCAAGTCCTCGGGCGGCTACGGTGCGCTGGTGCACGGCATGAAATACCCGGCCACCTGGGGCGCGATCGCCGATCACTCGGGTGATGCGTACTTCGATTTTCTCTATCGCTGCGACTGGCCGAACACGCTCAACGAGCTGGCGAAGTACCGGCAGCCGCGCCAGCGCGTCGGCAGTTACCGGCCGATGCGGGCTGCTGCAGAAGCCGCGCTCGCGCGCGGCCATGACGATGGTCGTGTGCAGCGCTTTCTGCAGGCGGTCTGGAGAAAATCCAAGGTCTCGCATGCCGAAGGCCTGGCGCTGATGAACGTGTGCATGGCTGCCACCTACGATCCGCAGTCGCGTGCGCCGCTGGGTTTTCGCCTGCCATTCCACGCCGACACCGGTGAACTGATCGCCGCCAACTGGCAGCGCTGGCTGGCGCATGACCCCATTCACATGGTGCAGCGGCATGCCGCGGCGCTGCGTTCGCTGCGCGGGTTGTATATGGATTGCGGCTGGCGCGACCAGTACCACATCCACTATGGCTGCCGCATTCTTGCCCGCCGCCTGTCAGCGGCCGGCATCCCGCACCGCTACGAAGAGTTCGATGATGACCATTCGGATATCGACTATCGCATGGACCTAAGCCTGCCGTTCCTTGCCCGCGCGCTGCGGGCTTGATTGCGGCCCCGGCCATGCTTCTATACTGTGGTCATCGAAGGGTCGGGAGGCAATAACAATGAAGGCAATCGGATCAATCCTGAAGAGCAAGGGCGGGCAGATCTGGTCGGTGGGGCCGGGCGATACCATGCTGCAGGCGATCACCATGATGGCCGAGCGTGGGGTTGGCGCCTTGCTGGTCATGGAAGGGTCAAAGCTGGTGGGAATCATCTCCGAGCGCGACTATGCCCGCCGCGTCATCCTGCAGGGCCGGCGTTCAGCCGATACGCGCGTCGAGGAGATCATGACGCGCGATGTGATCGCGGTTTCCGTGGACATGACCGTCGAGCAGGGTCTCGCGCTGATGACCGAGCGGTTTTTCCGCCATCTGCCGGTGATCGAGCACGGCAAGGTGATTGGCGTCGTGTCGATCGGTGACCTCGTCAAGGAAGTCATCAAGCACCAGCAGTTCGAGATCGACGAACTGCGCCGCTACGTTTCCGGCTGACCGGCAACAGGTGCCGGGTCGAAGGTTTCGAAGTTCTTCAGCGGCAAGCCCGAAACGCCCGGCCTGGCACCAAAAAAAGGCGCAGGTAGCGGGGGAGGCTACCTGCGCCTTTCGGCACGTCTCGACCGGGATCAGAAATTCGCCGAGAACATGAGCCAGACTTTGTCGACGTCGACGTAGGTATTGGCGGGGTCGCTGTCGGCGTCAAAGGCTGCGTACTTCACGGCGACCGAGTAGTTCGTGCCGACCGGATAGGTCAGCCAGACACCCAGTTCGTTGCCGTAGTCCACGGAGCCCGTTTCCGACTGGTAGTCGTCGTAGCGGAGCTTGAGGTTGGCGCCGAGCACTGGGAAGTCCACCGTCACGAATGCGTTCTCGATGCCGCCAGTCGGGGTCGACGCGAACTGGTCGGCCCAGCCCTGAAAGGCGTGTGCTGTCGCCAGCGGAGTCTGGAACTGGTGGTTGGCAACCGTATCGCCTTCCAGCACTTCCCAGGACAGCTTGACGGTCACCTTCTGCCAGCGGAGGCCGGCTTCGGCGAGGTAGTAGTCGGCGCTGTAGTTGTTGGGGTTGTCCGCATAGTCGTCCTGCGTGGCCCACTCGGCCGCGTAGGGAATGCCGAACTGCTCGTTGAGCTTGATGTCGCCGGCCAGGCGCAGGCCGAGGGTCTGGCTGGACAAGGCCAGTGCTTCATCGAATTCGAGGAAATAGCCATAGGCAGTCAGCTTGGCGGCCGGGCTGAAGGTGTAGCTCACATCAGCCAGATGGGTGTTGCCATTGAAGTCGGCAGGCGGCGTGCCGTCGTCCGGGCCAACCACGCGGTTCACCTGCCGCACATAGGCATAGTAGGCCTGCAGCTTGTCGTTGTACTTGTAGTTGATGGATCCCGCATCGTAGGTCTGTTCGTTCTGGCGCCAGCCGACCGGACCCACGAAACGCTCGTTGCCGCGCACGATCTTCTGCCGGCCAACGATGATTTCGGTGTTCGCGATGCCCATGTACTTGAGCGCAGCAACGTTCAGGTCGGTTGCCACCGGGTCGAGCACGGTCGGACGGTCGGTTTTGTTGTTGCGCGTGCTGTTGTAGCTTTCGTCACCCAGCGTACGGACGTCGTCCAGTTCCAGCACCAGGCTCAGGTCCTGCCAGGCGGCGGTCTGGAAAGAGATGCGTGAACGCAGGGTGGAAGCGTTGGCATCCTTCGAGAAGTTGTCCTGATCGACGTTCTCGTAGCGATAACGGAACGAAACGTTGGCCTTGCCATCCTTGAAGGCTTGCGCGATGTCGGTGCCGACGTCGGCATGGGCGGCCGGCATGATCAGCATGCCGCTGGCGAGCGCGGACAGGACACCGAGCCCCAGTCGCCGTGCTGACCTGGTGGTACGTGAAGCTGACACTGTATTCACTCCTCTTGCTGGTAAATGATCCGCTGCCGGCTATTAGGCGCGTCACAGCATCCGGTGTGGATAGCGAGTTGTACCTACAATGCTGTCTGAAACCGCAGTCAGGCCTTGCCAGGCCGGCCTTTCCGGGGCCATTTCCCTAGGTAATTCCCGCAGCGGGAACGAGTGACCGATGCATCCGCCTAGCCGGGCTTTCCATCCACCCGTGGTCTGCCGAGGATCGGTCCATACACCACGGTGAAGATCAGGAAGGCCAGTGTCCAGCCGAGGCCGGCGGCGAGCAGCACGGCCGGATAATGCCCTGGCCAGAGCACGGGGCCGCCGACGCGCAGCCCGGCGGCCAGCGCCAGCAGCAGATAAGCCGCGACGATCGGCCGACCGACTGCCAGCGGCCTGCCGGTGTGGCCGAGTGCGGTGCGTGTGGCCACGGCAAGGATCATGGTCGCGATGGCGCCGATGCCAAAGCCATGCTGCCAGTATTGCGCCCAGGCTGCGCCGTCCAGCAGTGCGATGCCTTTCAGGGCAAAGCCCAGCGGCAGCCACGCATAGGCCAGATGCAATACCCACAGCATCGGATCGCCGCGGGTACGCAGGCTGCGCCAGCCGGACAAACGCACCGCGTGCAACACGGCGACGAGGATGGCGAGCCAGCCCCGCAGCGCCGGGCCCGGCTGCAGGATGTCCAGGACGATGACCGCGATCATCGCGACAGGCAGCAAGGTCTCCAGCCATGCATACCGGTGCAGGCTGAAACTCGCGCTGGTCCGGCGCAGTGCGTTGCTGGTAAAGGCCGGCAGGATGCGTCCGCCGACGATGGTCAGCAGCAGCAGGATGATGTTCATGGCGGTGAGCAGCGCGCGGCTCGCCAGTCCGGCGTCGGTACGCGCCACGCCGAGCAGGAATGCCGCGTCCGCGGCCCAGAGCGCAGCCAGCACGGCCAGCATGGCGATGTTGCGGTTCCGCTCGCGGATGATCGGCGGTGCGATCAGCGCGATCAGCAGGGGCAGGAAGGCGAGTTCCACTGCCGCGAGCACGGGCAGGCTGCAGAACGGCGCCAGGGCAAAGGCTGCGCGGCCAGCGAGCCAGGCCATCGTCAGGCTGAACACCGGCAGGCCGCCGAAGCCGCGGTTGCGGGTCCAGCTCGGTACGCCACTGAGCAGGAAGCCGCTGATCGCCGCGATGCTGAAGCCAAACAGCATTTCATGTGCATGCCAGAGCTGCGCGGGCAGGCCGCTGAACGGCGATGTATCGCCGGTGCGGATCAGCAGCCAGACCGGTATGACCAGCAGCGCGAACAGTCCGCAAAAGAAAAAGAACGGCCGGAAGCCGTAGGCAAACAGGGGGTGACGGAAAAACATGCGCAAAGTATGGCGCAGTCTCCGGAAAAATTGCCGCGTGCGGAGCGGTCAGCCAACCCGCCGGTAGAAGCGGACCGTCTTTTCCTTTTCGGGCGGCGGTGCCGAGACGCAGCCTGAACAGCTGCCGGGCGGCTTTTTGCGCAGGCGCCAGGCCAGGCGGGCAGCCACGATGCCGACGATCGATATGGCGATGAGTTCCTGCAGGCCGGGCATGACGTTCCTCCTCAGCTGCCAAGCTGGTAGGCGAGCAGTGCGCCGAAATACCCGAGCGCCGTCATGTAAACCCAGGCAAAAACCGGCCACCTGACGCTGTTGGTCTCGCGATAAATCACCGCAATCGTTGCCGCGCACTGCAGGCAGAAGGCGTAGAAAACCAGCAGTCCGACCACCATCGGCAGGCTGAAGACCGGCGTGCCGTCGGCCCGCGTGGCGCGCATGAGTTGCGCGCGCAATGCGTTGTCGTCCGCTTCGCCCTGGTCGCCAACCGAGTAGATGGTACCGAGTACCGCGATCACCACTTCGCGCGCCGGAAAACCGGCGATCACCGCGGCCGAAACCTTCCAGTCCCAGCCCAGCGGTGCGAAAGCCGGTGCGACGAAATGTCCGGCACGGCCCAGCCAGCTCTGTTCGAGATAAGCGCTTGCCTGGCGATTGTCGATCTGTTCGATCTGCCGGTCGCGTTCCGGACTTTCCGGCAGGCTGGCCAGCGTGGCACGTTCCGCCTCGAAGGGTGCGGCAACCTCCGCCGGGCGCGGAAAATACACGAGCGCCCAGATCAGTACCGCAACCGAAAAGATGACGGTGCCGGCGCGCACCAGGAATATCCGGCCGCGTTCAGCCAGCCTGATCAGCACCGACCACAGATTCGGCAACCGGTAGGGCGGCAGCTCGATCATGAAGGTCGGGGTCGGCCCGCTGAGTGCGGTGCGCTTCAGCAGCATGGCGGTGAATATGCCGCCGACTATGCCTAGCAGGTAAAGGCCGAGCAGCACCATGCCCTGCAGGTTGACCATGCCGCCCAGCCAGCGCGTATCGGGAACGAAGGCGCCGATCAGCAGTGCGTAGATCGGCAGGCGTGCCGAGCAGGTCATGAAGGGAGCGGCGAGGATCGTGGCGATGCGGTCGCGCCGTTCGGGAATGACGCGCGTTGCCATGATGCCGGGCACGGCGCAGGCAAAGCTCGACAGCATGGGGATGAAGGACTGCCCGGACAGCCCGACCGTGCGCATCAGGCGGTCGACCATGAATGCGACGCGCGGCATGTAGCCGGAATCCTCCAGCACGATGATGAAGGCGAAGAGGATGAGGATCTGCGGCAGGAAGATCACCACGCTGCCGACACCGGCGATCACGCCATCGACCAGCAGGCTGGAGAGTGCCCCGGGCGGCATTGCGGCGCTCACCATCGCGCCCAGGCTGACGGCCCAGCCGTCGATCAGGTCCATCAGCGGTGCAGCCCAGGAAAACACGGCCTGGAACACCACTGCCATGACCAGCAGGAACAACACGGAACCGATCACGGGATGGTTGGTGACCCGGTCGATGCGGTCGCTGAGGGTGACCTGCGGCGGCTGGCGTTTCTCGATCCTGGCGATGAGCGCATTGATGAGGCCGTAACGGGCGGTTGCTTCCATCGCGGCCAGCGAACTGCCGGCGCTGAGCCTGGCACGCAGGTCGAGCATTTCCGCGTGAAAGCTTTCGCCGGCGCTCAGCTCGAAGCGCCGCTCGGCAGCGCCGTGTGCATCGATGAGGGCCCGTTCGACTTCGTATTCGGTGAGGTGCGAGCCGGTGGCGCGCAGCCGTTGCCAGAGTTCCGCGGCGGCATCGTTGACCGTGGGCAGGACGCGCAGCGGCGGTGGCGATGGCGCGTTGATGGCCGTGGCCAGTGCCGCGCGCAGCTCGTCGAGGCCGGTGCCACGCGCAGCCGAGAGCGCCACCACCTGCGCGCCCAGGCCGGCACCGAGCGCGGCGACATCGATTTCGATGCCCTTGGTGGCAGCGAGGTCGGTCATGTTGAGTGCGATGACCATCGGCAGCCCGAGCTCCGCGAGCTGGGTGACCAGAAACAGGTTGCGCCGCAGGTTGGTGGCGTCGACGACAGCGAGGATGGCGCGCGGTCGCGGCAGGTCCTCGACGTGGCCGAGCAGGACATCGATGGCGACCATTTCGTCGGGCGACTGTGCGGCGATCGAGTAGGCGCCAGGCAGGTCGACGAGCGTGATGTTCCGTCCGTCGAGGTTGATTCGACCGGTGTGTCTTTCGACGGTGACGCCGGGGTAGTTGGCGGTCTTCTGGCGTAGCCCGGTGAGGGCGTTGAACAGGGTGCTCTTGCCGGTGTTCGGATTGCCGATGACGGCGATCACCGGGTCTGCAGCGTTTGCGGGCCCCGTCGCCGGGGCGGGTGCAGCCCCGTTCATGAGCCGAGCCTGACTTCCACCTGTCGTGCTTCGTCGCGACGCAAGGAGAGTGCGTAGTCCATGACCGATACCTCGATGGGATCACCACCGATGGCCCGGCGTATCACCTGGATCGGTGAACCTGCCAGCAGGCCCAGCGCCATGAGTCGTTGCACGATCGGGCCGTGACCGTGCACAGCGACTATGGTGGCCGGCTGCCCGACCTTGAGTTCATCGAGTGTCATGGGGTCATTCTAAATGAGAGTCATTGTCATTCGATAGGGGCTTTCCCTGAGTCCGGCTGGCCGGGGTGCCAAAGCCGGAGGCGTCCGTTGTCAGGGAGGTTGAATGCCACGGCAGGCTGCCGGCCTGCCCGTGACGGGGCGGGGCCCCGGTCTCAGCGCTTGCGGCCGGCGCGCGCCACGTCCATCTCCTCGGCGTAGGCGCGGGCGAATTCCTCGTTGAAGAGCTGTGGCGGGCCGCCATCATCGCGCTGGGTCAGCGCGTGGTAGCTCTCTTCATACAGCTCCCAGTACTTGAGCTTGTTGGTGCCGGCCAGCAAGCCGCTGCGCTTCATGCCCTTGTCGAAGCGGGCCTTCAGCTCGTCCGGATCGAAGCGTTCAACATAATCTTCGACAGCCTGCAGCATGGCCTTGACCAGCGCCTGCTCATGCTGGCGGACATCGCGGAACCCGGCCTTCACGGCATCTTCCGCGCTCAGGTATGAACCTTCGTTGCGGTCGTTGAGCAGGTAGCGCAGCGCTTCCTCGACGCTGGGCGAGAACTTGAGCGGGTTGTTCTGCGTCGCCTGCATGACCGTCTGTGGCAGTCGGAAGGTGTCCTTCATGTGGCTGCGCTCGCGCAGCAGTTCCATGAGTCCGCTCACCATCAGGCGCAGCAGCTTGCCGCTGGTCTGCATCAGGTCGCCGGCCGGCACGCCGGCGATGGCCTCGGGCTTGAGTCCGGCGGCGGTGATGAAGCGGTCCAGTGCGCGCTGGTCGGCTGCGGTCGTGGCGGGCCTCGCCGGGCTGTCCGGCTCTGCCACCGGCGGCACTTCCACCGGATCCGCCGCCTTGCCTGGCCGCGAGGGCAGCGACTTGAGCTTCTGCACCAGTGCGGAGTTCGGCGTGAAATGCTGCTGCAGGCCGACGTCGCCGAGCATCTTGTCCTCGGATACCAGCGCAAGCTCCAGCGACTCTTCTTCCGGCACCAGCTGGGCACGCACGATCGAGTCGCGCATGCCGTCGTGTTGTTCGTCTTCGCTGCTCTCGCTGATATCCACGGCGATTTCATAGCTGCCGATGCGCAGCCGGTCGCCGTCGAAGAGGCGCTGCGGATGGCCCTTGCCGACCGGCATGTCGGCATCGTTGATGTAAACCCCGTTGCGGCTGGTATCCACCAGGTACCAGGCGCCGGACTGATGTTCGATCATCGCGTGCCGGCTGGAGACATAGCGCTTGTCGTCCGGGAGCACCCAGTCGTTGTCGCTGTTGCGGCCGATCGTGCCTCCCACGGCGGCAAATTCGCACAGGCGTTCTTCAGGCGCCAGCGCGTTGCTGTCACTGGTAATCCGTAGGCGAAGCGGCATGTGTTGTCCTGTGCCAGGGCCGGCGCGTCGCACCGGCAGCCTGTCTGGAAGGTCCCGGCCGGAATGATGGCCGGAGACCGGACATCTGGCCGCGTTTCGGTTCACAGTTCAGCACCGTTCCGGACCCGGTCCAGGCCGGGCGCCTGCGCTATACAGTTCAGCACCGTTCCGGACCCGGTCCAGGCCGGGCGCCTGCGCTATACTGCGCGCCCGCCAGCTCTGGCGGAGCGTTTGGATACACGGCAGCAGCGGATCCCGGCAGCAGGCATGTCAGCGCGAAGTCTCTACAAGGTTGTTTTCCTCAGCCAGGGCAAGGTCTACGAGATCTACGCCCGGAATGTGACCCAGGGCACATTGTTCGGCTTCATCGAAGTCGAGCGGCTGGTATTCGGCGAGCGCAGCACGGTCCTCATCGATCCTTCCGAAGAGCGCATCCGGAGCGAGTTCGCCGGCGTGCGGCGCAGCTATCTGCCGCTCCATTCGATCCTGCGCATCGACGTCGTCGAGAAGCAGGGCATCAGCAAGATCAGCGCTGCCGAAGGCAGCAACGTCAGCCAGTTTCCCACGCCGATCTACGCGCCGGCGCCAGCCGGCGACGCCGACCAGTGACCGGTTCGCAGCAGCAACCGGGCGTGCCGGCAGCCCGGGCAGGCAGCATGCTGGTGTGGGCCGGCGCCGAAGCCTTTTCGGCATTCCAGCTCGACAAGCTGCTCGCCGCGGTGCGCGCCTGCGTGCCGCGCATTGGCGGGCTCGTTGCCCGCCACGAGCACTGCCTCTGCATCGACCGTGCCTTGACCGCCAGCGAGGAGCAGACGCTGCGTCGCCTGCTCGGCGACGAGCCGGTGCCGGCGCTGGCCGGGGAGACGCTGCTGGTCATTCCGCGCGTCGGCACCATCTCGCCCTGGTCGAGCAAGGCCACCGACATCGTGCACAGCTGCGGACTCGATGTGGTGCGGCGGGTGGAACGCGTGCTGCGCTTCGGCCTGCTTGCGCCGACGCCGCTCACGGCTGCCGAGGTCGCCCTCCTTGCGCCGCTGTTGCATGACCGGATGACCCAGACGCTGCTGGGCCGGGAGCTGGTGCAGGACGACCTGTTTGCCGTGCATGCGCCGGCAGCGCTGCGCACCATTCCGCTGTTGCGCGAGGGCCTGCCTGCAATCGAGCGGGCCGACCGCGAGCTCGGGCTCGCCCTGTCGCCCGACGAGATAAGCTATCTCGCTGAAAAGTTCGGTGCCGAACAGCGCGATCCCACCGATGCCGAGCTGATGATGTTTGCGCAGGCGAATTCGGAGCACTGTCGCCACAAGATCTTCAACGCGCGCTGGGTGATCGATGGCGAGGAGCAAGCCTCGAGCCTGTTCCAGATGATCCGCTCCACGCATGCGGCCAATCCGGCCGGAGTGCTGAGTGCCTATCGCGACAATGCCGCGGTCATCGAAGGCGCGGTGACCGCGCACCTGTTCGCCGATCCGGCCAGCGGCGCGTACCGCTCGCAGACCCTGCCCGTGCACACCCTGATGAAAGTGGAGACGCACAACCACCCGACCGCGATCTCGCCGTTCCCCGGTGCGGCGACCGGATCCGGCGGCGAGCTGCGCGACGAGGGCGCGACCGGGCGCGGTGGACGGCCCAAGGCCGGCCTGACCGGTTTCAGCGTGTCGAATCTCGCCGTGCCGGACTGGCCGCAGCCCTGGGAGTTCAGCCCGGGCCGGCCGGAGCGCATCGCCAGCCCGCTGCAGATCATGCTCGAGGGGCCGATCGGTGCCGCCTCGTTCAACAACGAGTTCGGCCGGCCGAACATCGTCGGCTATTTCCGCACCTACGAGCAGCCGGATGCGGCGGGCAAGGCTTCGGCGCGCGGCTATCACAAGCCGATCATGATCGCCGGTGGCCTGGGCAATATTTCCGGTGCCGATGTCGAGAAGGCCGAGGTGCCGGTGGGCGCGCTGCTGATCGTGCTCGGCGGCCCGGCGATGCTGATCGGCCTCGGTGGTGGTGCCGCCTCGTCGGTGGGCAGCGGCACGAGTGCGGTCGATCTCGACTTCGCATCCGTGCAGCGTGGCAATCCCGAGATCGAGCGGCGTGCCCAGCAGGTCATCGAAGCCTGCCGTGCGCGCGCAGCGCTGGAGGGCGTGCCCAATCCCGTCATCATGCTGCACGATGTGGGCGCCGGTGGCCTGTCGAATGCGGTGCCGGAGCTCGTCGATCACAGCCATCGCGGCGCGACCATCGAGCTGCGCGAAATCCCGAATGCCGAGCCCGGCATGTCGCCGCTGGAGATCTGGTGCAACGAGGCCCAGGAGCGCTACGTGCTGGCCATCGGGCCGGCCGATCTCGACTGGTTCGCGGCCGTCTGCGCCCGCGAGCGCTGTCCCTATGCCGTACTCGGCAGCATGGACGACAGCGGCCGGCTGATCGTGACGGATCGCGAGCTGGGTGGCCGGCCGGTGGACATGCCGCTGGAAACCCTGCTCGGCAAGGCGCCGCAGATGCTGCGCCGGATCGAGCGCCGTGCAGTACCGGCATCGCCGCTGGATCTCGCTGGCATCGGGCTGGCCGAGGCCTGCCAGCGCGTGCTGCGCATGCCGGTGGTGGCCGACAAGTCCTTCCTGATCAATATCGGCGACCGCACCGTCGGCGGCCTGGTTGCGCGCGACCAGTTCGTGGGACCGTGGCAGGTGCCGGTCAGTGATGTGGGCGTGACGGCGCTCGGCTTCGAGACCTTTGTTGGCGAGGCCATGGCGATGGGCGAGCGCGCGCCGGTTGCGCTGCTCGACGCGCCAGCCTCGGGGCGCCTCGCCGTCGCCGAAGCGCTGACCAACATCGCGGCGGCTTCGATTGCCGGGCTGACGACGGTGCGCCTGTCGGCCAACTGGATGGCGGCGGCCGGCAGTCCCGGTGAGGACGAGCGCCTGTACGACACGGTCGATGCGGTCAGTGCGCTGTGCCGCGAACTGAAGATCGCGATTCCGGTCGGCAAGGATTCCTTGTCGATGCAGACGCGCTGGAGCGAGGCGGGCGTCAGTCACGCCGTGGTCGCGCCGGTGTCGCTGGTGGTTTCCGCTTTCGCCCCGGTCGACGATGTGCGCCGGACGCTCACGCCGCAGCTGCTTGCCGATGCCGGCACCAGCCTGCTGCTCATCGACCTCGGGCGGGGCCGGAATCGTCTCGGCGCTTCGGTGCTGGCCCAGGCTTTCGCTCGGCCTGGCGGCTGTCCGCCCGATCTCGATGATCCGGGCCGGCTCGCTGCGCTGTTTGCCTGCGTGCAGGCACTGCGCGCGCGCCAGTTGCTGCTCGCCTATCACGACCGCAGCGACGGCGGCCTGTTCGTCACGCTGTGCGAGATGGCCTTTGCCGGCCGCGCCGGCCTCGATATCCGGCTTGCTCCGGCCCCGCTCGAGGCCCAGTTCGGCGCGCTGTTTGCCGAAGAACCGGGCGTGGTCCTGCAGGTGCGGGACGAGGCGCTTGCCGAAGTGCAGGCGGTCCTCGCGCAGCACGGCCTCGCCGATCTCTGCACGAGCGTCGCGCGCGTCACTCTGGCAGACCAGCTGCGTATCTACAGCGGCAACGAACTCCTGCTCGACGAGTCCCGCACCGCGCTGCATCGCTGCTGGTCGGAACTGAGCTGGCGCATGCAGGCCCTGCGCGACAATCCCGAGGCCGCCGCCGAAGCCCGCGATGCCGTGCTCGACACGCAGGATCCGGGTCTCTCGCCATCCAGCACCTTTGATCCCGCCGAGGATGTGGCGGCACCGCTGTTCCACATCGGCCGTCGTCCGCGCGTGGCGATCCTGCGCGAGCAGGGCGTCAACAGCCAGCTCGAAATGGCCGCCGCCTTCCAGCGCGCGGGTTTCGAGGCAGTGGATGTGCACATGACCGACCTGCTGGCCGGGCGCCGCCGGTTGCGCGAGTTTGCCGGCCTCGCTGCCTGCGGCGGTTTCTCCTACGGCGACGTGCTCGGCGCCGGCGGTGGCTGGGCCAAGTCGATCCTGTTCAATCCGCGCGTGCGTGAGGAGTTTGCCGAATTCCTTGCGCGCAGCGACAGCTTCACGCTCGGCGTGTGCAACGGCTGCCAGATGTTGTCGGTGCTCGCCGAACTGATTCCGGGCGCGACGCACTGGCCGCGTTTCCGGGCCAACCGCTCCGGCCAGTTCGAGGCGCGCCTCAGCCTGGTCGAGGTGCTGCCGTCGCGCTCGGTATTGCTCGCCGGCATGGCCGGCAGCCGCCTGCTGGTGCCGACCTCGCACGGCGAGGGCCGCGCCGAGTTTGCCTCGTCAGCCGATCTCGCCGCCTGCGAGCAGGGCGCGCAGCTGGCGATCCGCTACATCGACAATCGTGGTGCGCCGGCCGTGCGGTATCCCGCCAATCCCAACGGCTCGCCGGGTGGCATCGCCGGCCTGTGTTCGGCCGATGGCCGGGTCACGATCCTGATGCCGCATCCCGAGCGCGTGCACCGCACCGTGCAGCACTCGTGGCATCCGGCCGGCTGGGGCGAGGATGGTCCCTGGCTGCGCCTGTTCCGCAACGCGCGGGTGTTCGTGGGCTCTTAGCCGGAGTATGCGCCCATGCTGCCAGACGGGTCGGAGTTCGCCGACTGGGTGAGCGTGCACCGCGCGCCGACGCGCCGGCGCTGCGAGGAGCAGGCGCTGGTGCTCAAGGCCATGGACATCCCGCACCATGTGACCGGGCAGCCGGACGGCTGGCACCTCGTGGTGCCGGCGACTCACGCCAGCCGCGCCCGCCAGGAACTGCGGCTCTACCGCAGCGAGAACCCGCGGCGCTTCGTGCCGCCCTGGCCGGAAATTCCGCCGTCGCGGGGCGTGCCGCTGGCCGTGGCCTGGATCGTCGTCCTGTGCCTCTGCTGGGTGATCCAGTCGCGCAGCCTGTCCGGCGTGGACTGGCTGGCGGCCGGCGAGCTGGTCGCCGGCCGGGTGCGCGATGGGGAGTGGTGGCGCACGCTCACCGCGCTCACCCTGCACGGCGATCCCGCCCACGCGGTCGGCAACATCGCCTTCGGCGCGTTCTTCGGCTACCTCGCCGGGCAGTACCTGGGGTCGGGGGTCGCCGCGCTGGCGACCGTGGCGCTGGCGGGTCTCGCCAATTGGGGCAACGCGCTGGTGCAGCTGGCCGTTCACCGCAGCATCGGCGCCTCGACCGCGGTCTTCACGGCGCTCGGCCTGGTGGTGGCGCTGGCCTGGGCCGCCTCGCGGCGGCAGGCGCTGGGCTGGGCGCGCGCCTGGTCACCGGTGGTGGCCGGCATCGCCTTGCTGGCCTTCATCGGCACGGGCGACGAGCAGACCGACATCTTCGCGCACCTGGCCGGCTTCCTCGCCGGCCTCGCCGGCGGTGCCATGCTCAACCGGCTCGGTGGCGTCCGCCCCGGACACGCGCGGCTGCAGGCGATTGCGGGTGCCGGCGCCGTGGCGTTGCTGGTACTTGCCTGGTGGCGCGTGCTGTGAGGCGGGAAATGCGGATGATCGCGCCTGAAGGCGCTCCAACAGGCGCCCCTACCGCAGGCTCCTGACCTTCTGGTCGGTCGGCGTTTCCGTGTCGTCGATCCCCGCTGCCTGGTCCGCAAAGAAACGCCGCACTTTCAGCGCCTGGCGCAGCTTGGCCTTGCGCACATAGGTCTGGTTGAGCAGGTCTTTCATGGTTTCGAGCAGGGCAGCGGCCTGCCGGCGCTCGAAGGCGGGTTCAAGTTTTGTGCCCTTGCTGTCCGGATCGAAGATCACGCCACAGACCGCAGTGAAGGTGGCTTCGTCGATTTCGCCGATCTGCTGGACCTCGGTCACCGTGTCGAACACCCGCAGCCGGCCAGCTTCGCCGACATCATCGAAGACCGCCTGCGCCGTCTGCCGGCACATGGCCGCAAAGGCCTGCCAGAGGCCGGCGCTGTAGCAGGCCAGCGCCTCGCGAAAACGCGTGGCAACCGGTGCAGGCAGGTAGCCGAGGCTGAAGCGTTCGGGCGGATGCTCGACTGGCTGCGGCAGCGGATGCAGCTCCACCCGGTCCTCGCGCCAGGCGCGGGTGCGGTAGCGCAGGAACACCGGCGACTTGCAGGCCGAGCACTGCAGGACCACGCCGACCTGCGCCGGCCGCTCGGCCTTGAGCCGGCTGAAGGGCGGGAAGGCGGTGACGCTCATCGGCGCGACGGCCGCACACTGCGGACACTCCATGGCGCTGGTGCCGCCGCTGCGTTCGAAGCGGTTGTCGGCAGTGATGCAGGCTGTCATGTCACCGTACTCCCTCGCAGAGAAGCTAACGTGTCAGCGGCTTGTAGCGGATCCGGTGCGGATTGGCCGCGTCGTCGCCGATGCGCCGGCGCAGGTCAGCCGCATAGTCCGCATAGTTGCCCTGGAACCATACCACCTGGCTGTTGCCCTCGAAGGCCAGGATGTGCGTGGCGATGCGGTCGAGGAACCAGCGGTCGTGCGAGATGACGATGGCGCAGCCCGGGAACTCGAGCAGGCCTTCTTCCAGCGCACGCAGCGTTTCCACGTCCAGGTCGTTGGTCGGCTCGTCGAGCAGCAGCACGTTGCCGCCGGTCTTCAGCACCTTGGCGAGGTGCACGCGGTTGCGCTCGCCGCCGGACAGCTCGCCGATCAGTTGCTGCTGCTGCGTGCCCTTGAAGTTGAAACGCCCGCAGTAGGCACGCGAGGGCGTCTCGTACTTGCCGATGCGGATGATGTCCTCGCCGCCGGAAATCTCCGCCCACACCGTCTTGGTGTCATCCAGCGACTGCCGCGACTGGTCGACCGCGGCGATCTGTACCGTCTCGCCGATGCGGATCTCGCCGCTGTCGGGTTTTTCCAGCCCGGTCAGCATGCGGAACAGCGTGGTCTTGCCGGCGCCGTTGGGGCCGATGATGCCGACGATCGCGCCGGGCGGGATATTGAAGTTCAAGTCGTCGATCAGCAGGCGGTCGCCGAAGGACTTGCGCAGGTGATTGACTTCGATCACCAGGTCGCCGAGCCGCGGCCCGGGTGGAATGTAGATCTCCTGGGTCTCCTGGCGGCTCTGGTATTCCTGCGACACCAGTTCCTGGAAACGGCTGAGTCGCGCCTTGCTCTTGGCCTGGCGCGCCTTGGGATTGGCGCGCACCCATTCCAGCTCGGCCTTGATGGCTTTCTGGCGGGCGGCCTCGCCCTTTTCCTCGCGTTGCAGGCGCTGCTCCTTCTGGTCCAGCCAGGAGGAGTAGTTGCCTTCCCAGGGGATGCCGTGGCCGCGGTCGAGTTCGAGGATCCAGCCGGCGACGTTGTCGAGGAAGTAGCGGTCGTGGGTGACGGCGATGACGGTGCCCGGATACTGCTCGAGGAATTTTTCCAGCCAGGCCACCGATGCGGCATCGAGATGGTTGGTGGGCTCGTCGAGCAGCAGCATGTCCGGTTCCGAGAGCAGCAGCCGGCACAGGGCCACGCGGCGCCGCTCGCCGCCGGACAGCTGGTCGACCTTTGCATCCCAGTCGGGCAGGCGCAGGGCATCGCCGGCGATTTCCAGCTTGCGCTCGATCTCCCAGCCGTTCTTCGCCTCGATCGCGTCCTGCAGCTTCGCCTGCTCTTCGAGCAGCTTGTTCATCTCGTCGTCTTCGAGCGGCTCGGCGAACTTCTCGCTGATCTCGTTGTAGCGCTTGACGAGCTGCATCATCTCGCCGAGGCCTTCCTCGACGACCTGACGCACGCTGCGCCCGGCGGGCAGGTCGGGTTCCTGCGGCAGGAAGCCGATGCGGATGCCCGGTTGCGGCCGCGCCTCGCCCTCGAACTCCTTGTCGACGCCGGCCATGATCCGCAGCAGTGTCGACTTGCCCGAGCCGTTCAGGCCGAGCACGCCTATCTTGGCGCCGGGGAAGAAGCTGAGCGAGATGTCCTTGAGTATGAATCGCTTGGGTGGAATGATCTTGCCCACCCGGTTCATCGTGTAAACGTACTGCGCCACTGGACCTGCCTGATTGATTGCTGCGAGGGGAGAAGTGGCGGAATTATCCGGCAAGCGTCCGGCCTTGCAAAGTTATAATCCTGCGCATGGCCGACAGTCGCAATGCCGTGCTGGTCCTCAAGGGTGCCAATATCGCCGCCTATGGTTTCGGCGACGGCCATCCCTTCGGCCCGGATCGCCACGCCGCCTTTCACGATGAACTCGCCGGGCGCGCAGCTGGCCGCGAGGTCCGGCTGGCGATGGCCGCTGAGGCTACCCATGCCGAGCTGACAGCTTTTCATACACCCGGGCACGTGGCGCGCGTCGAGGCCCTGTGCCGCGAGGGCGAGGGCTGGCTCGATGGCGGCGATACCCCGGCCCAGCGCGGCCTCGATGCGGCGGCGGCGGCCGTGGTCGGCGCATCGGTCTTCGCCATGGAGGCGATCATGGCCCGGCAGGCGCGGCGTGCCTTCGTGCCGATCGCCGGGCTGCACCATGCCGGCCGCGACCATGCGGCCGGTTTCTGTGTCTACAACGACTGCGGCGTGGTGATCGAGCTGCTGCGTGCCCGGCACGGCCTCGGCCGGATCGCCTACGTCGACATCGATGCGCACCACGGCGACGGTGTTTACTACGCCTTCGATGCCGATCCGGCGCTCTGCTTTGCGGATATCCACGAAGATGGCCGCTATCTGTATCCGGGCACCGGGGCTGCGGAGGAGACCGGTCGCGGGGCGGCCGCCGGCACCAAGCTCAATATCCCGCTGGCGCCGGGTGCCGGCGACGAGGAGTTCCGCCGGGCCTGGGAACGGGTCGAGGCACACCTGGACGCCGCCCGGCCTGAATTCATCGTCTTCCAGTGCGGGGCAGACAGCCTGGCTGGCGACCCGATCACCCATCTGCGCTATTCGCCGGCTGCGCACGGCTATGCTGCTGCGCGCCTGTGCGCGCTGGCCGACCGCTGGTGCGAAGGGCGCTTGCTGGCCACGGGTGGCGGGGGCTACAACCGGCACAATCTCGCCGCGGCGTGGACTGCGGTGGTCGAGGCCTTCGTCGCCGCCGGCCGGCCCGCCTGAGGGGGATTGTTTCCGCTGCCGGTGGCCGCCGGGGCGGAAGCCTCGGGTAGAATGACCCGCTTTCCCAGTGGAGGCCACCCAGAATGTTCAGTCGGGATTGCACGATTGCCGGGTTTGATCCCGAGCTTGCCCGGGCCATCGACAGCGAGCGTGGCCGCCAGGAAGACCACGTCGAGCTGATCGCTTCGGAAAACTACGCCAGCCCGCGCGTACTCGAGGCGCAGGGTTCGGTACTGACCAACAAGTACGCCGAGGGTTATCCGGGCAAGCGCTACTACGGCGGTTGCGAATACGTCGATATTGCCGAGAACCTGGCCATCGAGCGTGCAAAGCAGCTGTTCAGCGCCGCCTATGCCAATGTCCAGCCGCACTCCGGATCGCAGGCCAATGCCGCGGTCTATCTGGCCCTGCTGCAGCCCGGTGATACGGTACTCGGCATGAGCCTCGCCCATGGCGGGCACCTCACGCACGGTTCGCCGGTGAACTTCTCCGGACGCCTGTTCAACATCGTGTCCTATGGCGTGGATGCCGCCACCGGCCTCATCGACTACGCGCAGCTCGAGAGTCTCGCGCGCGAACACAAGCCGCGCATGATCATTGCCGGCTTCTCTGCCTATTCGCGGGTGCTCGACTGGCAGAAGTTCCGCACGATCGCCGACAGCGTCGGTGCATACCTGTTCGTCGACATGGCGCACGTCGCCGGGCTGGTCGCAGCCGGGGAGTACCCCAATCCGGTCCCGCTTGCCGACGTCACCACCACCACCACGCACAAGACGCTGCGCGGACCGCGCGGCGGCCTGATCCTGGCGCGCGAGAACGAGGAGATCACGAAGAAGCTCAGCTCGCTGGTGTTCCCCGGCACCCAGGGTGGCCCGCTGATGCACGTGATAGCGGCCAAGGCCGTGGCGTTCCTCGAGGCGCTGCAGCCCGAGTTCAAGGCCTACCAGCGTGAAGTGAAGAGCAACGCGCAACTGCTGGCACGCTGCCTGACCGGGCGCGGCTACAAGGTCGTTTCCGGTGGCACCGAGAGCCACATGTTCCTGCTCGACCTGATCGACAAGAACATCACCGGCAAGGATGCCGATGCGGCGCTCGACCGGGCCAACATCACCGTCAACAAGAATGCGGTGCCCAACGATCCGCGCTCGCCCTTCGTGACCAGCGGCGTGCGCATGGGTACGCCGGCCGTCACCACGCGTGGCTTTCGTGCGCCCGAGATCGAGCAGCTCGGCAACTGGATCGCCGACATCCTCGACGACATCGGCAATGCCGAACGTTCGGCGGCGATCCGCGGCAAGATCATCGAGCTGTGCGCGCGTTTCCCGGTCTATCAGTAGGCTGAAGGAGGCAGACCGGTTTTGCATTGCCCGTTCTGCAGCCACCCGGAAACCAAGGTCATCGATTCGCGGTTGGCCGGCGAAGGCCTGCAGGTGCGCCGGCGCCGCGAGTGCCTGGCCTGTGCCGAGCGTTTCACGACCTTCGAGACGGCCGAGCTGGTCATGCCGCGGGTGATCAAGCGCGACGATACGCGCGAACCTTTCGACGATGGCAAGCTCCGCAGCGGCATGGTCCGCGCGCTTGAAAAGCGCCCGGTGGGCAGCGAAGCGGTCGAGGCCGCGCTCGCGCGGGTCACCCACCGCCTGCAGACCATGGGCGAGCGCGAAGTGGCCTCGCGGCGCATCGGCGAGATGGTGATGGAAGAGTTGCGCGCGCTCGACGAGGTGGCCTACGTCCGTTATGCCTCGGTTTATCGCAGCTTCCAGGATGTGGAGTCCTTCCAGGAAGAGATCCGCCGCATGCGCGAACTCGGCGACAAGGACCGGCGGCGCGACCAGTTGCCGCTGTTGCCGGATGAGTCGTCGTGAGCGCACCGGTTTTTGACGCAGCCGATCACCGGCATATGGCCCGTGCCATGCAACTGGCCCGGCGTGGCCTCGACAGCACGGCGCCCAATCCGCGCGTCGGTTGCGTGATCGCGCAGGGCGACGCGGTGGTCGGCGAGGGCTGGCACCGGCAGGCCGGCGGCCCGCATGCCGAGGTCGAGGCGCTGCGCGCGGCCGGTGACCGGGCACGCGGCGCAACCGCCTATGTGACGCTCGAGCCCTGCTGTCACCATGGCCGCACGCCCCCTTGCAGCGACGCGCTCCTGGCAGCCGGCATCCGCCGCGTGGTCTATGGCGCACAGGATCCCAATCCGCGGGTCAATGGCGGTGGCGGGCGCGCGCTGCAGGCCGCCGGCATCGAGGTCAGCGGTGGCTTGCTGGCCACAGCTTCGGAACAGCTCAACGCCGGCTTCTTCATGCGCATGCGTCACGGCCGGCCGCTCATACGCTGCAAGATCGCGGTGAGCCTCGATGGACGTACGGCGCTCGCCGACGGTCGCAGCCGGTGGATCACTTCGGGGCCAGCCCGCCTGGATGTGCAGCGCCTGCGTGCGCAGAGTTGTGCGGTGCTGACCGGTATCGGTACGGTGCTGGCCGATGATCCGCAGCTCAACGTGCGTCACTTTGAGGGTGACGGGGCCGTCGATGCAGTACGGCGGCAGCCGCTGCGCGTGGTACTGGATTCCGCTTTCCGCACGCCACCCGCGGCACGCCTGCTGTCAGTGCCTGGCGAGGTGCTGATTTTCGGTGCCGGCAGTACGGAACGAAAGGCGGCGCTCGAGGCGCGCGGTGCGCGCGTGCAGACGCTGGCCGGCGCCGGCGGACGGGTGGACCTGGCCGCAGTGATACAGCATCTTGCCGGCCTGCAGATCAATGAAGTGCTGGTCGAGGCGGGGCCACTGCTCAATGGCGCGCTGCTGCAGGCCGGGCTGGTCGATGAGTTGATCGTGTACCAGGCTCCGCATGTGCTGGGATCCACGGCGCGCGCCATGTTCGAGTTGCCACCGTTGCAGGACATGGCCATGCGGCCGGCCTTTGAATTGTCCGATGTCCGTCGCGTGGGTGCAGACCTGCGCCTTTGCTACAGGCCACTGACCAGGGAAGAAAGGGCAGGCTGATGTTTACCGGAATCGTGCAGGCATTGGGCAGGGTCGTGACCACGACCGCAACACCGTCCGGCCGCCGCTGCGAGTTTGCACTCGGTGCGCTGGCGGGCCGTCACTTCAACCTGGGCGACAGCATTGCGGTGAACGGCGCCTGCCTCACCGTGGTGGCACTGGCGGCCGACCGCTTCGCTGCGGATATTTCCGCCGAGACGCTGCGGGTCACGACGCTCGGCAGCCTGGCAGCCGGCAGTCCGGTCAACCTGGAGCCGGCGATGACCCTCAATGAGCCGCTGGGCGGGCACCTGGTGACCGGCCATGTGGACGGCATCGGCGAGGTGGTGGAACTGCGCCGGGAAGCCGACACGGCCATCGTCCGCTTCGAACTGCCCGAGGCCCTGCGCCGCTATGCAGCCCGCAAGGGTTCGATCTGCATCGACG
>JAHDYM010000044.1 GCA_023383705.1 Gammaproteobacteria bacterium | reverse complement strand
GGCGAGGGCGGCTACCAGCCGTCCGAGTTCATCAAGCGCTACCTGCCGCAAGGCACATTCGACCTGCTCATCGCCGACGAGGCGCACGAGTACAAGAACGGTGGCAGTGCCCAGGGCCAGGCCATGGGCGTGCTGGCGGCGAAGGCTCGCAAGACTTTGCTGCTGACCGGCACGTTGATGGGCGGCTACGGCGACGACCTGTTCTACCTGCTGTTCCGAGCCCTTCCCGGGCGGATGATCGAAGACGGCTATCGCCCGACCACGAGCGGCAGCATGACCTCGGCCGCCATGGCGTTCATGCGCGATCACGGCGTCCTCAAGGACATCTACTCCGAGAGCACCGGCACGGCGCACAAGACGGCCAAGGGCACCAAGGTATCGGTACGCACGGTCAAGGCTCCGGGCTTCGGCCCGAAAGGGGTCTTGCGGTGCATCCTGCCGTTCACCATCTTCCTCAAGCTCAAGGACATTGGCGGCAACGTCCTGCCACCGTATGACGAAGAGTTCCGTGAAGTCGCAATGGACACGGCGCAAGCCGCGGCCTACCGCGATCTGGCGGGGCGGCTGACCGCGGAGCTGAAACAGGCTCTGGCGCGACGCGATACGACCTTGCTGGGCGTGGTACTCAACGTGCTACTGGCCTGGCCGGATTGCTGCTTCCGGCCGGAAACCGTGGTGCATCCACGCACGCGCAACACCTTGGCGTTCGTCCCGGCTCAGTTCAACGAGTTCGAGATCAGCCCCAAGGAGCGTGAGCTGATCGACATCTGCAAGGAAGAGAAGGCACAGGGCCGCAAGGTGCTGGCCTACACGGTCTATACCGGCACGCGCGACACCACGTCGCGTCTGAAGGTGCTGCTGGAGCAGGAGGGTTTTCGGGTGGCGGTGCTGCGTGCAAGCGTGGATGCCAGCCGTCGCGAGGACTGGATCGCCGAGCAGTTGGACCGTGGCATCGACGTGCTCATCACCAATCCCGAGCTTGTGAAGACAGGGTTGGACTTGCTGGACTTTCCCACGATCGTGTTCATGCAGAGTGGCTACAACGTGTATTCGCTCCAGCAGGCGGCACGCCGCTCCTGGCGTATCGGGCAGAAACAGCCCGTGCGCGTGATCTACCTCGGCTACGCCGGTTCCTCGCAGATGACCTGCCTGGAACTGATGGCCAAGAAGATCATGGTCTCGCAGTCCACTTCGGGCGATGTGCCCGAATCGGGGCTCGATGTCCTGAACCAGGATGGTGACTCGGTTGAAGTGGCCTTGGCCCGGCAACTGGTCGCTGCCTGATCCCACGCCAATGCCGGCCTCGCGCCGCCGGCTTTCCGTTGTTCCCACCTTGCAGCCACGCCCACGGTCTCCGTGGACGTGGCTGCGTTTTTTCATCCCAAGGAGATTTCCATGAACACCCATACCCAAACTACGCCCGAAGTCGTCAATGCTCGCCTCACGCTGGACGTGGCCTACCTGCTCAACGGCGAGGTTGCCTCGGACATGCTGGCGCGGCTGCGCGGTATGCGCGAACGCGCCATCGGCGAAGGACTGCTGACCGGCGAGACCGCCGCGGAAGTGGATACTTGGTCGATCGACGTGGCCGCGGTGCCGTCAAAAGCTGACCGCGATGTGCTGGAAGCTCAGATCGCCGCCTTCATGCAACAGCGCATCGAGGACGGCAATCTCGGCGCAGAGGACATTTCCGTGCGTTTGGCGCGTTATGGCCTGATGTTGGCGCAGGTCGATCCTGGCCTGAAGCTGGCGCGAGATTGATCCGGCAAGCGTGACATCCACTTTCACAGGCCCCGCTCGGGGCCTTTTTCTTGGCCTTGCCGCCCTCCCTGAAACCGGGCAACCCCCAGTTCGCATTCCTGGCTGACCGTACAACCGCGCGCCGCCAAGGTATCGGCATCGCAACATGAAGAGCCGATGCCATGCCCGCAATCCCTGTATCCCGGCACCTGGCCAGCGCCGGTCTCCTGGCCGCAGCCCTGGCCAGCGGCTGCGCGACCACCACGGCACCGCTGATGCCTGACGCCATCGAGGAAATCGCGCCCGCACCCGAGGCTGCAACGCCCGATTTCATCCCCGTCGTGCGCTATGGCCGCTACACCCTCGTGGAGCTGGCGCCGATGGCGGCGCAGCGCGACCTGTTGTTGCAGACCATCGACGTGTCCATGCCCGAGGATGCCCGCGCCACGGTCGGCGACGGGCTGCGGCATGTACTCAAGCGCAGCGGCTACCAGCTTTGCGAGACGGCGCATACCGTGATCGGGCTGTACGCGCTGCCGTTGCCGGCGGCACACCTGCATCTCGGCCCCATGACCTTGCGCGATGCGCTGCTTACCCTGGTCGGCCCGGCCTGGGAACTGCACGCCGATGACCGCACGCGACAGGTTTGCTTCGAGCGGCCCGGTAGCGACGCAGGCACCGATCTGGTCTCCGAACCCCTTGCCACCGAGGCGGCGCAGGCGATCCCGCAGATGCCGCCCATTTCGGGAGGCCAGCCATGAACAATGCTCCACTGCCTTCCCAGCGCTCGACCGCCGCCGTGGTCGTGCAGAGCCTGCTATGGCTTTGGCTGATCGGCCTGAGCGCCTTTGTGGCTCTGAATTACCAGGCGATGGGCGGCCTGGCCGACCAGGAACGGGTCGATTCCGGCCTGCAGCGGCTCGAAGCACAGGTAGCCGGGCTGATCGAGACCGCACAGCAGCGGCCAGCCGCCGCAACCGCGGCGGGCCTGCAGGACACCCGGCAGGCGCTGGAAACCCGCATCGCGCAGATCGAACAGGCGCTGGGTGGCCATGCCTCCAATGACGATCTGCTGGCGCTGCGTGCCGAGGTCGAGCAGGTCAAGGTGCGACAAGCGACGGTTCGTGCCCCAGTACCTACGCAGCCGCGTCCACCGAGCAAGGCTGTCACCAAACCCGAGCCGCCCCCGCTGCCGTTCCGCGTCGTGAGCGTCGAACTGCGGGCCGGCCAGCGCAGCCTTTCCGTCGCACCAGCGACAGGCGAATTCACTGCCGACCAGGTTCAGGTGCTGCTGCCCGGCGATGCGATCGGCCCGTGGTACCTGCATGCGGTCGAGGGCAACGTCGCCATCTTCCAGGCCGGCGAGCAGACCCGCCGTCTGGCGGTTCCCTGACGGAGGCAGCCCCGCCATGAAACCCTCGATCTTGTTCACCCTGTTCCTGCTGGCCGCAGCGCAGTTGCCCGCCTGGGCACAGCAACCCTCCACGGCCCAGTCCCGCAATGCCCAGAGCCAGGAGCACCCAGTGATCAGCCGCCTCCTGGACGACCGCGTGGCGAGCGACTGGGGACTGCAACCGCAGGAATGGCAGCGCTACCGCGAACTGATGGAGGGGCCGCTAGGCATCTACTCGCCCAACCTGGACCCGCTTTCAGCGCTGGGCGTCGAGGCCCGGTCGGACGAGGAACGGCGGCGCTACGCTGAATTGCAGGTGAAGGCCGAAGCGCGCCGCGTCGAGAAGCTGCTCGCCTACCAGCGCGCCTACGACGAGGCCTGGCAGCGCCTCAACCCCGGCATGCAGCGCGTGAATCTGCCCGACGAAGGCCCGAGCACTGCAGCCGCGCGCGGCAGTGGCCGCACGGCGGTGTTCGTCAAGGACGGTTGTGTGGACTGCGGGCAACTCGTGCAGCGCCTGCAGTCCTCGGGTGCCGCGTTCGACGTGTATATGGTCGGCAGCCGCCAGGACGATGCGCGCATCCGCGACTGGGCCAAGCGGGCGAATGTCGATCCGGCGCGCGTGCGCAGCGGCAGCATCACGCTCAATCACGACAGTGGACGGTGGCTGTCGTTGGGCTTGCCCGGCGACTTGCCAGCCGTCGTGCGTGAGGTGAACGGCCAATGGCAGCGTCAGCCGTAGCCGCCTTGCGGCCCCTGTGCGCGCTGCTGCTCGCTGCGGGCCTGTACGTCGGTAGCGCCCATGCCCAGGAGGTTCCGCCACCGGCCTACCAGCTCGCCGCACAGCGCGCGGGGATTCCTTCCACCGTGCTCTACGCCGTGGCCTTGCAGGAGAGTGGCATCCGCCGCAATGGACGTCTGGTGCCGTGGCCTTGGTCGCTCAACATCGCCGGCCAGTCTCGCCGTTTCGCCACTCGCGCCGATGCCTGCTCCGGCTTGCAGCAGGCGATGCGCTCCACGCCGCACACACGCATCGACGCGGGCCTGGGGCAGATCAACCTGGGCTACCACAAGCAGCGCATTACCAGCGCCTGCGATCTGCTTGACCCATATCGCAACTTGGCGATCGCCGCCGAGATCCTGAAGGAGCAGCACACCCCCGGCGAGGACTGGCTGCTGGCGATTGGCCGCTACCACCGCCCAGCAGGCGGCGAGCCCGCCGCCCGCTATCGGCGCAGCGTGTCCCGCCACCTTGCCCGCGTGCAAGGCACGCGCCCAACCGCCGCAGTGCGCTCCGCACGCCAGGAGAACATCCCATGACGAAATCCCTTCCGGCCCATCTCACCTTGAGGGGCCTGCTCGTACTCCTGGCGGCCCTGCCATTGGTCGCACACGCAGCCGAACCATTGATCGTAGTCGAGGACCGCGGCGGCACATCGGCGCTGCCGTACTACGAAGCCCTCAATCTCCAGCCGCGCGGCAACAGCCCGGCGCGGCCTCCCATCCCGACGCCCAAGGTTCCCGCAACACCTGCGGACGAGGCTGCGATGCTGCCGGTGCGCAGCACGAAGCTCTCGCCCGGCACCGTCGCGCGGCGGGTGATCGAGGCACCGGGCCTGCGGGCATTCGTGGTCGTCGGCGACGATGAGGCATCCCACGCCTGGCTGCGTCGCCAGGCGGCATCGCTGCGCGAGCGCGGCGCGGTCGGCCTGGTGGTCAACGTCGAAACCGTGCAGGGCCTGGCGCGGCTGCGTGCACTTGTGCCCGGCGTGCCCCTCGCGCCCGTGGCTGGCGACGACCTGGCAGAGCGCTTGGGCCTGCGGCACTACCCGGCGCTGGTCACGGCCACCGGCATCGAGCAATGAAGCTATGTCGGGGAAACAGCCAGTTGAGGTTCTGCTACGCCCAGCGGTGGAGCTATATACCGTCGCGGCGTGTGCAGGCGCCGCGTTTCTGTCCCTGGTGGCCCCGTGGTCGCTCGCGCTGAGCCCCGCGATGGGCGTTGGCAGCGCCCTGGCGTTCGGCACCTATGGCGCGATCCGCTACCGCGATGCCCGCGTGATCCTGCGCTACAGGCGCAACATCCGCCGCCTGCCGCGTTATGTGATGACGAGCAAGGACGTGCCCGTCAGCCAACAGCGGCTTTTCATCGGGCGCGGGTTCCTGTGGGAACAGAAGCACACCCATAGGCTCATGCAGACATACCGGCCGGAGTTTCGCCGCTACGCGGAGCCGACGCCGGCCTACCGGCTGGCGCGAAGGCTGGAGGAGCGGCTGGAGTTCGCGCCATTCCCACTGTCGCGCCTGGCGCGGCTCACGGGCTGGGATGTGCCTTTCAACCCCGTTCAGCCGCTGCCGCCCGTGGGTGGCCTGCCGCGGCTACATGGCATCGAGCCCGATGAAGTGGACGTCAGCCTGCCGCTGGGCGAGCGTGTCGGCCACTCGCTGGTCCTGGGGACCACCCGCGTGGGCAAAACGCGACTCGCCGAGTTGTTCGTCACGCAGGACATTCGTCGCAAGAACGCCGATGGCGAGCATGAGGTGGTCATCGTCATCGATCCCAAAGGCGATGCCGATCTGCTGAAGCGGATGTACGTCGAGGCGAAGCGCGCGGGACGCGAAGGCGAGTTCTACGTCTTCCATTTGGGCTGGCCGGAGATCAGTGCCCGCTACAACGCGGTGGGGCGTTTCGGCCGTATCTCGGAAGTCGCCACGCGCATCGCAGGACAACTCTCCGGCGAAGGCAACTCGGCCGCCTTCAGGGAGTTCGCCTGGCGCTTTGTCAACATCATTGCCCGAGCCTTGGTGGAATTGGGGCAGCGACCGAACTACATGCTGATCCAGCGGCACGTCATCAACATCGACGCGCTGTTTCTGGAGTACGCGCAGCATTACTTCGCCAAGACCGAACCCAAGGCCTGGGAGGTAATCGTCCAGATCGAGGCCAAGCTCAACGAGAAGAACATTCCGCGCAACATGATCGGCCGCGAGAAGCGCGTGGTGGCCTTGGAGCAGTACCTGAGCCAGGCCCGAAACTATGACCCCGTACTGGACGGGCTGCGCTCGGCGGTGCGCTACGACAAGACCTACTTTGACAAGATCGTCGCGTCGCTCCTCCCCCTGTTGGAAAAGCTCACCAGCGGCAAGATCGCGCAGCTCCTGGCACCGAACTACTCCGACCTGGCCGATCCCCGTCCGATCTTCGACTGGATGCAAGTGATCAGGAAGCGCGCCGTCGTCTATATCGGCCTGGATGCGCTGTCCGACGCCGAGGTCGCTGCGGCGGTCGGCAACTCCATGTTCTCCGACCTGGTGTCGGTGGCCGGGCACATCTACAAGCATGGGATCGATGATGGTCTGCCAGGCGCATCGGCAGGCACGCGCGTGCCGATCAACGTCCATGCCGATGAGTTCAACGAGTTGATGGGGGACGAATTTGTGCCGTTGATTAACAAGGGCGGCGGCGCAGGGTTGCAGGTCACGGCCTACACGCAGACGCTTTCCGATATCGAGGCCCGCATCGGAAATCGCGCGAAGGCCGGCCAGGTCATCGGCAATTTCAACAACCTGTTCATGCTGCGGGTGCGGGAGACGGCCACCGCCGAACTGCTGACCCGGCAACTGCCAAAGGTGGAGGTCTATACCACCACCATCGTCTCGGGCGCGACCGACAGTTCGGACATCCGCGGCGCGACGGACTTCACGTCAAACACCCAGGACCGCATCAGCATGTCCAGCGTGCCGATGGTCGAGCCATCCCACGTTGTCAGCCTGCCGAAAGGCCAGTGCTTCGCGTTGATGCAGGGTGGCCAGCTTTGGAAGATCAGGATGCCGCTGCCCGCGCCGGACCCGGATGAGCTGATGCCGCAGGATCTGCAGCAGCTCGCCGGCTACATGCGTCAGAGCTACACCGACGCGACCCAGTGGTGGGAGTTCACCAGTTCGCCCGCCTTGCAGGACGCGGCTTTGCCTGATGGTCTGCTCGACGAGGTAGTTCCCAGTACGCCCACCACCATGGACTCAGGCGGCGCGGCCAGCGATGAGGCCACGCCATGAGCGATGCCGCTACCACCACGCAACGGGAGCAGAACCGCCGGCGAGGGCTGATCGTCGGCACCTTCACCTTGCCGTTCCGGCTGCTCGGGGTGCTGATCGGCTCGCTGCTGTTTTCCATCGTCATGGAGTGCGTGGGCATGCACCTGTTCTGGAAAGATCAGGGCTGGCGGCATTCCCAGCAGATGTTGCAGTACGAACTAGGGCACCTGTCCAGCCACTTCACGCGCAGCGTGGTGGTGCAGGAGCCGGGGCGCACGGCACACACGCTCGTGGATACCGGATACGAATGGGTATTCGTGCGCTCCGGGTTGCTGGAACGCATGAGCCAGACCGCCGAGCGCGCCCGGGCACCCAGCCACGCGCAGGCACGCAACTTCCGCTACTACATCAGCGAGGTCTATGTCTGGGCCGAGAACTACCTGATCGCCGCAGCCTTCACGACGCTGACGTTCCTGGTGCGGCTGCTGGTACTGGTGCTCACGTTGCCGCTGATCTTTACTGCGGCATTCGTCGGCCTGATCGACGGCCTGGTCAGACGTGACGTGCGCCGATTCGGCGCGGGCCGAGAATCAGGCTTCATCTACCACCGCGCGAAGGCAAGCCTGATGCCGCTGGCTGTATTGCCCTGGGTGACATACCTCGCGTTGCCGATTTCGGTGCATCCGCTGGTGATCCTGCTGCCGAGCGCGGCCTTGCTGGGGTTGGCCGTCAGCTTGACGGCAGGCAGCTTCAAAAAGTACCTCTAACGGTAGCGAGTCAACGTTGTCAACATGTCACACGCGGCCAGTGCTCGGAAAACGCCTCGTATCGTCATATGCCTTGCTCCTGCGAAGCAAAGCCTGCCAACGTGATCTTGCCAATGGCCTGTCCGCTTTCGAGCAGGGCATGTGCCTTGCGCAGATTTTCCGCGCTGACCGTCCCGAGGGAGCGGGTGCGCGTCGTCGTGATCGTTCCATGGCCTGCGAGTTCGGCCACCTTGCGCAGGATGTCCTGCTGGCGAGCAATGTCGGCCGTCCCCAGCAACGAGCGCGTGAACATGAACTCCCAGTGGATCGACAGACTCTTGCGCTTGAGCGAGACGATGTCGAGCGACTTGGGGTCATCGATGAGCGCGATCCGCCCCTGTGGTGCGATCAGTTCCACGATGTCGGTTAGATAGCGATCGGTGTTAGTCGTGGAAAACACGAAGGCCGGCGCGCCCAAGCCCAGCGCCTCGATCTGTGGCGCCAGTGGCTGATGATGATCAATGACCTGATGGGCGCCCAGCTTCTTGACCCACTCGACGGTTTCGGGACGCGACGCGGTGGCGATGACGGTCAAATCCGTCAGGGCTCGCGCTAACTGGATTGTGATGGAGCCGACACCGCCGGCCCCGCCGATCACCACGATGGCATTGGCAGCGCCCGCCACGGGCTGCTCGATCCGCAGGCGGTCGAACAGGGTTTCCCAAGCAGTGATCGCTGTCAGCGGCAACGCAGCGGCGTCTTCGTCGCTAAGCGTCACCGGTGCATGGGCCACGATGCGTGCATCGACCGCCTGCAACTCGGCGTAGGAACCTGGCCGGTCGATCGCACCCGCGTAGAACACCCGGTCACCTGGCTGGAACCCGGTCACGCGGGCGCCGACCGCGCGTACCCGTCCTACGGCATCCCAGCCGAGGATGCGCCAGGTTCCGGCGGCAGGCTGCGCGGAGGCCCGCACTTTCGTGTCCGCCGGGTTGACGGCGATGGCCTGCACTTCGACCAGTAGATCCTGCTCGCCGTACTCGGGCTCGGGCAGGTCGAGATCGACCAGGGCTTGGGGATCGGAAATCGGCAGCGGTTGATTGAATCCAATGGCTTTCATAGTGCACTCCATTCAGTGAATAATGCAGCTATTCTTGCTCCTATTGGCGATTTACGTAAGAACGCACATATTTTGCACATAGTGTCGAACAAGGTACTGTCATGGCCCGCATCCCACATGAAACTTTCACCTGCTCCGCCGGTTGCACGGTCGAAGCCACGCTCACCCTGATCGGCGGCAAGTGGAAAGGCGTAATCCTCTACCGCCTGCTCACCGAGCAGGTGCTGCGCTTCAACGAACTGCGCCGCCTGCTGCCCAACATCACCCAGCGTATGCTCACCAACCAATTGCGCGAGCTGGAAAGCGACGGACTAATCGCGCGCAAGGTTTATCCCGAGGTGCCACCCAAGGTGGAATACCGACTGACGGCCTACGGCCAGACCTTGAAGCCGGTGATCCATGCGTTGAAGAAGTGGGGTGACGCCCATGTCGAGGGCGATGCACATAAGGCGCAGCCTGTAGCCGGTTGACGTCGCCAGTCTCTCGATCATGGGCGGATGCCCAGCAACAGCGCATGAGGCCGGTCACATGGTCGGAATGGGTGGCGGCCTCGGGCCAGCCCCGTGCCTCACGCGCCGGTGCAAACTTTTGAGCACTTCTATTTCAGCTTGCAGGCGGCCGCGGCTGGCTTGTGCGTGGCGATCGGCCCATGGCATCTGGTACGCGACGACCTGGATTGCGGCAGCTAGCTTTATCGCACCACATCAAGGGGACATGCCAAACAGAACGACCAATCAATCCGGGCATAGCTGAGTTCCTATTGTTTGCAGCCTGAAGCACCACCGATCTCCACGATCTAGCCATTGCTGATCACACAGGAATGGCGCGATGGCAGCTTCGATCTGGCTGCGCGCCGCGCATCGCGGCGTGCCCCTTCTTCCCCTTGTTCTCGTGGCGGTCCTCCTGCTGGGCCAGTCACCGATGGCCCGTGCCGAAACGCCGGCACAGCGTCAGGAACTGGCTGCGGCGCTTCGCCAAATCGACGCGCTTGAGCGCACCGTTGCGCACAGCGCCGTACGTACCTCCATCGCTCCAGGCGAGCGCTACCACTTCGACTACCCAAGGCTGCTGGCTGACCTGGCGCGCGTGCGCGCCGGCATTCAGGACCACCTTACGCCTTCGCGCGCCCAGCCGCGCGACCCGTCCGAACTGGCCGGCGACTACCGCACCGAGCGGTCCGCGCCCGCGTCACCGGCGCCGATACCGGAGGGCCAGCCATGACTGGCGCTCAGCTCTCCGCATTCCAGGCCAACAGCGGCATCGCGCCCTCAGCCATGGCGACCGTCCTCGTGGGCGTGGTCTTCGCCGTGCTGCTCGTGTGGGGCGTGTGGGCCATCCGAACGGCCTACGTGGGGTGGTCGGAAAGCCGCCTCAATCAGCGCCAGTTCCTCGGCGTCTGCATCCGCTTCGTCGCGATGTACCTCGTTCTGAGTTTCTTCCTCCTCTCCTGAACTGAAAGGACTGACCATGCAAAGCCGCATCCTCACTTCCCGTCTTGCCCAGCGTGCCACCATGGCCCTCGGCGCCGCCATGCTGCCCGCGCTCTCGTTCGCGCAGGGCCTGCCGACGATCGAGAACCCCACCAGGGGCACCGGCAGCGGCATCATGGAGACCATCCGCAACTACGGTTACGACATCATCATGCTCGTGGCCCTACTGGTGGTGGCCTCCATGTTCATCGGCGTGTGCTACCACGCCTACGGCACCTACGCGGAAATCCACACCGGCCGCAAGACCTGGGGCCAGTTCGGCCTCACCGTCGCCATCGGCGCCGTCCTGCTCGTGATCGGCATCTGGCTGCTCACCGAAGCCACCGGCATCCTGTAAGGCGAGGCCGGTATGTCCGAGCAGCAGCACGTCCGTGCAGACGGGACCGTGACGTTCCTTCCGCATCGGCTCAACCGTCACCCCGTTGTCGTGCGCGGCCTGACCGCCGACGAACTCTGGATCTGCTGCGGCCTGTCCAGCGCCGCCGGCCTGCTGGTCGGCGCGCCGCTTTCATGGGTTCTCCGCACGATCGCCGTCGCACCGACGTTCGTTGTCCTGGGCGTGGCCCTGGGCGTGTTCGTGGGTGGAGGCATCCTGCGCCGCCTCAAGCGCGGGCGTCCCGACACCTGGCTCTACCGGCAACTGCAATGGCGCATCGCGACGCGCCATCCGCTGATGGCGGGCTGGGTGGGCGGCCATGTGCTGATCTCGCGCTCCGGCTTCTGGACCACACGCAGGAGCACCCGATGAGCCGTTTCAAGAACGAGATCACCCACCTGCAGGCGCACATCAAGACGCTGCGCCTGGGTGCCGGCGCGCTGGTCGTCGTCGCCCTGTTGATGGGCGGCGGCTGGTGGAGCGCACCGCGCGACCTGACCATCCACGTGCCGCCCGACCTGCGTTCCGGCAGCATCCGCAAGTGGTGGGAGGTGCCGCCCGAATCGGTCTATGCCTTCACGTTCTACGTGTTTCAGCAGCTCAACCGCTGGCCGACCAATGGCGAGGAAGACTACGCCTGGCCGGTATCGCCGAGCATCGCATGCACCTGGGCGGACACCTGCTGCGTGTACGTGTAGTCCCGGCTGGCCAACTGCTCCAGGTTCAGGCCGAAGTAGCCCGCCATGACGCCCGGTGCCGTGACGTCGGCCAGGAGCACGTCTGCCATTACTCCTACGGCCCGCACCATCCGACTCTGGACTTCTTCCAGCGCGATCGAGCGTTGCGTGTCCTCAAGCCACTGGTGCTTGTGAAACACTGACTCCATCAGCGCCGTGGGCAGGTCGCGCCCCAAATAGAGCACGCCATAGACTCGGGCCGGGTCGTCATAGCGGTTGGTGCTGCTGCGGCCGTAGAACAGCGGGCTGCCCCGATAGATGACGCGGCTCACATGCTGGAGCAGTTCGCCGGCATCGATCAGGAACGAGGGCAGCTCGTGGCTCATGGCGGTCTCGCTTCAATGCACCTGAACGCCCAGCACGTTGAACACGGCCTCGGCCACGTCGTCGATCGTGCCATGCGTCACCGCATCCACCGGCGAACGATCACCCAGGCCTTCGAGCGGTTCGGACAACGCACGGTAGATCGTCCAGTGGTCGATGCCCTCGACCTCCTGAAGCACGGCTTGGGTCAACTGCTGCTTCACCGGGTCGAGTTGCCAGTCGGGCAGCTTCTGACCGCGCGGCCCCACGTTCAGCGCCAGCAGCCGACGGGCAACGATGTCCTTGTAGATCTGCTGGCGGGACTTGTCCGCCAGCTTGGCGAACTCGGGGATCGGCAGGTTGTGCGGCTGGTTGAAGGTTTCCAGGAGCACGGCACGGCCTCGCTGGACGTCGGTTTCGTTCGGTGCCCAGCGCGTGTCGGCGCGCAGCGCGGCCGCCTTGCGTGCCAAGGCCTGCCCCACCGTCTCCCCTTCCAGGTTGGCGGGCAATTTCACCGCCTCCACACGCTCGTGGACGAACGCCTGCAACTCGGCCGCGAACGCCGTGGCATCCCGGATTTCGACGGTATCCGCAAAGCGGCGCACATCCTCCACCGTGACGCGCGGCAGACGGTCGGCAATGAATTCAATGGCAGTGGGCATGGTCATCTCCCAAGTAGGTTTGAGACAGGCTCCACTCTAGTCTCCTTTGTCGCGTTTGTCAACTTTGTCGCCTGAAAGGCAATCTACCTGGCGGAAGCAGCGTCTCCGCAGTATGGGCCGAGGCCAGCGCCAGGTCGCCGTCCAATCCATTCGTGGGAGTTCCACATTGACGCTGGAGTCGCAACCCGCGCCCCGCTATACCGAAACGGTTAAAGACCAAAGGGCCAAAACGGCAAGGGAATGGGGGCAAGGGGAAAGGCCCTACCTCGAAAAGGCTAAAAGGCCTCCCGGCCGGCCCGCTATCAGGACACCGTGACATGCTCTCTCTGTTCCAGCGAAAGCGGCCGCCGGTCGCCGCCGCGCCGGTACCACCAGCCGCTACCGACCTCCCGAAAGGGTTGATGCAGCCCGAGTCGGCCGCATCGCTGCTGGCTACCCCGCGCCGGCAGAAGCTGCTGGAGCACATTTGGCAGCGCACCTCGCTCTCACGCAGGCAATTCGCCACTCTGTACCGCATACCGCTGGAGCGCTATGCCGAACTGGTCCAGGCCTTTCCGGCCTCCGAAGCGCATCATCACGCCTACCCCGGCGGCATGCTGGACCACGGCCTGGAAATCGTCGCCTACAGCCTGAAACTGCGGCAGTCCCATCTACTACCCATTGGAGCCAGCCCTGAGGACCAGGCGGCGCAGTCCGAGGCCTGGACCGCCGCCATCGCCTACGCCGCGCTGCTCCATGACATCGGAAAGGTGGCAGTCGATCTGCACGTCGAGCTGGCCGACGGCAGCACCTGGCACCCGTGGCACGGCCCGCTGCGCCAGCCATACCGATTCCGCTACCGCGACGATCGCGAATATCGGCTCCACAGCGCCGCGACAGGTTTGCTCTACCGCCAACTGCTCGACCGTGAGGCCTTGGACTGGCTCAGTGACTACCCGTCCCTGTGGGCACCGCTGCTCTACGTTCTGGCCGGGCAGTACGAGCACGCCGGTGTGCTGGGAGAACTTGTCGTGCAGGCAGACCGGGCTTCAGTGGCGCAGGAACTGGGCGGCGATCCGACCCGCGCCATGGCTGCACCCAAACACGCGCTGCAGCGCAAGCTGCTGGACGGGTTGCGCTACCTGCTCAGGGAACAGTTGAAACTGAACCAGCCCGAGGCTTCCGATGGCTGGCTCACCGAGGACAGCTTGTGGCTGGTGAGCAAAACCGTCTCGGACAAGCTCCGTGCGCACCTGCTGTCTCAGGGCATCGATGGCATTCCCGCGAACAACACCGCCGTCTTTAACGTCTTGCAGGATCACGGGATGCTCCAGCCGACGTCCGACGGCAAGGCGGTCTGGCGTGCGATCGTGACCAGTGCGACCGGCTGGTCCCACTCGTTCACCCTGTTGCGCCTCGCGCCGGCACTGATCTGGGACTCTGCCGAGCGGCCAACACCTTTCGCCGGCACAGTGACGATCGACACGACACCAGCCGATATTGACGCCAGTGCGACAGTCGCCCCGCCTGGGGTCGTGGCGCAGCCAGCCGAGGAAGGCCAAGAGCCCCCTCCTTTGGAAGGCGGTGGCCCCGCCACCGCGTTGCCACCTGCGGCCCAGCCCGAGCCTGACGTCATGGAGGACATGCTGGCGATGGTGGGCCTGGGTGGCGCTTCGGCCGACCAGCACGCGGAGGAAACCCCAGGACAGGTTCTCAACAACCCCGTAGCCGCGACAGCCGCAACGTCTCGTCCGTCACCTGCACCAGCTTCGTCGGCAACAAAACCGTCCGGGCAGCATTTCATGGCATGGCTGAAGCAGGGCGTCGCCTCACGGCGGCTCATCATCAACGACGCGAAGGCGCTCGTACACACCGTGTGCAGCACAGCCTACCTGGTCAGTCCAGGTGTGTTCCAACGATATGCTCAAGAGCATCCGCAAATAGCCATACTCTCCAAGAGCGAGGGGCAGCAAGACTGGCAGTGGGTGCAGAAACGCTTCGAGAAATTAGAGTTACACTGCAAGCAGAACAATGGACTGAATATCTGGACCTGCGAGGTTGTTGGTCCACGCAAATCCAGGCGGCTGCATGGATACCTGCTGGCCGATTCGACGCACGTTTTCGAGGAAGCCCCACCCGATAACCCCTACCTCAGCCTCAAGGATGGTTAGGCAACTGAAACAAGGGGTCGCACCACCAGGCGGCGCGGCGTATCGGTAGAGGTCTCACGTGATCTTGGTCGTCTCTAGCAGGCGCCGCGCAAGCGCCATCGCGTTATCCGGCCCGGTAATGTTGGCAAACCCCATCAAAACCCCTCCCTTGGCGGACTTTCGGATACGCCAGTGGCTCAATGCCTGAACCGCCAAACCGTGGGCCTGCGCCGCGCCAGCAAAGTCGCGGTCGCTACGTTGCCCATTCAGCATCGCGAGCACGTGGGTTCCGCCTGCTTGCGTTGCAATACTGAGATCCGCTCCGAACACCTGAGTCAGCGCATCAACCAGGTAGCCCCGTCGCTCCGCATAGAGCGAACGCATTTTGCGGAGGTGACGGGCAAAATGGCCTTGCTCCATGAATTCGGCCACCGTTGCCTGCGGCAAGATCGAACCTGGGCCGGGCAGATGGTTCGCCGACTCTCGAAACCGCCCGATGTGCGACTCGGGGACAACCAGATAACCCAGACGCAGGCCTGGAAACAACACTTTGCTGAAGGTACTGCTGTAGAGCACACGCTCGTCCCGATCCAGGCTTTTCAGGGCGGGCAATGGTCGGCCGTGGTAGCGAAACTCACTGTCGTAGTCGTCCTCGATGATCCACGCCTGCCGCTGCCTCGCCCATTTCAGCAGCTCCAGTCGCCGAGGCAAGGACAGCGCAACGCCCATGGGGCACTGGTGGGTGGGCGTGACCACGGCAAATCGCGCTTGGGCGGCGCGTCGCTGCGCGGTACTTACGCTCAGCCCTTCTTCATCCACCGGAATCGGGACCAGGCGCATCCCGATGCGCAGCAGAAAGTCCCGGGCATAGACGTAACCCGGGTCTTCGTACCAACCCTCGTCACCGTTTTTCAGCACAGTGCGGCATACCAGTTCCAGTGCCCCTCGGTAGCCAGCCGTGATGAAGACCTGCTCGTGGGAGCAGACGATGCCACGTGATATGCCCAGGTAAGTGGCGATGGCGTGCCGCAGCGGTTCATAGCCGGCGGGGTCTGGATAGTTCATGGCTGCCGCGTCGAGAACACGCAAACTGCGGCCAGCGAGACGGGTCCACGTCTTGCGGGGGAACGCATCCAGAGCAGGCAGGCCGAACTGGAAGGGTTGAGGCTCATCGGACGCTGTCTGCTGGCGCACTGGCGGCTGTACATGAGGCTTGGACGGAGCCGCTCGCCTGGACTCGCCCAGGGTGTCCAGGCGCGGGGATACGACCGTACCGGCGGGGCCACGTGCCAGGAAATAACCCTCGCCGGCCAACATCTGATAAGCCAGTTCTACGGTGCCTCGCGCAAGACTGAGTTCGCTGGCGAGGCTACGCACCGATGGCACGCGGTCGCCCGGCCGCAGCTTGCCGGCGGCGATCGCCTCCCGAAAGCGCCGATACAACTGCAAATAGATCGGTGCGTCCGAGTTCCGACTCGGCTTGAGCTGCCGCAAATCCAAATTCGATGTCCCAGTCATTTTTCCAATTCTTGCACCTGTAAGGTAGGACGTAATTTTCCTAAAATCCCTAACATATGACAAGGAAATCGAAGATGAGCGAACTACGCCTGCCTTACAGAACTCTTTCTCCCGAGGCCTACCAAGGTCTCATCGCCACCAGCCAAGCGCTCGAAAAGAGCAATCTGGGTAAGGAGCTGGCCGAGCTGGTGTACCTGCGGGTATCCCAGATCAACGGCTGCGCGTACTGCCTGGAAATGCACACAACGGCGCTTCGTGCGGGTGGCACGCCACAGGTCAAGCTCGATAGCCTGGCAGGCTGGCGGGTCAGTTCCCACTTCAGCGAACGCGAGCGGGCCGCGCTTGCCTGGGCCGAGTCCCTGGTAAATGTCGCGGACACCCATGCTCCCGATGAAGATTTCACGCCCCTGAAAACGCACTTCAGCGATGCAGAGATTTCCGACCTGTGTTTCGCCGTCGCACTGATGAGTGCGTTCAACCGTCTGGCGATTGGAGCCCGTCAATAACCCATCCGCCTGACATTGGCGCAGTGATTAGCCAAGGATAAGGGCGCTGCCCGGATGAAAAAGGAGACGACGCATGCTTGAAATCAGACCCAACTGCGAGTTGTGCGACAAGGATTTGCCAGCCGACAGCCTTGATGCGCGCATTTGCAGTTACGAATGCACGTTCTGCGCTGACTGCGCGACCGGGGTACTGCACAACGTGTGTCCCACCTGCGGAGGTGGGTTCGCCCCCAGGCCAATCCGACCGCGCCGATCCTGGCGACCAGAGCTGAATTTAGGGCTTGCCAATTACCCGGCCGGCACCGCGCGCAAGCATTGCAAGTTCACTACCGACGAGATCACGGCTCATGTCCAGCGAATCAAAGATATTGCACCCCCGGACAGATAGTGAAACGGATTCGACCTCTCGTCAAAGCGCACGACAGCCGGGCACTGGGGTGATCAGTGACCGTCGCCACGACAACGCCGAAGGAACGCGAGAGTCTCGCAGGCGCCAGTGGCTGCGGTATTTGATGGAGACGTGTCAATCGCTGAAAGCGGGCTTTCCTGTGGTGCAAACACCACTCGGGCAACCCAATCAAAACCATCTCAAAAACTGGAAAGGTAAGGAACAGCATGAACCAGAATTGCAATCAATTTGGACAACCGATCGGAGAAGCCCTGGCGAATTGGTCGGCTCGTCCGCTCCCCGGCAATGTGACGCTGGAGGGGACCTTCTGTCGCCTTGAGCCGCTGAATGCGGAGCGCCACGCCGGCGATCTGTACGCGGCATACAGTTCCGCCCCTGACGGGCGCGACTGGACCTACATGTTCGCTGGCCCATTCAATAGCGCGGACGAGTACCGCAGCTACGCCGAAACCACAGCGCGCAGCACTGACCCCAAACACTATGCCGTCATCGACACCAAGCTGGGAAAAGCCGTCGGCACGCTATCCCTGATGCGGGTCGATCCTGGCAATGGCGCCATCGAGGTGGGCAATGTCGCGTTTTCCCCGCTGATGAAGCAAAAGCCAGCCTCTACCGAAGCACAGTTCCTGCTCATGCAGTATGTGTTCGATGAACTGCGGTACCGCCGTTACGAATGGAAGTGCGACAGCCTGAACGCGCCGTCTCGGAAGGCGGCGGACCGGCTCGGCTTCAGCTTCGAGGGCATCTTCCGCCAAGCGGTGATTTACAAGGGACGCTCGCGCGATACCGCTTGGTTCTCGATCATCGACAAGGAATGGCCATCGCTTAAGGTGGCATTCCTCGCTTGGCTTTCGAAGGCTAACTTCGACGCCCAAGGTCAGCAAAGGCAAAGTTTAAGCTCGGTCAGAAGCGCCACAAAAGCGTGAGCTGGGTATTGCGTACAGATACAACTTTAAATATTTCCATCTGTTTTTTATAAGCAAATAGGTGGAAAAAAAACCCGATTCATTAGGAACTGTTGATGAAATTCTCCCCGAGGCGCCCCATTAATTTCAGCGCAGGACCAGGAACCATTCCCGAAGAAGTGCTCGAAACCATCCAAGAGGAAATTTTCGGATGGCATGGTATTGGTGTAGGCGTCATGGAAATGAGTCATCGGAGCAAAGAATTCATCTCCATCTATCAGTCGGCGCAGGAAAAATTTCGACACTACTTGCAGATACCGAAGAATTTTAAAATTCTTTTCATGCAAGGCGGCGGCATTGCACAAAACGCTATCGTGCCGATGAATCTAGCTCGAAGAGGTTGCATTGATTTTTTGGTGACAGGCAACTGGAGTCAAAAATCATACGAAGAAGCTGGAAGGTACGCTAATGATATTCGTGTGGCGGCCTCATCGAAACTCACCGGCTACACTGAAATTCCAACGATATCCGGCTGGAAACTCAACCCGGCAGCAGACTACATTCACATTTGCAGCAACGAAACGGTACAAGGCGTCCAGTTTCAAGAGCTTCCAGACATCTCAATACTGGGATCGCAAGCGCCGCTGGTTGTGGACTGTTCATCTGACCTAGGATCGCGTTCTGTCGATTGGAGTCGGGCAGGTCTTGTCTTTGCGGCTGCACAGAAAAACCTCGGAATCGCTGGTCTCACGATCGTGGTGGTAAGGGAAGATTTGATTGGGCGCGCCCTACCGATCTGTCCCAGCGCTTTCGATTACTCAGTCGTCGACGCAAACGAGTCGATGTACAACACTCCGCCTACGTGGGCGATCTATGTGGCTGAATTGGTGCTCGGATGGGCGCAGACGCAGCGGGAGGGTGAACTGACAGGAGTAAGAGCTATAGAGGTCCGCAACAAACGTAAAGCTGAGAAAATTTATCGTGCCATAGACGAAAGCAGCTTTTATCACAACAACGTCGCGCACCAATTCCGCTCTGACATGAATGTGCCGTTTCTTTTGGCAGACAGCAAACTAGACGCCGCCTTTCTATCCGCCGCTAAGGAGAACAATCTGCTTCAGCTCAAGGGACATAAGAGCGTCGGCGGAATGCGTGCCAGTCTTTACAATGCAATGACCGAGGAAGGTGTCGATTCGTTGGTCGATTTCCTGAAGGACTTCGAGAGAACGAGGGGTTAACCATGAGTGGGACCTTCGACAGCCCGCGCCTCCGCAACCTCAAGCCGTACACACCCGGCGAACAATCGGGTGGCGAGAGGTTGGTCAAGCTAAATGCGAACGAGAACCCGTACCCACCTTCGCCACTGGCTGTGGCGGCAATGATGGAGGCCGTGAAGAGCGGCTTGGAGCTGTATCTCGATCCAAATGCTGGGTTGGTGCGTGAGAATGTTGCTTCCTACTACGGACTTTCGGATGACAAGGTGTTCGTAGGGAATGGGTCAGACGAGGTACTGGCCCTCGCGTTCTGCGCATTCTTTCAGCAGGAAAATAGGCCTTTGCTCTTCGCCGATGTCACCTACAGCTTCTACGAGGTTTATTGCCAACTCTATAGTATTACCTATGAGTTGATTCCAGTTGATGAGGCCCTGGTACTGCAGTCGAAGACATTCCGAAAAATTCTGGCCGGTTACCACACCTGTAACTCCCACCGACACCCCCTTATGACGGCATCTAGTACGCCGGTGGCGGACTTGGGGTCGAGACGAACCTACATATATTTGGAGGCCAGAGCTGGTTTTCACCTTTTCCAATTTCCGTCGGTATCAAGTTGCTGAAAGCTTTCCGAGATGACAACAAAAACAGATGAAATGTCTCCAAGCTATCGGGGATGGCGGATCGTTGTTTTGTGCTTCACAGTGGCTGTATTCTCCTGGGGATTCGCCTTCTACGGCCAAAGCGTCTATCTCGCTGAACTGCAACTCCTGCATGGCTGGTCGTCTTTCACCGTTTCTACGGCGAGCACGATGTCCTATCTTGCTGGTGCCTTCCTGGTGCTTTTCACTGGCGAGGCCATTAACCGATGGGGACCGCGACGCTTCCTGCTTGGCGGCGTAAGCTGCCTTGCACTCGCCGTAGTGCTCATCGGGCAGGCACGGGCGTCATGGCAGATTTATCCTGCCTACCTGCTGATGGCAATAGGCTGGTCGGCCATGAATGTCGTCGCGATCACCACCTTGATCGCCCTCTGGTTCGACACCAAGCGCGGTCTCGCGATTAGCCTGGCGCTCAATGGGGCGAGCTTTGGCGGCATAGCCTGGGCACCTATCCTTTTGGCCGCCATCGGACACGTCGGGCTGGAAGTCGCTTCGCTGGCAGGCTCGGCCATCATGCTCGTCGTTCTTGTCCCGATGATTCTTGCATGGGGCAGCCGGCCGCCACTCTCCAAGTCTTCGCCACGGACGAATGCAAGCGTTTCACACGCGACCAGCGACAGTGATTCGGGCATGCCATGGACGCGGATACGGGCACTGCATAGCCCGGCGTTCTGGTCGCTGTCCGGTCCCTTTGCCTTGGCGTTGTTCGCGCAGGTCGGCTTTCTTGTCCACCTTGTCGCTATTCTGGAGCCGACGATAGGCAGGGCCTCGGCCGGCCTTGCCATCTCCATCGTTTCCGTCACGGCCGTCGTTGGTCGGGTGGGCCTGGGCTTCGTCATCGACCGCCTGGACATGCGGCTGGCCAGCACGCTGTCTATGGCGTCGCAGGCTGTGGCCTTGCTGCTGATTGGCCTATTCGATGACCGGCTCGTGCTTCTTTCCGCCTGCGCGCTCTTCGGGCTTTCTGTAGGCAACGTGATTACGCTTCCGGCACTCATCGTTCAGAAGGAATTTGACGCGGGAGCTTTTGCGCTGATCGTCGGACTATCGACCGCCATCGGCCAAGTGACCTACGCCTTCGGGCGGCTCTATGCCGTTTTGTGTGGAAACGCTTCGCGTCATGTCGGCATGGCTGGC
>JAHDYM010000151.1 GCA_023383705.1 Gammaproteobacteria bacterium | reverse complement strand
CGCACCAGGCGCTGCACCAGTTCGACATTGGTGGCCAGCCGGCTGCGGCCGGCATCGTAGTGGATGTTGTCCTCGAGGCCGACGCGCACATTGCCGCCCGCCAGGATCGCGGCGACATTCATCGGCAACTGGAAGGCGCCGAGACCGGCGGCAGCCCACACCGAGTTTTCCGGCAGCGCCGCGACAAGGTGCGAGAGATCGCCGATGGTCGCCGCTGCCGTGTTGAGATTGCCCAGCAGCAGGTTGAAATACTTGGTACCACTGAGGATGCCGTGGCGCTCGAGATACTTGGCCAGGTTGATCATGCCGCTGTCGAAGATCTCGAGTTCCGGCTTGATGTCATTCTCGCGCATGCACATCGCCAGCCGCTCGATGGTGTGGATGGCATTGTTGCTCGGCCCGGTGAGGAAATTGAGCGAGCCCAGCGTCAGGCTGGCCATGTCGGGATGGGCCGCACCCTTGAGCAGCAGGACTTCACTGCGTCGCTCGAATTCCGGCCAGTTGCGGCCGCTGGTCGTCACGCAGCAGACCAGTTCCGGACGCTCGCGGCGGATGCCGGTGAGGATGCGCTCGAAGTAACGGGTGTCGGACGTGGGCTGGCCGGTCGCCTCGTCACGGGCATGCAGGTGCACCATCTGCGCGCCGGCATCGGCCACCGCGATCGCATCGCCGACGATCTCGTCCACGGCCAGGGGCACATGCGGCGTGCTGGCACGCGTGGGGATCATGCCGGTCAGGCAGACATTGATGATCAGCGGCGGCCACGGCGACATCGGATGCGGTGCGTAGCGCTGCAGGTAGTCCTCGCGCCGCGCCGCCCAGCCCTCGCGTTCCCGCATGTAGCGCACGAGGTCCATGCGGATCGTGGTCCAGTGATCCACATGCTCGAGACCGAAGGAATGGAGCTTCTGCAGGCGGCCGATTTCACGGTAGCCGAAGTGCTTCTTGTACCAGGCGATGGTGTCGGGGATATCCGCATTGGTGGTAACCGTCTGTGCGCCGAGCGCATACATGGCCTCGAGTCGCGCCACCTGCAGCGCCTTGCCGATGCCGAGGCCGGACAGTTCCGGATTGACCCCGAGCAGCGTGGTCTTGCCCTCGGTCGGCGACAGCATGGTGTAGCCGCCGGCACCGACGATCCTGCCGTCCAGCCGAGCGACGAAGAAGCGGTCGAGGTCCAGTGCCGGCATTTCCGCCGACGGCACGTGGTGCATGTTGAAGAAGCGCATGACTTCCAGGATGCCGGGAAGATCCGCGGGACGGGCTTTTTCGATGGTGTACTGCATGCGCGGATTCTTGCAGATCGCGGCAGGCCAGTGCCAGCCCGTCACCTGGCGACCGGCCGGGCGACTCAGTCAGGCGACAGCGCCGAGGAGAATCGCACCTTGCGGCTGGCGTCGATGATCACCGCCGCATAACCCGGCGTGGCCTCGACCAGGGCGAGGCCGCGTTCGACGCCCAGCACGAACACGCTGGTGGAAAGTCCATCGGTCAGCGTCGCGTCCGGGCCGATGATGGTCACGCTGCGCACGCCCGCCACGGGCTTGCCGCTCTCCGGATCGAGGATATGGTGGTAGCGGACGCCGTCTTCCTCGAAGTAGCGCTCATAGTCGCCGGAGGTCGAGATCGCCTCGTCGTCCAGCGCGAGGCGCGTGACCCACTTCGATTCGTCATCCGGGTCGCGTATCCCCACCACCCAGGGCTTGCCGCGCCGGTCGCCCAGCAGGCGCGTATCGCCACCCGCATTGACCAGGGCATTCGTGACGCCGGCCTTGCGCAGCAGGGCCACCACCTGCTCGCAGGCATAACCCTTGGCGATGCCACCGAGGTTGATGCGCGTGCCGGGCTGCGTGAAGCGGATGGTCGACTTGCCGGCATCGGGCAGCACATGCCGGTAGTCGATGGCGGCGATGTTCTTCGCGATGTCGGCTTCGGCCGGCCGCTCGCGGGCGCGGAAATCGTAGAGATAGCCGACGCTGTCGTAAGTGATGTCGAAGGCACCGCCGGTCCGGACCGACAGCGCCAGCGAGCGCTGCACGAGTTCAAGGAGTTCGGCAGAAACGACCACCGGCGCACTGGCTGCCCCCCGGTTCACCGCCGATATCTCCGAACTCTCGCGGTAGGTGCTCATGGCCGCCTCGATGCGATCGAACTCGGCCATGCCGGCCGCGATCAGCTGCCTGGCCTTCGGCTCCTCATCCATCCAGACCTGGATCTCGACGCGCGTACCCATCTTGTCCTGCTGCTCGCCATGCCAGGCGGCACTCACGGACAGCGGGAACAGCAGCGCACACAGGCTGGCGGCCAGCCAGGCGATACCGCGCACACGGGGACAGGCAGACACCAGCGAGGGCCTCCACGATCAGGGTCAGTGCCCGGAGGATAGGCCAATCGGGTCCCTGCCCGGAAGTCTGCGGTTCAGGGCGCCGTGGCCGAGGGTCCCGGCGGCTGGCCGAACAGCGCCTTGAACCGC
>JAHDYM010000150.1 GCA_023383705.1 Gammaproteobacteria bacterium | reverse complement strand
CAGGGCTGCGGGCCCGTTTCGGGGCGAACAATATTTCAAATCTTCATGAAGTCAATAGTGAGGCCTCAACTCGCAGGCGGTGGCTGGTCCGGGGCCGGTTTCAGCGCTTGAGACGCATGGCAACGGGGATGAAGATCGCCAGCGCCAGCAGGCAGCAGGCGATGGCCAGGGTGTTGGCCGGGCCGTAGCCGGCACCGGGCGTCAGCATCTGGCCGGCGATGACCGGTCCGAGGAAGAAGCCGCCGATCTGGGCCGTGGGGATCAGCAGGCTGACCCGCCCGGTGGTATCGCTCAGGGCAATGGTGCCCATGATGTAGGGTCCGTTGAGGTTCCAGAAGGTCTGGAATACCGCGGCGGTGAGCATGAACTGCAGGAAGCTCATTTCGCCCTGCAACAGGGCGATCATCGCCACCTGAACGAGCAAGGCCACGGTCACCGGGATGATGCGTCCGATCCGGTCGGCCAGCCAGGAGGCTGCCAGCGCCCCGAGGGTGGCGACGCCGGTCGAGACACCGAGTGCGACGCCGACCTGCGAGGCTTCGATGCCGGCCGAGGTGCCTATGAGCTTGACGAAAGCCCAGATCGCGCCGAGGCCGGTGCACCAGATCAGCATCACCGCCAGGGCAATGAATCCGGGTACGGCGGAGCCGCCAGCCTGGGTGCCGCCGCCGTGATGGCCGGTTGCGCCATCGGGTTGCGGAATCCAGCCGACCGTGAACAGGGCCACCAGGGCGAGCCCGGCAAGCGGCAGCAGCACGCCGCTGACACCGGCATCCTTCGGCATCGGCAGCAACAGGAAGCACAGCACGCCGAGCACCACCTGGGCGGCGATCAGGAAGGCGAAATTGCGGTCCTTCTGGCTGGTGCTGCTGACGATGGCGATGGCCAGCGCGAAGGCGGTTCCCTCGCCGAAGAAGCCGACGGCAAAGCGCAGGGCCGTGAGGCTGCCGGCCGAGGCCAGGGAGCCGGAAACGACGTTGCCGGCGATCACCACCAGGATGGCGACGATGGCTGCCGTCCGCCACTTGACCCGTGGCATCCAGAAAGCCGCTGCAACCGGCCCAAGCGCCGTGCCCAGCGCCTCGGCGGCAAAGATCTGTCCCGCCACGCCCGGTTCGATGCCGAGTCCGGCGACCAGCGCCTCGGTGATGATGGGCCCGGCCATGATGGCAAATACGCCGATGCAGCCCAGCAGCAGGGCGGCGACCAGTGAAGTCGGTTTGTCAGCTTGCATGTATTTCTACTCTCCCAGGGACCCGGCGATCGCCCCGCGGCGGCTACTGTAACCGGTAGGAGCGCCTTCAGGCGCGATATTGGCCCAAAAGTCGCGCCTGAAGGCTCGTACGCATCGCGCCTGAAGGCGCTCCTACCGGTCGTGGTGCAGGATGGTTTCGAGTGCCTGTACGAAGGCCGCAATGATCGGCTGGTTGTAGGCGCCCACCGGCACGCCGTTGTAGATCAGGTGTGTGCCGTCGACCACGTACTCGCGCGTGTAGGGCACCGTCCAGTCCGGATACTCCACCTGCTGGTAGCGGTCGAAGCCGGGGATGTCCTCGAAGTTGAACATCGCGTGCGAGAACAGCGTGTCGGTGTTTTCCGCGAAGAACTCGATGGGAACGTTGATGACGTAGTCGAAGTCGTCGCGGATGCCGTCCTTGAAAGCCTTGTTGGTGGACAGGTACTTGCCTTTGGGATCGTTGATCGGATCGGCAAAGTGGTCCTGGCCGAGCACGACTTCCCGGCGGCTGAAGTCGTAGCGGTCGAGCAGGGCCTTGAGATCCTGCAGGGTGGTGTCGCGGTAGGCTGGCGCCAGCTGGATCCACGCTTCGTTCGGCACCCGTTCCCAGGCCATGCCGTGTATCGACATCACGACCTTGACCGCCGAACCGCGCGGCAGCTGGTCGAGCCGGTCGCGCAGCATGTTCACCCAGGCCTGGCGCAGTACCGGGAAATCACCGAGCTGCGGCTGGATGATGACCTTGATCGGCTTGTGCCCGTGCTCTTCCTGCCATTCATGGATGTAGTGCATGGCATGGCGGATGCTGCCGTTGAACTCCTCGTGGTGCGAGTAGATCGGCGCAGGTGCCGCGAGCAGCACGGTGTCCACGCCGGTATCGAGCAGTTCGTGCATGGCCTTGCGCGCCAGGCCGAAATTGTCGGCAGTCACCCAGCGCCACTCGATGGGACCGTGGCGGGCCTGGATTTCCTGCATCGCCGGTTCGACGATTGCGCGCATGCCGGCTTCGTGCGGGATTTTGTGTCCCTTGATGCCGATGCCGTAGTAGTAGGTGAGTGCCTTGGTGGCGAGCTTGGCCGACACCGTGGGCATGCCTTCCTGGCGTGTTTTCAGCAGGAAATAGCCGTGATCGAGGTGCAGGCGCGGATTGGGCGCCATCCATTCCACTTCGCCCGTGGCCAGCTTGTCGGCGTAGGGCAGGCCGTCGAGGTCGGTGTCGCGGCCCCAGGCATCGACCAG
>JAHDYM010000043.1 GCA_023383705.1 Gammaproteobacteria bacterium | reverse complement strand
GTAACCAAGAAGGTCCAAGCCAAACCGGGCGTGAGTCCGGGGCGGAAAGCCGCGAGTCTTGCTCTCCGTACCAACCAAGAAATTGGTGCGAGAGTGGTAATAGGGGAAGACAGTCGGGCCGCCCTTCGAAAACACAAGCAAGCAATTGACTTGTAATTCGAAACCTCTGGAGGATATCTAGAATGAAGAAGACTCTTGCAACGATCGCTCTGCTCGGCGCCGCTGGTGCCGTACAGGCGGCCCCGGCTACGCTGACCGGCGTCACGACCTATAGCCCGAATGGCAGCACCAACCTGAACATCGCTGGCAGCACCGCCACCTGGGATCTGGACATCGGGACCGGCGTTGCCACGCAGACGGGCGGTAACTTCAGTGCCAAGGCATCTGTGGGCAAGACCCTGCTGTTCACGCACACCATGACCGGCGGCGTGCTCAGCTCCGGTACTGCGACTGCCAGCAGCTGGGGTTGCGCGGAAGGCATCTTCGGCGGCATCGTCGGCGCGCACATCTGCGGCAACTTCACCCTGGGTGGCAACGGCACGGTCGACAGCATCGTCGGTAATTCCGGCACGGCTGTTACCGTCACGATCCTGGGTGACGACGTTGCGAGCGGTGCTCCGCAGTCGCTGGCCAATTCCTACAGCGGCCTGAGCCTGAGCAACCTCGGTGGCGGCAACTGGCGTCTGTCGAACTCGACGGGCACCTCTGGCTATGACTTCAACTTCAACGTCGCCGTCGTTCCGGTTCCGGCCGCTGTCTGGCTGTTCGGTTCGGCTCTCGGCCTGATGGGCGTGATGCGTCGCCGTACCGCTGCCTGATCCAGTTCCTGAATCAGAGCACGGCGGTTTCGATACGAAACCGGGAAAACCCCGCCCAGTGCGGGGTTTTTTTTTGGGGCCTCTGCTAGATTCCCGCGCCATGACGACTGTCGCGGGCCGGGCGCAACCGGCAAACCACCAGATTGTTCCCATGCTGCTGGCCGCGGCGCTGGGTGGCCTCATCTGGCTGTTTCGCGACAGTCTGGGTCTGATGCTGGCCAGTGGGTCCACGTTGCGGCAGGTCCACGGCTGGCTGGTCCCGGGGCTGGTGTTGGCCCTGCTGTACCTGCATCCCGCTGAACGCGCAGAGCTGCCACCGCCGGCCGCCGCAGCTCGCAGCGCCTGGCTGGGCCCGCTGCTGCTGCTGGCCAGCGCCGGCCTGCTGGTCTTCGGCGAGCTGGGTGCGATCTACACCCTCAGCCAGATCGGCTTTGTGGTGGCGCTGTGGGGGCTGGTGCTTTCGGCGACGGGGCTGCAGCGCCTGCGCTGGCTGTGGCTACCCTGCCTGTGCCTGCTGTTCATGGTGCCGCTGCCGCAGTTCCTGTCCAATCAGCTGCATGCCCTGCTGCAACTGGTCGCGGCGCAGGCCGGTGCGCTGCTTATCCGCGCGGCCGGTTTCGCGGTGGTACTCGAGGGCAATCTGCTGGATGTGGGCGCGTACCGGATCCCGGTGACCGAGGCCTGCAGCAGCGTGCAGATGTTTCTGCCGATGTTGAGCCTGGCCCTGCCTGCGGCCGTGCTCTGGCGCGGCGGGTGGGGCGGGCGACTCCTGCTGCTCGCCGCAGCGCCGTTGATCCCGATACTGGCTGGCAGCTTCCGCATCGTGGTCACCGCTGCGCTGGCACGCTCGCGTGGCATCGAGGTGGCCGAGCGTTTTCTGCAGGCCTCTGGCGGCGTGCCGCTTTATCTCGCGTGTGTCGCCCTGCTCGTGCTGCTGATCTGGCTGCTCGGGCGTCGGGGTGGCCGGACCATGGCCAGCGCCTGGGGCCTGGCGCGACCGGGGCGTGGCTCGCTCTGGTCCTCGTTGTGGCCGGCGCGACCGTCGACACCACTGTGGACGGCATTGCTGCTGATCGCGGCGCTGGCGCTGGTGTCGGCCGTCGTTGACCGGCCCGAACTGCAGCGCCCGGAGCGGCAGCGTTTCGCGTTTTTTCCCCGCCAGATCGGTGACTGGCAAGCCCGTACGGCTGCTGTCGATCCGGTGGCGCTGGCCTCCCTGAAACTCGCCGATCACCTGAGCCTGGTCTGGCAGCGGCCGGCGGATATTCTGCCGGTGTCGCTGTGGGTGGCCTGGTACGACGTCCAGGTGTATGGCGCATCCATTCACTCGCCGATGGCCTGCCTGCCGGGTGCCGGCTGGCGTGTGGAAGCGATCGGCAGGCATGTGCTGCCAGGTGCAGGGCCGGGGGGCGGCGGCTTGCCGGTCAATCGCGCGGTCATCGCCCTGGGCACCGAGCGCCAGCTGGTCTACTACTGGTTTGCCCAGCGGGGCCGTGTGTTGCGCAGCGAATACCTGCTCAAGTGGTACCTCTTCCAGGACAGCCTGCTGATGCAGCGTAGCGACGGGGCACTGATCCGCATCACCACGCCGCTCCCCGACCTGGCTGATACGGCTGCAGCGGATGGACGCCTGACTGCCCTGGTGCATGCCATCACGCCGGTACTCGGCGCTTATGTGCCCGGTGCCGAGGTCCCTGTGTACAGCCCGATACTGAACAAGCCGTAACATCAAGCCGCTGCCGGACCCGGCAGAATGAACTCTTGCTGCAGGAGAAGAAGTGATTTTTATGCGCACGATACTTGTCGCCGCCCTGTTGGCCCTGCTCGCAGCCTGTGCTTCACCGGCTGAAAAGGCGGCGGCTTATGTCGCCAAGGCACAGGAGCATATTGACGCAGGCGATTATGAGCAGGCCGGTCTGGAAGCACGAAACGCAGCGCAGATTGAACCGAAGAACGCCAAAGCGCGCTATCTCATGGCGTTGATTGCCGAGCACAAGGAAGACTACAAGGGCATGTTCGGTCATCTGATGGTGGCGGTGGATGCGGATCCCTCGAATATCGAGGCACGGCTCAAGCTGGCCATGGTCTTCGTGGCGATCGGTGACTGGGAAGCTGTGGCCGAGCAGAGCGACGCACTGCTCAAGCTGGCACCGGAGGACGCGCGTGTGGTCCTGCTGCAGGCACGCCTCGATCTGCAGAACGGCAATCTCAGTGCTGGCCGCGCCGGTCTTGAAAAAGCGATGCAGCTCGATCCCTCCAGCAGCGATCCGGTGCTGATCCTCGGTGCGCTGGAAGGTGCCGACGATCTGGACCGGGGTCTGGCGATTCTCGATGCAGGCATTGCGCGCATGCCGAAGGACAAGGCGAAGGGCTTGCGCGAGCAGCGCGTCCTGTTGCTGGCCCGGGCTAACCGGCTCGAGGAGGTCGAGCAGGGCTTGCAGGCAATGATGGCAGACTACCCGGCCGAGAGCGGCTATCCCGACCAGCTCGCACGGATCTATGCCGGCCAGGGTCGGCTTGACGATGCCGACAAGGTCTACCAGCGGCTGATCGAGCTTGATCCGGCGGATGCCAGACGGCGCATCGCCTACGTCGGCTTTCTGGTCGGCCAGGAGCAAACCGGCAAGGCCGAGAAGTTCCTGCAGACATCCATCGCTGCTTATCCGGATGACGATGCGCTGCGTCTGACGCTGGGCAACCTCTATGAGGCCGATTCGCGTCTCGACGAGGCGAAGGCTGCCTACCAGGCCCTGGCCACGCGCAGTCCCAAGAGCGCCGATGGCGTCAAGGGCCGCATCCGTATGGCGGTCATCGAGTCCACCAGCAAGAACGATGCAGCTGCCACGAAGATCATCGATGAACTGCTGGTCGATATTCCGGAAGAACCGACCGCACTGCTGTTGCGGGCCGGTTCGCGGCTGAAGGCCGGCAAGACCGGTGATGCCATCGCGGATCTGCGCATCGTGACGCGCAAGGAGCCCGACAACGTCACGGCACTGCTGGTGCTGGCAGATGCGCACCGGAGCAATAACGAGCCGGCAGTCGCCAAGGATACCTACCGGCAGGCGCTGAGATTGCAGCCGGATTCCACGGCGGCACTCGAAAATCTGATCTCTCTGCATATCGCCAACCAGGAATTTGCCGATGCCGAGCAGCTGTTGACCGAGCGGCTCAAGAGCCAGCCGGACGATGCCGGCGCTTCGCGTGTGCTGGTTGATCTGCTGCTGAGCCAGGGCAAGAAAGAGCAGGCCGCGGCCGAAGCGCAGCGTATGGCGGCCTTGCCGGGCCAGGGTGGACTCGGCGATCTGTCGATGGGGCGGGTGCTGGCCGAGCAGCAGGATTACGCTGCCGCTGCCGAGTCCTTCCGCAAGTCCATGGCCGCAGGCGGTGGCAATGATCCGCTGGCCATCGAAGGCCTGGTGCGTTCGCTCAATGCAGCCGGCAAGCGCCAGGAAGCCGTGGCATTGCTCAATCAGCTCAAGGCTGGCACCGGCAAGGACAACGCCGCCTTCAGCGATTTCCTGCTCGCCGATATCTATGGACAGAGCGGCGACCGTGCTGCAGCGGAAAAGGCCCTGGAGGCTGCCATCAAGAGCCGCCCCGACATCGCCGATGGCTACCTCCGGCTTGCCGGGCTCTATGCGGGTGATCCCGCCGCGCAGATCCGTATCTATGAGCGTGGCATGAAGGCACTGCCCGGCAACGCCTACATCGGCCTGCCGCTGGCCGTGGCACTGGAAGAGTCCGGCCAGTACGAGGCGATGATCAGTTCGCTGGAGTCCCTGTACCAGGCAAACCCCGCGATTCCACAGGTTGCCAACAATCTGGCGATGGCGATCCTCGATCATCGCAGCGATCCGGCCAGTTACCAGCGGGCGCTGGAGCTGGCGCGCAAGATCGAATCATCGAACGATCCCTTGCTGCTGGATACGGTTGGCTGGGCCTACTACCGGGCCGGCGAGTTTGCCCAGGCTGTCAGCATCCTCGAGCGCGTTGTCGCCAAGGAGGACCGGGTGCCGGTGTACCACTATCACCTCGGCATGGCCTATCTGGCGATGGGCAACCAGATCGGTGCCAAACAGCAGCTGGAACAGGCGGTCAGGGGCGAAGCGCAATACGTCGGTATCGATGAGGCGCGGGCCGCCCTGGCCAGGTTGACCAGCGCGACCCCGGGAACAACGGCCGCTGCGGGGCGGTGAATCTGAGACCCGTCTGGCAGAGTGCCATGCGCTGATTATGGATAATTTCCTCCGGTATCCCGCTCCACTGGTTGTCTGAGATCACCATGAACGATGCGTCTGTAAACGCGGCCCGGTCCGGCTTGCCATCCGCCAACGTAGCACCTGCCGCAATCATCACTGCGGCCATCGTCGTGGTTGTTGCCGCGTGCCTGATGGTGATCTACGACGATGCCATCGGCTGGATGCTCAAGCGCTGGCAGGCGGACGAGTACAACCACGCCTACATGATTCCCTTTGTTGCCGTTTACCTGTTCTGGTTGCGGGCAAAGGAACTGCAGGCGCTCGATCCGGTCGGCTCGTGGCTGGGCCCCGGCATCGTGGCACTCGGGCTGATTCTCCAGTTGCTCGGCGCCCTGAGCGCGATTTTTGAAATCGCGCAGTACGGGCTGGTGGTGTCCATATGGGGTGTGGTCATTGCAGCGGCCGGCTCGCGCAGTCTGGGTTTGCTGTGGGTGCCACTCGTCTATCTGCTGTTCATGGTGCCGCTGCCGAATTTTCTCGAGGCGCGGCTGACTGCGGGACTGCAACTCCTGTCTTCGCAGATCGGCGTGGCGGTAATCCGCGGCGCTGGCCTGAGTGTGTTTCTCGAAGGCAATGTGATCGACCTCGGCAGCTACAAGCTGCAGGTGGCCGAAGCCTGCAGCGGCATGCGCTACCTGTTTCCGCTGATGAGCTTCGGTTTCCTGTGTGCCGTGCTGATGCGTGGCCGCTGGTGGCAGCGGGCCATCCTGTTTGTTTCGACGGTACCGATCACCATCCTGATGAACAGTTTCCGGATCGGCATCATCGGCATCCTGGTGAATTACTACGGCATCGAACAGGCAGAAGGCTTCCTGCATGATTTCGAGGGCTGGGTGATCTTCATGAGTTGCGTGGTGATCCTGTTTGCCGAAATCTGGATCTTCGCGCGCATCGAGAAGCAGAAGTTCCTGCAGATATTCGGCCTGGACATCCCGGTGCTGCCTGACCTCACCGGTTTGATCGCAAGTGCCAGGCCAAACCGGCCGGTGCTGGCCAGTACGATGATGCTGGTTGTTGCGGCCATCCTTGCGCTGACGGTTACGCGGCCGCCGATGAAGATTCCCGTGCATGCGCCGCTTCAGACCTTCCCGATGCAGATCGGCGAATGGGAAGGGCGTGACCTCGCCGTCGATCCGGTTGCACTTGATACCCTCAAGCTTGCCGACTACGCCTCGTCGGTCTTTGTCCGTCCGGATGAAGGTGCACCGGTCGGCCTGTGGATCGCTTACTACGATACCCAGACGCAAGGCGTATCCGTGCATTCGCCCAAAGCCTGTCTGCCGGGCGGTGGCTGGCAGATGGAGTCTATCGGCGAGTACGCGGTACCGGATGTGCGTGCTGACGGCAGTTCGCTGCGCGTCAACCGGGCGCTCATCAGCATGGGCGACCAGCGCCAGCTGGTCTACTACTGGTTTGCACAGCGCGGCCGCAATATCACCAATGAATTTGCGGTCAAGTGGTACATCTTCAGGGATGGCCTGCTCATGAACCGTTCCGACGGCGCACTGGTGCGCATCACCACCTATGTGGGTGATGTCTCGCAGATCGCCGAGGCGGATGCCCGGCTGCAGGATTTCATTCGCGATATCGATCCCAAGCTGAGCTATTTCCTGCCGGGTGAATCGGTGCCCTTCAAGACGGTTTCATCCGCAATCGATACGCAATGACCCGGCCTGTCGTCCACCTCATCGCGGCGGCGCGCCCCAATTTCATGAAGGTGGCGCCACTCTGGCACGCCCTGGTGGCGGATGGCAGTTTCGAGCCGCGGCTGGTGCATACCGGCCAGCATTACGACGCCAACATGTCGGACGCTTTTTTCCGCGACCTGCGGCTGCCGGAACCCGCCCATCACCTGGGTGTGGGCAGCGGCAGTCATGCCGAACAGACCGCGCGGGTGATGCTGGGGTATGAGCCGGTTGTGCTGGCCGAGCGTCCCGCCTGGGTGATCGTGGCCGGCGACGTGAATTCAACGGCGGCAGTGGCGATGGTCTGTGCCAAGCTCGGCATCCGCATCGCGCACCTGGAGGCCGGGCTGCGCAGCTTCGATCGCAGCATGCCGGAAGAGATCAATCGCCTGGTCACCGACGTGCTTGCCGACCTGCTCTGGACGCCGTCGGCCGACGGTGACGAGAATCTGCGCAAGGAGGGCATTCCCGCCGGGCGCATCGAGCGGGTCGGCAACATCATGCTCGACTCCTATGAGTTGCTGCGCGGGCAGATCGAGGCCGATGGCACGGTCACTCGCCTGGGCCTGGTGCCGCAAGGCTACGCGATCGTGACCCTGCACCGGCCCTCGAATGTCGATGACCAGGCCACGCTCGCCACGCTGGTCGATCAGTTGCAGAAGGTGGCGGCGCGTTTGCCGCTGCTCTTTCCGGTCCACCCGCGCACGCTGAAGAACCTGCGGCAGTTCGGTCTCCACGAGCGGCTGGCTGCCACGCCGAAGGTGCAGCTCTGCGAGCCGGTCGGCTATGTGCAGTTCATGAATCTGGTCAGCAATGCGGCCATGGCGATCACCGACTCGGGCGGTGTGCAGGAAGAGACCACCTATCTCGGTATTCCCTGCCTCACGCTGCGCCCGAATACCGAGCGTCCGGTCACCGTCACCGAAGGTACCAATCGGTTGCTGAAGCCGGATATGCTGATGAGCGAGGTTGGCCGTGTACTCGATGGCGACTGGCCCAGGGGCCGTCGGCCCGGGCTCTGGGACGGGCAAACAGCCGCCCGTTGTGTGGCCAGCCTCAAGGCCCGTGGCTGAAATTCTGCGATTACCGGGGAATCTGACGTGAACCATGCAAAAAAACTGCTCGGCCTTGGTCTGATCCTGCTGCTCGCGGCCTGTGCGTCGCCCGAGGAGCGCGCAGCCGACTATCTCGTCAAGGCACAGGCCTTCTACGATGAAGGTGAACTGGTAAAGGCCAAGCTCGAGGCACAGAACGCGGCCCAGGTCGAGCCGAAGAACTCCAGGGCCCGTTACCTGCTCGCGCTGATTGCCGAGAAGGACGAGAAGTACCAGGAGATGTTCGGTCACCTGATGGTGGCAGTGGATGGTGACCCCGATAACGTCGAGGCGCGCATCAAGCTCGGCACGCTGTTTTTCCTCGGCCAGGCCTGGGACGAGGCGGAAAAACAGGCGGCCGAACTGCTGAAGATGGCGCCGGACGATGCACGTGTGCACCTGTTGCAGGCGCGCGTGCTGGTCCAGAAGGGCGATCGCGAGGCGGGTATCGCCGAGATCAACAAGTCGCTCGAGATCGATCCGGACTATGCCGATGCGATCATCCTGAAAGCTGCCGCCGATTCGATGGAGAGCATCGATGCCGGCCTGCAGACTCTCGATACGGCCATCGCCAGGCTGCCGGCTGAAGCGAGCCGGCCCCTGCGCGAGTTGCGCGTGATCATGCTCTCGCAGGCCAAGCGTATCGACCAGGTCGAGACCAGCCTCCAGTCGCTGGCTGCGGATTTCCCCAAGGAGCAGTCCTACCAGTTCCAGCTCGCCCAGTTCTACACCAGCCAGGGCCGCGTCGATGACGCCGAGCAGTTGCTCAAGGGGCTTACCGAGCGCGATCCGACCGATACCGACAAGCAGCTCGGTTACGTGCAGTTCCTCGCCACCCAGCGCGACCAGGACAAGGCCGAGGCCGCGTTGCGGGAATTCATCGACCAGAACCCGGACGCCAACAAGCTGCGCCTCGCGCTGGGCCAGTTGCTCGAAAGCCGCGAGCGCCCGGAAGACGCGAAGCTGACCTATCAGGCGCTTGCCGAGCGCAGTCCGAAGAGTGCCGAGGGCCTCAATGCACGCAACCGGATCGTGGCCATCGAGATACGTGCCGGCAAGCTCGATGTGGCAGCTGAACTGATCGACAAAATCCTCGCCGATGCACCGGATGATCCGGAGGCTTTGCTTTACCGTGCCGGCCTGCGCTTCCAGGAAAAGAAGTTCGACGATGCGATAGCCGACCTGCGCCTGGTGCTGCGCAAGCAGGCGGAGAGCGAGCGCGCCTTGCTGCTGCTCGGCCAGGCCTATGCCCAGAAAGGCGATCTCACGCTGGCCAAGGATACCTATCGTCGCCTGCTTGAGGTGAACCCGAAGTCGGCGGACGGTCTGCACCAGCTGGCGGTGCTGCATGTCATGGGCCGGGAGTTCCGGGAAGCCGAGGAGCTGCTGCGCAGGCAGATCGAGCTGAAGCCCGATGACGGGCTGGCGTCCGGGCGGCTGATCGAGGTGCTGATGGCACAGCAGAAGACCGACCAGGCCGAAGCCGAGGCGCGGCGCCTGGCGGGCGTTTCCGGCGAGGCGGGCCTGGGTGACTTCTCTCTCGGCCGCGTGCTGGCCCAGAAGAAGGATTACAGCGGTGCTGCCGAGGCCTTCAGGAAGGCGGCGGCGGCGCGCAAGAGTGATCCGCTGCCACTGGAAGGCCTGGTGCGTTCACTGGTGGCTGCAGGCAAGCCCAACGATGCCATCGCAGTGCTGAACGAGCAGCTCGGCAATGCCGACAATGAGCTGTTCGCGAAGTTCCTGCTGGGTGGAATCTATGGCGGGCAGGGCGACACCGGCAAGGCCGTTGCCTACCTCGAGGACGTGGTCAGCAAAAAACCCGATTCGATCGTCGCATGGCAGTCGCTGGCTGGCGCCTATCGCAAGGATCCCGATACCCGCATCAAGGTTTATGAGCGCGGTCTCAAGGCCAATCCCGGCAGTCTCGAACTGACCATGCTGCTGGGTTCGGAACTGGAGATGGCCGGACGGCAGGAGGATTCCATCAGGCTCTACGAGGCTCACCTGAAGGGCAATCCGGATGCCGAGCCGGTCATCAACAACCTGGCGGCGCTGCTGCTTGACCACCGCAGCGACAAGGAGAGCTGGGCACGCGCGCTCGAACTGGCCAGAAAACTGGAGAAGGCCCAGAACCCTGCCGTCCTCGACACGCTCGGCTGGGCGTACTACCGCGCAGGGCAGTATGCCGAGGCCATCAGCGTGCTGGAGCGGGTGACCGCGCAGGCCGGCCAGATTCCGATCTTTCACTACCATCTCGGCATGGCCTACCTGGCCAGCGGCAATACCGTGAACGCCAGGCAGGAGCTGAAGCGCGCGGTCGATGAGGCCCAGTCCGACTATCCGGGGATCGAGGAAGCGCGCCAGGCTTTGAAAAAACTGTAGGAGCGCCTTCAGGCGCGATCCCAATCAAACCGTAGGAGCGCCTTCAGGCGCGATCCCCGGGTCGCGAGGCGCGACCCCAATCGCGATCTTGGCTACAATTCAGCCCGGTCGCGGCTGAAGCCGCTCCTGCCCCTTTTTGGAAGGATGATCATGTCCGGTCCGCTGACAGGCGTTCGCATACTTGAAATCACCGCGGTGGTGCTCGGTCCGTGGGCCTGCCAGATGCTTGCCGACATGGGTGCGGAGGTCATCAAGATCGAACCCCCTTATGGCGACAGCAATCGCTCGCTGGGCGCCAGCCGCAATCCGGGCATGGCCGCCCTCTACCTGACCTGCAACCGCAACAAGCGCAGCATCGTCCTCGACCTGAAGCAGCCCGAGGCGCGGGCGGTGGTGATGGAGCTGGCAAAGAATATCGACGTGGTGATACACAACAACCGCGCGCAGGTCATGACCAAGCTCGGCCTCGATTACGCGGCCTTCAAGGCGGTGAACCCGAAGATCATCTACTGCGGCACCTACGGCTACGGTACGGCCGGTCCCTATGGCGCGCGTGGTGCGCTGGATGACTCCATCCAGGCAGTCAGCGGCATCGCCATGCTCAACGAAATGGTGCTGGGCGAGCCGCGCTATCTGCCGACGGTCGTTGCCGACAAGACCACCGCGATGCAGGTGGTCTCGGCCGTTTCGGCGGCACTCTACAGTCGTGAGCGCACCGGTGCCGGCCAGCAGATCGAGGTGCCGATGTTCGAGACCATGGTGTATTTCACGATGGCCGAACACCTGTGGGGCATGGCTTTCGAGCCGCAGATCGGCGGTCCGGGCTACACGCGGCTGATGAGCCATCACCGCAAGCCGTACAAGACCAGGGACGGCTACATCGCGATCCTGCCGTATCTGGATGCGCACTGGGAAGTGTTCTGCAAGCTGAGCGGCAACGAGGACCTGATCACCGACCCGCGGTTCACGACGCTCGCCAAACGCGTGGCGAATATCGACGACACCTACCAGGAAACGGCCCGGATCATGCTCACGCGTACCACCGACGAGTGGCTGCAGATGTTCAGCAAGACCAGCGTGCCGACCAACATGGTGAACACCTTGCAGGGACTCAAGGACGATCCGCACCTGAACGCGGTCGGTTTCTGGCAGGAAGTGGACCATCCCACCGAAGGCCGGCTGCGCATGACCCGCTATCCGGTGACCTTCTCGGAAACGCCGGCCAGTGTGCGGCGCCTGCAGCCGCGGCTGGGCGAGCATACCGTCGAGGTGTTGCGCGAGAACGGCATCAGCGACGAGCGGATCGATGCCCTGCTGGCCTCCGGCGCCGCCGTCCGCGCGGTGTAGGAGCGGCCGTAGGAGCGGCCGTAGGAGCGGCTTCAGCCGCGATTCAAACAATCGATCGCGCCTGAAGGCGCTCCTACGCGATTTCCGGTCAAACATGCCGCTTTCGCCGCGGGATTTTCGCGTGTGGCGATGTTCAGCTATCAGCCATGGACTTGCTGCAACCCGGATCCCGTGCCTTGCGTCGTGGTCGTGTCTCGCAGCATGAGCGTATCTACCATGTCACGACCGCTACCCACGGACGCCGGCGGCTTTTTGCCGACCTTGCTGCAGGCCGCTGTGTGGTACGTGCGCTGCGTGCGGCAGAGAGCGAACTGACGGTACATACGCTGGCTTTCGTGGTGATGCCGGATCATCTGCACTGGCTCTTCGTTCTTCGGCGCGCCCTGTTGCCGGTAGTGGTCGGCCAGGTGAAGGGGCGTGCGGCGCGCGACGCGGGCCGCGTGCTCGGTATCGCTGGTCCCATCTGGCAGCATGGCTACCACGATCATGCCCTGCGTACCGACGAGAGTCTGGTGGCTACCGGGCGCTATATCATCGGCAATCCGCTCCGCGCCGGCCTGGTCCAGCGTATCGGTGACTATCCCCTTTGGGATTGCGTGTGGATCGACGAGGACCGGCTGCCGTAGGAGCGGCCGTAGGAGCGCCTTCAGGCGCGATCGATTGTTTGAATCGCGGCTGAAGCCGCTCCTACCGGGGGAATCGCGGCTGCGTTTAGAGGCCGTAGATGCGCAGCACGTTGTCGCGCATCAGCTTGCGGCGGGCCTCGGGCTTGAAGCCGAGTTCGTCGATATCCTGCACGGTGCGCTGGAAGGGCAGTACCGGGAAGTCGGTGCCGAAGATCACCTTGTCCTGGCCCTGGCCGTTGATGTAGCGCCGGAAGCTTTCTGGCCAGTACTTCGGCCGGTGGGCATCGCAGCCGATGTAGACGTTGGCGTGCTTCCAGGCCATGGCGACCATTTCGTCGTGCCAGGGTATGCCGACGTGAATGCCGATCAGCTTGAGTTCGGGAAAATCGCAGGCCACCGGATCGAGGCTGATCGGTCGGCCAACGCTGCGGCAGGGGAAGTCGGGCGCATAGATCATCGACTGGCCGACCTGCATCTGGATCGGAATGCCGAGTTCGCAACACTTGGTATAGAAGGGATAGACCTTGGCGTGGTCCGGCGCGAGTTCGAACCAGTGCGGGTAATAGTGGGCGCCGATGAAGCCGAGGTTCTTCACCGCGTGCTCGAGTTCGCGCACGCCTTTCATGCCGGTGTAGGGGTCGATGCCAGCGAGGCCGTGAAAGCGCTGCGGATACTTCGCCACCGCGCGGGCGACGATCTCGTAGGGCATGTGGTAGCAGCCCGGCAGGCCGGGACGGCCTGAGCGGGCCGCGATCAGGAAGGCCCGTTCGATATTGGCCTCGTCGAGCTTTTCGAGCATCTGCTCGAGGCTCATGCCCTGCGAGATCATGCCCTTGTCGGCATTCATCTTGCCGGAGAAGAAATCCGTACCCCACTTGGGCCGCGCGGCGAGTGCCTCGTCGGTCCAGATGTTTACGACCGCGTCGATAGCCTGGTAATCATGTGTTTTCATGCCGCTATTGTAGGAGCGCCTTCAGGCGCGATTCAATCCCGTGCTATCCTCGCCGCCAGTCTTAGGGGTGGTCGTACCGCAGAAGCGGGCCGGCCTGAGATCCGCAAGGGAACCCTCTGAACCTGATCCGGCTAGTACCGGCGTAGGGACAAGACGAGCTTCCATCGTTATCCCCCTGCTGCCGCAATCCCGGATCGTCCCTCACAGGAGATTTGCCGGGATGAGAGTGGTGAGAGCGGTTTCAGCCGCATTGGTAGGAGCGGCTTCAGCCGCGATCCCGGCCGCGATGCCGGCTGCGATCCCGGCTGCGATCGTTGTGGCGTTTGTTTTTCTGGGTGGGGTCGCGGCTGAAGCCGCTCCTACGGCCGCTCCTGTGCCCGAGGTGGTGGTGCTGGCCTCCCAGTTGCGCGAGACGGGACTGGCCGAGGTGCCGGTGAGCGTCACCCGCATGGAGGCGGAGGAGATCGCCATCGCCTCGCTCCAGCACCTGGAGGAACTCACCAGCCTGGTGCCGAACCTCAACTGGAGCGGCGAGGGCTCGCGGGCGCGTTACTTCCAGATCCGCGGCACCGGCGAACTCGAGCAGTACGATGGTGCGCCGAATCCTTCGGTGGGTCTGGTCATCGACGACATCGACCTGTCCGGCATCGGTGCGGTGGCGACCACCTTCGATCTGCAGGATGTCGAGGTGCTGCGCGGTCCACAGGGCGTGCGTTACGGCGCCAACGCGCTGGCCGGCCTGATCCATGTGCGGAGCAACGCCCCGTCGCTGACCCCGACTGCGGAGATCGAGCTGACGGGCGGCAGCGATGACACCAGCGCTTTCGGTGCGGTCGTGGGCGGTGCCGTGCGCGGGACCGGTGACAGCCTCGCGTACCGGCTGGCGGTACAGCAGTACGACAGCGATGGCTTCCGCCGCAATCCCTGGCTGGGCCGCGACGACACCAACCAGCGCGACGAGCTGAGCGTGCGCGGCAAGCTGCGCTGGCAGCCCGCGGCCGACCTGCGCATCGACTTCAGCGGCATGCATGTCGATCTCGACAATGGCTACGATGCCTTTGCCATCGATAACGGCTTCACGACCTGGTCCGATCAGCCGGGCCGTGACGAACAACAGACCGATGCCGGCGCGCTGCGGGTCAGCTGGCAGCTTGGCGGCCTGGGCGAGTTGCTCAGCATCACCGGCTTCGCCCATTCCGACATGGGCTTTGGCTTCGATGCCGACTGGGGCAATCCGGAATTCTGGGCGCCCTCGGTCTACCAGTTCACGCAGGCGTTCACGCGCGAACGCGACACCCTGAACCAGGAACTGCGGCTGATTTCCGGTCCCGACAGCCGCTTCTTCGGTGCCGACTGGGTGACCGGCATCTATGTGCTCGATCTCGATGAGACCAACACCCGCCGCGACCAGGGCGTCTGCGACGCTGCGACCTGCGGCGTGGATCTGCTGCTCGATGCCAGCGCCAGCAGCGACTATGCAGCGACCAGCGTGGCACTGTTCGGCGCGCTGTCGCGGCCGCTGTCGGCCAGCGTCACGGCCACCGCAGGGCTGCGCTGGGAGCAGCGCGCGGCCCGCTACCGGGATGATTTCGGCAGCCGCTTCAATCCGCGCGACAACATGCTCGGCGGTGAACTCGGCCTCAGCCACGAAGTGCAGCCGGGTGCGACGGTCTGGGCACGCATCGCGCGCGGCTACAAGGCTGGCGGCTTCAACACCAGCCTTGCCGGTATCGATTTCAGCGAGTTCCCGGATTTCAACCTCGATGTTTCCGACATCGAGTTCGATCCCGAATACCTGTGGGACTACGAGGCCGGTTTGCGCATGGCGCCGGCGGGGGCGGGCTGGACGCTGGCGCTGAGCCTTTTCATGCAGCAGCGCGATGATCCGCAGATCAAGGTGCCGGTGCAGTTGCGCGTCGGTGATCCGACCACCTATGTGTTCGTCACCGACAATGCCGGCGATGCCGAAACGCGCGGCGTCGAACTGGAGGCGAGCTGGCAGCCGCTGCCCGCGCTGACGCTGGGTACGGCGCTTGGCCTGCTGCACACGGAAATCGGTGCCTTCAGCCTGCGGCCCGAGCTCGCAGGCGGTGAACTGGCCCATGCGCCCCGTTACACTTTTGCCGTGAATGCGAGCTGGCGTTCACCGCAGGGCTGGTTTGCCCGCGCCGACTACGGTGGCAAGGCCAGCTACACCATCGATTACTGCCAGTCGGCCGACTGCAACGATCCGCAGACGGGTCCGTACCAGGTGCTGGATCTGCGCGCGGGCCGCGAATGGGGGCAGTGGCGGGTCGAAGCCTGGGTCCGCAATGCCTTCGATGAGGATTATGCGGTGCGCGGCTTTTATTTCGGCAACGAGCCGCCCGATTTCATCCCGCAGCTCTATACCCGCAATGGCGATCCGCGCCAGGCCGGGCTGACACTGCGTTATCGTTTCGGGCAAAGGTAAATGCGGCCGTGGGAGCGCCTTCAGGCGCGATCCGGTTTCGCAATCGCGGCTGAAGCCGCTCCTGCAACGAGGGGGAAATGTACATGCGTATCACGGTCGAACTGAGCCTTTATCCGCTGCAGGCTGACTTCGTCGGGCCGATCACCGACTTCATCCACGCGCTGCGTCGCGAACCGGGCATCGAAATCGTCACCAACCAGCTGAGCACGCAGCTGCGCGGCGAGTTTGCGGCCGTGATGGCTGCGGTCAGCCGCTGCACGCAGGCGGCGATGGAGCGCGTGCATCCGGTGGTGCTGGTGGCCAAGATCGTCAACGCGGATCTCGACATCGGCACCCCGCCTGGCGTCTGAGCGCATGCCCGGGGAGATGCTGGCTGGCCTCGACCTGGCTTTTGCCGGTTTCGTGGCGGCGACTTCGCCGTGGGAGGTGGTCGCGGTTTTTCTTGCCATCGTCTACCTGGCGCTGGCGATACGCCAGCATCCGGCTTGCTGGCCGGCCGCGCTGCTCAGCTCATCGATCTACGTGGTGCTGCTGGGTCGCGCGCAGCTGTACATGGAGGCTGCCCTGCAGGTTTTCTATGTGCTGATGGCGGCCTATGGCTGGTGGGTGTGGCGGCCGGCCGCCGGGGCCGAGGTTCCCGTCGTGCATACCTGGCCAGTACGCCGGCATCTGCTGGCACTGCTGCTGGTCTGCCTGCTGTCGCTGCTCAGCGGTTTTTTGCTGGCGCAGAACACCGCTGCCGCCCTGCCTTGGCTGGATTCCTTCATCACCTGGGGCTCGCTGCTCGCAACCTGGATGGTGGCGCGCAAGGTGCTGGAAAACTGGCTGTACTGGTTTGTGCTCGACAGCCTGTCGCTGGGGGTGTTCGTGAACCGCGGCCTCTATCTCACCGCGGCGCTCTTCGGCGTATATCTGATCATGATCGTGATCGGTTATCGCGCCTGGCGCAGATCCGCGCATAAGCATCCGGCATGAGCCCTGAAGCGGCACTCGGGTTCCTGGGCGTTGCCGGCGGTACGGTACGCCACCCCCTGCGGCATGGCCCGCTGGCTGACAGCTGGCTGGCGGAGGTCGCGGGTGAGCGCGCAGTGCTGCGTATCGACCGGCCGGCTGCCGCGGCGATGGGGCTGGACCGGGCGGCAGAGTTTGCGCGCCTCAAGGTGGTTGCGGCGGCGGGGCTCGGTCCGGCGCCGATCGCAGCCGACCCGGGGCGCGGCCTTCTGCTCCGTCGCCATATCGAGGGCAGCGTGTGGCAGCCGGCAGACCTGCAAGAACCGGCCAGGCTGGCGCAGGCCGCCATACTGCTGCGCAATGCGCATTCCGTGGCCATCGAGAGACCGCCACCGGGTCTGGTGCAGGATCTGGCTGCGGCCGTCGAGCGCTACGCCGGCCTGGCGGGCCTGGGCGGGGGGGGCCTGGCCGTGACCACCCGGCAGCTGCTCGCCAGCTGCCAGGACCCCGGAGCACGCCGGGTGTTTTGCCACAACGACCCGGTTGCCGACAATTTTGTGGCCGGCCCGGGAGCGGCTGGCCGGCTATGGCTGATCGACTGGGAATACAGTGGATTCAACGAGTTCTGGTTTGATCTTGCGGTGGTTGTTGCGCACCATGAGCTGCCACCGGCCCTGGCCCGGGACTTCCTTGGCGCCTATCTGGGTCACCCGCCCACCGGGGCCGAGCTGCATCGGCTCGCAGCCTGGTGCAGCTTCTATGCGGACTTCGCTGCACTGTGGTCCATGAGCCTGGCAATATACTCCGCGAATCACCCCTGATTATGGAAAATATGATTTGCGGCTTTGATGCCTGCCGATTACAGTGAGCTACGAGAAAAACCAAGCGGCCCAGATATATGGGCCCTCCGAGTTCATAGAGGGGTAGCGGCCATGGCCAGGCGACATTGTGCAGCGGCACTGTTGATCGGTCTGTTCGGCGTGACGACCAGTCAGGCGGCTTCGGTTTCCTATTACCTCGATCAGTCGAGTGGCTTGCCGGATGGTGTGAACTATCTGCAGGTAACCATCGCCGATGGCGTTGACGGTGCCGTCGATTTCACCATTACCGCCCTGCAGCCCCTGCTGGATATCGCCGGCAGCAACTTCGGCATCGAGAAGTTTGCCTTCAATGTGGTTGGCGATCTCAATACCGGCCGTGACAATGTCACCGCTTTGCCGGCTGGCTGGTTGACCGGACAGAACGGCCTGGTATCCGGTTTCGGCACCTACGACCTCATCGTCGATATCCAGGGCAGCAGCCCGCATGATCCGCTGACCTTCTCGGTTACCGGTATCGATCTGGACACGGTCCTTAGCTACGTCGACCTGTCCGCGGGCAGTTCGCCGCAGGGGCCGTCGTTTTTCTCGGCTTACGTCGGCGGCTTCAACTTCGGCGATTGTGGTGACAACCAGCGGAGCAGCAAGAACTGCTATACGGGCGCCTTCTTCGGTGGCGCCCAGGCCGTGCCCGCACCGCCGGCCGTCTGGCTGCTCGGTACGGCCGTGGCCGGGCTGGTTGCCCGGCGTATCCGCCGCAAAGCCGCCTGAGCCGAGGACTACAGTCGACCTGAAAGGCGCCCCCGGGGCGCCTTTTCTTTTTCCGGTCCGGCCTTCCTGTACACACCGTAACGCCGGTCCGTATACCCGGTGATAGACTTATCAACCATCTAGGATGGTTTTCTGGATATGGTTCGCAGCAGTCTGCCCGTGGCCAGGTCCGATTTGCGCCGGTGATCACAGACAACTTAATCACCGGCGACTAGCATCCCCGGGCCATGCTTGACCCCTTACACAACGATTTTTAACAGAGCCGATTCCATATGGCCTTTGAGATAGCGCTCCCCGAAGACGACAGCCGGACCTTTGGCGACTATATCGATGCCCTCAAGCGGCGTGGCAAGCCCGCCCTGATCATGGCGGTCAGCCTGCTCGTGGTCGGGGTTATCGGCATCGTCATGTGGCCCAATGCCTATACCTCGACGGCCGTGATCCTGATCGAGGATCCGGAGATTCCGCCCGGCCTGGTGCCGACCACCGTCACCACCTTTGCCGCCCGGCAGATCCAGTACATCAACCAGCGCGTGATGACCCGGAGCAACCTGGCGAGCATCATCGAGAAATTCGACCTCTTCAAGGAAGAGCGCAAGTATTTGCCCACGCTGCTGCTCGTGCCCGATGTCGAAAAGAGCATGAGCATCGACATCATCGATGTTCAGCAACCCAATGCAGCCGGCCAGCAGGTTGCCAGCACCATCGCCTTCAAGCTCGGCTTCGAGCATGAGACGCCGGAAACGGCCCGCGCCGTGGCAAATGAGCTGGTATCCCTGTACATGGCCGAAAACGTCCGCTCGCGCACCGAGCAGACGGCGCAGACCAGCCGGTTCATGGACGAAGAGGTCGAGCGCCTCGATGCCGAGGTGCGCGAACTCGAAGCGCAGATCGCCAAGATCAAGCGCGAGAACGAGGGCAGCCTGCCCGAGCTCATGGCCTTCAACATGCAGGTGGCGCAGAACCTGAGCAACGAGATCCAGGAGATCGACCGCCAGCTGCAGGCCACCCGCGAAAACAAGATCATGCTGGATGCCGAACTGGCCAAGCTCAGCCCGGTGGGTACCACGGTCCTGCCGGATGGCAAGGCGGTCACTGCACCCGAGGATCAGCTGAAGGCCCTGCAGACCCAGCTCGCCATGCTGGAAGGCCGCTACAGCGCGGATCATCCTGACGTGGTGCGCACGCGTCGCGACCTTGCGGCCGTCAAGGCCCAGCTCGGCACCAATGCCGATCTCGGCGATTCGGTTGCGGTGCTGGCCGATGCGCGCCTGCAACTTGCCAAGGCCCGCGAGAAATATGGTTCGGAGCATCCCGAGGTCAAAGCCCTGGAACGCCAGGTGGCAGCGCTGGAGGCGAAGCCGGCCCCCGCGCGCGGCGATGTGCAGCTCGGCAGCCTGAAGGCCGATAACCCCATTTACATCCAGATTCGCGCCCAGCGCGAGACCATGGAGTCCCAGGAGCGCTCGCTGGTGGCCAAGCAGGCCGAGTTGCGCACGCGGCGTGATGCCATCGAGCGCAAGGCCTACCGCAGCAGCGATGTCGAGAAAGAGCTCAGTGCCCTGTACCGGCGCCTGCAGAGCGCCACCCTGAGTTACCAGAATGCCCGCGAGAAGGCCTTTGTATCCAAGATGGGCCAGACGATGGAAACCCAGAGCAAGGGTGAACGTTTCTCGCTGGTCGAGCCGCCGGATACGCCGCTGTTGCCCTCCAGCCCGAACCGGCCGGTGTTGCTGGCGCTGCTGATTGTTCTGGTGCTGGCAGTGGGCCTTGGCTGGCCTCAGGTTGCCGAGTCCATCGATGGCTCGATCACCAGTGCGCGTGCACTGGAGCGGGTGCAGGGCGCGCCGCCGATTGCCGAGATTCCCCTGATCGAGACCGCCGAGGATCACAAGCATGTCCGCAAGGTACGCATAGGCGCGTTGCTGGTGGCACCGATCGTGCTCGTCGTCCTGCTGGCCCTCGTGCACTTCTTCTTCATCAAGCTGGACGTGCTCTGGTACGTCCTGTTGCGCAAGTTCGGTATTTAGGAATACACACCAGGTCATGGAAAGAATACGCAAGGCTCTCGAGCGTGCCGGCCAGGACCGGCAACTGGGCGGCGTCGACAGCCGTCTGAGTCCGCCTCCGCAGGTGGGTGCCGATCTGTCGACCGGCGTGCGTTACACGATGACGCGGATGGTGGAGGTGCCCGAGCAGTTGCTGCGCGACAACCGCATCATCACCGCACTGCCCCAGCACAAGTACCGGGATTCATACCGCATGCTGCGTACCCGGGTGTTGCAGACCATGCGCAACAACGGCTGGACTTCCATCGCGGTGACCGGTCCCGCCACCGGTTGTGGCAAGACGCTTACCGCCATCAACCTGGCCATCAGCCTGGCCATGGAAGTCACCCATACCGTGTTGCTGGTCGATCTCGATCTGCGTCGCCCGAGCATTCACCGGTATTTCGGTGATGAGCCGGAACTCGGGCTCAGCGATTATCTGCGCGGCGACGTCCCGCTCCACAAGCTGCTGTTCTGTCCATCCGTCGAGCGCCTGGTAGTGTTGCCCGGCAGGGATGCCGTGACCAACTCGGCCGAGATGCTGCGTTCGCCGCGCATGGTGGCGCTGGTCAACGAGCTGAAGACGCGCTATCCGGATCGCCTGGTCGTGTTCGACCTGCCGCCGATCCTCGCGGCTGACGATGCGCTGGCATTCTCGCCCTATACCGACTGTTTCCTGATGGTGGCCGAGAGTGGTACCACCCGCAAGGAAGACCTGGAAAAGGCCTACCAGATCCTCAAGAGCACCCCGCTTGTTGGTACGGTGCTGAACAAGTCCGAGGCGCCCTCGAGTGGCTATGGCTACGGGCCGGACACGAAGAAGAAAAAAGGCTTCTTCAGCTGAGCGGCTGATCGCCCGGCCGGAACCTCCAACCATGTATGAGCAATTCTACGGTTTCAGGGAGCGGCCTTTTGCGCTGGTTCCCGATCCGTCGTTTCTGTATCTCTCCAAGGGGCACGGCACCGCGCTGACGCTGCTCCGCTACAGCATCATGAACCGGCAGGGCTTCACGGTGGTGAGCGGCGAAGTCGGCAGCGGCAAGACGACGCTGGTCAACCAGCTGCTCGATGAGTTGAAGAGTGGCGTCACCGTCGGCCTGATCAACTTCACCACCAGCAACTTCGGCGACATGGCCGAGTGGATCATGATGGCCTACGGCCTGCCCTACAAGAACAAGGGCAAGGTCGAGCTGTACGAGGACTTCGTGCAGTTCAT
>JAHDYM010000042.1:12577-21888 GCA_023383705.1 Gammaproteobacteria bacterium | reverse complement strand
TCCTGGAAATACAGCAGCGTGTGCTCGGCCGGCATCAGCCCGCCGCTGAAGAAATACTTCGCCATCCAGTCGTAGCTGTCACCGGTGGTAAAGGGATACATCAGCGTGCGGTGACAGAAGATATGCACGAAGAGCTTGCCCCCCGGCCGCAGCCAGCCGGCGATGCGCGCCAGCAGCGTGGCGTAGTTGCGCATGTGCTCGAACATTTCGACGGACACCACCCGGTCGAAGCGCTCGTCCGTGCTGAAGTGATTGGCATCGGCCGTGATCACCTCGACATTGGCCAGCCCGCGGCTGCGCGCCTCGGCGAGGATGAATTCGCGCTGCGAGGCCGAGTTGGAGACGGCGGTGATGCGGCTGTGCGGATAGTGCGCCGCCATCCACAGGGTCAGCGAGCCCCAGCCACAGCCCAGCTCGAGGATGCGCTGCCCGTCGGCGAGTTCGGCCCGCTCGCAACTGAGGCGCAGCATGGCGGCCTCGGCCGCATCCAGATCCTGTATCCCCTCGCCGTACCAGCAGCAGCTGTACTTGAGATGCTTGCCCAGCACCTGGCGGAAGAATCCCGCCGGCACCTCATAGTGCTGTTCGTTGGCCTTGTCGGTTTCGATGGCGACCGGGCTCGCGCGCAACTCCGCCAGCCGGCGACGAAACTGCTCGGCTTCCGCCAGCCCGCGATCCAGCGACTCCAGCGCCAGGCGCTCCGCCATCAGGCGGCGCATGCCGGCGCGCGTGACCACATCCGGAATCAGTCCACGCTCACACAGGTCGATCAGCATGCTCACTCGGCCCCCTGTTCGGCGACGGCGCGCACGCGGGCGATGATCCGGCCCAGATACGGCAACTGCTCATAAAGGCCGGTGCCCGAATCCCAGAAATCCTTGTGCAGCAATACCCGCCCCTCCTGGTCGAAACGAAACTGCGTGACGCCGTAAGTCAGGACCGGCTCACCACCGGCCAGCGAGTCGTGCTCGACCTGCATCTCCCAGCGCACGAAGCAGTCGCTTCCGCTCGGGGCGCGGTCGAGGAAGCGGACATTGAGCACGCGGGTTGCCTGCATGGTGTGGCTGAAGTAGGCCTGGATGCGCCCGGCACCGTCGATACCGACGAGGGTGTCGTTCAGATAGGCCTCCGGTGCATAGACCCTTGCGGTCTGCTCCCGCACGGAGTCGGCGCTCATGTTGGTGAAATAGGCCTGCAGGCGCTCGAAACCCGCCCGCTGCCGCTCGCTGCCCGGCTCGCAGGCCACCGCCAGCGGCGCGGTCCGGGCCAGCGCCCGCTCATAGGAGGCGTTCAGCTCCGGCAAGGGCACCGGGACCCGGCCGCAGGCACCGAGCAGGCCGGCCAGCACCACGATGAGGCCATACCGGCCACCAAACCGCCCGCTTGAGCTCATTTGCACAACAGACATCAGGTATTCCTCCCTCGCCCCGGCATGCGGGCATAAAGCTGTTCGTCAGCGACGCAAAAATTGATTCAAGCCTGCATCCGGCTGCGGGCCAGCAACGAAAGACCACATATGCAACCATAACCCTGCGGGGGGAATAACGTGCGGGTAGCAATCATCGGCAGCGGCATTGCCGGCCTTTATGCCGCCAATCGACTGGCGGGACACTGTGATTTGACCATCTTCGAGGCCGACAGCCGGCCAGGTGGCCACAGCCATACGGTCGATGTCGCGATGGACGGGCAGCGCCTGGCCATGGACACCGGCTTCCTGGTGTTCAACGAGCGCAATTACCCGCACTTCACCGCGCTGATGCGCTCGCTGGGCGTCGCCTACCAGCCGGCCGACATGAGCTTCAGCTTTCGCTGCGCGGACAGCGGTGTCGAGTATCGCGGCGACACGCAGTTCGATGCCATATTCGCCCAGCGCCGCAACCTGCTGCGGCCGGCCCACTACCGGATGCTGCTCGACATCCTGCGCTTCAACCGCATGAGCGACCAGCTGCTGGCGGCGGCGCCCGAACTGAGCCTGGGCGACTACCTGCAGCAGCACGGCTTCAGCGGCCCCATGCTGGACGACTATCTGCTGCCGATGGCCGGTGCCATCTGGTCGGCCGAACCGGCGCGGATCCTCGACTTCCCGGCCAGTCACTTCGGGCACTTCTTCCGCAACCACGGCCTGTTGCAGACAGCCGGACGGCCGCAATGGATGACCGTGAGCGGCGGTTCGCGCGAATACGTGCGCGCCGTGGTGGCGCCATTCCGCGACCGGCTGCTGCTGAATACCCCGGTCGAGTGGATCCAGCGGCATCCGGACCGGGTCGTGCTCAAGGCACGCGGGCGGCCGGAAGCCAGCTACGACCAGGTCGTGATGGCCTGCCACAGCGACCAGGCACTGCGGCTGCTGCGCGACCCCTCGCCAGCCGAGCGCGAGATCCTTGGCGCCATTGCCTACCAGCACAATGACGCCGTCCTGCACACCGATGTGCGCCTCATGCCCCGCACCACGCGCGCCTGGGCTGCCTGGAACTACCATCGCGGCAGCGGGCTGGACACCGGCCGCGTGTCCGTGACCTACGACCTGAGCCGCCTGCAGTCACTGCCGGGCCCACGCCGCTTCCTGCTCACGCTCAACGACACCGGCAGCGTGGATCCGCGGCAGGTCGTGCAACGCCTGAGCTACGCGCATCCGGTCTACACGCGCGCGACCATCGCAGCCCAGCAGCGGCATGCGGAGATCAACGGCAGCAATCGCAGCTATTACTGCGGCGCCTACTGGGGCTATGGTTTCCACGAGGACGGGGTGCGCAGCGCCATCGCCGTGTGCGAAGCTTTTGTCCGGCATACCGGTATCTCCATGAGCGTCCCGGCGGCCGGGCCGCGGATCATGAGTGGAACAAAAGCAGTGGCCTGAGCATGCACAGCTGCATCTACAAGGGACAGGTCAGCCACCGGCGCTTCCACCCGGTACGCCACGACTTCCGCTACTCGCTGTTCATGATGTATGTGGACCTGGCGGAACTCGACAGCCTGTTCGAGCCCTACTGGTTCTGGTCGGCAAAACGCGCGGCACCGGCCCGCTTCAGGCGCAGCGATCACTGTGGCGATCCAGCCGTGCCGCTGGACCGCACGGTCCGCGATCTGGTCGAGGCACAGGCCGGCTTCCGGCCGTCCGGTCCGATCCGCCTGCTGACGCACTTCCGCTATTTCGGTTACAACTTCAATCCGATGAGCGCCTACTACTGCTTCGACAACAGTGGAGCGCTGGAAGCCGTGGTGCTCGAGGTCAGCAACATGCCGTGGCGGCAGATGCACCCCTATGTGCTGACCGGCGGCAGGCCCATTGCCAACAACGGCCTGCGCTTTGAATTCGCCAAGACCTTTCATGTCTCACCCTTCATGCCGCTGGACATGCATTACGTCTGCAAGCTGGCACCGCCCGGCGAACGGCTGGCGCTCGCGCTCGAAAACTGGCGCGACGGCGCCCGGCGCTTCGATGCCCACCTGAGCTTCGAGCGGCAGGCAATCAGCTCGGGCTCGCTGGCGCGGGTGCTGGCCACCGATCCCCTGGCGACGCTGCGCGTGACCAGCCTGATCCACTGGCAGGCCCTGAAGCTATGGCGCAAGCGCGCGCCGGTATACGATCGTCCGGCCAACCGGGACGCCGCATGAACGATTTCGACGACACTTTCGACACGCCTGCGGGCAGCCAGGCTGAAGGCCGGGCCAGTCTCGCGGTGCGCATGGCCCGTCGCGCGGTGCTGCGACAGCTGGGCGCGCTGCGCCAGGGCCGGCTGCACATCCAGGATGCGCTGGGCACCACGGTGGTCGGCGAGACCACCGGCCACCCGACCATCGACGTGCGGGTGCGGATCAGCGAGCTGTCGGCCTGGCTCGATATTGCCAGCGGCGGCACCATCGGTGCCGCGGAGGCCTATATGGCCGGCAAGTGGCAGAGCAACGATCTGCTGTCAGCCATGCGCCTGCTGGTCATCAACCGCGAGGTGATGGCAAGGCTCGAGATCGGCGTGGCCCGCGTCGGCAGCATGCTGCTGCGCCTCGCGCACTGGCAGCACCGCAATACGCGCAAGGGCAGCCGGCGCAACATCCACGCCCACTACGACCTCGGCGACGAGCTGTTCAGTCTGTTCCTCGATCCCTCGATGATGTATTCGGCAGCGGTCTTTCCGCATCCCGAAGCCACGCTGGAAACCGCCTCGCAGCACAAGCTCGACCTGATCTGCCGCAAGCTCGACCTGCAGCCCGACGATCACCTGCTGGAAATCGGCACCGGCTGGGGCGGCCTCGCCATCCATGCGGCACGCCACTATGGCTGCCGGGTGACCACCACCACGATCTCCGAAAACCAGTTCGGCTTTGCCCGGCGCCGGATACAGGAAGCCGGACTCGCCGGGCGCATCACGGTGCTGGGCCAGGATTACCGCGACCTGCAGGGGCAGTTCGACAAGCTCGTGTCCGTGGAGATGATCGAGGCGGTCGGTCACCGTTTCATGGACCAGTATTTCCGGATCTGCAGCGAACGACTGAAGCCGGCCGGCCGCATGCTGCTCCAGTCCATCACCATCGCCGACCGTTACCACGAGCAGGCCATGCATGCCGTGGACTTCATCCAGAAGTACATTTTCCCCGGCGGCGCGCTGCCATCGATCACCTCGATCAGCACCGCCGTCTCACGCGTGACCGATCTGCAGCTCGCGCACCTGCACGACATCGGCCTCGACTATGCGCAGACACTGCGCATCTGGCGCGAACGCTTCCTCGACCGGCTGCCGGAAGTCCGCAAGCTCGGCTATCCGGACGAGTTCATCCGCATGTGGGAGTGGTACCTGCTCTACTGCGAGGCGGGATTCAGGGAACGTGCGATCAGCACGGTGCAGCTGGTATTCGACAAGCCGGACTGCAGGCTGGCAGCCGTTTCAGCCCAGGCCTGATACCCGGGCCTGAGGTTAAGGCCTGAGGCTCAGGCGGCTACCAGCCGGGCACCGAGGGCCGGGGCCTCATCGATGCTCGATGCATAGCCATCGGCGCCGATACGCGACCAGAGGCCGGGCGCATCGTCGAAGGCCGCGCCGCCCACGAGGATACGTACCGGACGCTCGCAGCGTTCGCGGATGGCGGCAATCGCCTGCTCGACGCGCGGTATATGCGTAGCCAGGGTGGCGCCGATCATCAGCAGGTCGGCCTCGTAGAAACCGAGCATCGCCGGCAGATCCAGCATCGGCACATCGGAGCCGGCATAGATCACCCGCCAGCCTGCCAGCTGGTACATGTCAGCCAGCGCGCGCAAGCCGATGTCGTGCACATTGCCCGATATGGCCGCAACGACGGCCGTATGGCCGTTGGCGGGTGCGGGCGCCGCCTGGCTGATCACCACCGACATCGCCCGCTGGGTGACTGCAGTAACCATGTGTTCCTGGGCAACGCTCAGTTCACCGGCGTGCCACAAGCGGCCGACCTCGCGCTGGGCCGGCAACAGGACCTGCATGTAGATCGCCTGCGGCCCGAGCCCTTCGGCCGCCGCCTGGCTGACCAGCCTGATGGCTTCGGCAGAATTCCCCTCGAGGATCTTCTGCAGGTATTCGAGCGCCAGGCGATCAGTGGGCCGCTTCGGGTCGAGTTCCGTGGGATCGGGCGCAGCGGCAGGTGCCGCAAGGACCTGCAGGGCGGCATCCAGGCAGGCCAGCGGCGCATCGAGTGCCGGCTTGGGGAGCCGCTCGGCCAGCACATCGCGCAGCGCCTGGATGCTGCGCCGGATATCGGCCTCGTCCAGGGCCTGGGCCCGGAAGGCCTTGCGCGACCACAGCACGCGCCCGACGAAGAGCTGCGGCTCACCGGCCGACAGGGCGGCAGCGAGTTCCAGCACGCGCTGGGTCAAATGCGAGCGCCACGCTGCCGGGGCACCGCTGCCCTCGCGCTCCGCCATGCCCGGATCGCGCTCGAACATCAGGGCCGCGGCAAAGCCCGCGTAACCCGAGGCGCTGCGCTCCAGGAGGTCAGCCGAAAACCTGTCAGCCTTGATCATCTGCATGCCTGGCCATTATTGCGGAATATGCCCCTGATTTGCACTTCGCCGGACCGGAGCAAACGGATTCCGAAGCCTCAATGCGCCGTTCCCGGCCGGGCCGGCCGCAGTACCCACCAGGCCACGATCACCGCGGCACCGGCTGCCACCACCACCCCGTAGGCGAGGAACATCCCGGTCGAAAGACCCAGGGCGACACCGCGGCTGATGTTCAGCACGGCGTGCCAGACCACGGCCGCGAGAGTGCTGCGCGTCCGCTGGCAGAGGAAGCTCAGCCAGATGGATGCGCAAAGAATTCCAAAACCGAAACCGAAAAACTGCGCCAGTCCGAACTCCGGCCGGCTGAGGAAAAACGGCAGGTGCCACAGCCACCAGACGGGAAACATGAGCAGGGTTGCCGGCAGGACCCTGAAGCGCTCCAGCAGCTTCGGCAGCAGGTAGCCGCGCCAGCCGGGCTCCTCGCCGAGGGCCTGCAGCAGCGCCGCGACCAGGATCAGGTCGAGAACCTCGTGCAGGCTGCCGAGGGGTCCGCTGGCCAGCGCCTGCAACGAGGGCATGGCACCGGACTGCAGGCGTGTCAGCAGCACGGCCAGTATCAGGAACGCCAGCGGTGAGAGCAGCGTGAGCGCCCAGCCTGTGCGACCCAGGCGCCAGTGGCGCAACGCCTGCCAGAAGGACGCGAGCCCGGCCTGCCCTTCGGTGCACCGCAAGACCAGCCATGCAGCGATGAAGGGCCCGAAGGCGCCGATGGCCTCCCAGGCGTCCGGCAGGCCGAAATCGGCCAGACCCCGCTTCTGCAGGAGCAGCGGCAGGATCGTCAGCCAGGTCCACAGATAAGCCAGCACGACATAGCTGAACAGCGGATGTTTCCTGATCGTCCCTGTCATGCGTCAACCATCCGGCTGCCCGACCGTTCTTTCAGCATATATGACCACAGCAGACCGTGGCCTGCGGGTTAGCATTGACCTCGGTTCAGGCAAGAGCCATGCGCCATTGGGTGCCACTGACACGCTCGACAGCTTCCTGGCCGGTGTTGAACGCCGGGCATTCCGGATGGCACGCATCAGTACCGGCGATGCGGACGCGGCACTCGACATCGTGCAGGATGCCATGCTGCGGCTGGTCCGGTCGTACCGGCACCGGCCGGCCGACGAGTGGCCGCCGCTGTTCTTCCGCATCCTCGGCAACGCGATCACCGACTGGCACCGCCGGCAGCGACAGGGCCGGACCCTCTTCGATCACTGGTTTGGCAACCACCCTGGCGACGACGAAGGCGATGCGCTGGACAGCCTGCCCCTGCCCGAGGAACAGCAACCGGAACAGCTGCTCGACATCGCCCAGCACATGCAGGTGCTCGAAACGGCAATCGATGGCCTGTCGCTCCGCCAGCAGCAGGCCTTCATGTTGCGCTGCTGGCAGGGATTGTCGACAGCGGAAACGGCGGCGGCCATGGGCTGCACGGAAGGCACGGTGAAGACCCTCTACTCGCGCGCGCTGCACAGCCTGCGCGCCGCACTCACGACTGGACCGGACACATGAACGACGAACTCGAAAAGCAGCTCCGGCAGCAGCTCCGCGCCAGCGAGGAGAAGCTCGATGCGCCCACGCTCGCCCGGCTGCATGCGGCCCGCAACCGGGCGCTCGGCACTGCCGGCAACCACCGCGAAGGGCGCTGGCCAGCCACGTGGCTGGCTGCCAGCACCGCGGCAGGTGCCGCGCTCATCGCACTGTTCCTCGGCTACGGCCAGTCACCGGACGAGGCACAGCTCCCGGTCGCGGAGCTGGAAAGCACCCTGCTGGCGGCAGCCGGCAGCGAGGGTCTTGCCGCTCCGGCCGGGGAGGAAGTTGTCAGCGGCGGCACCGACACTGCCGAGACACTCGACCTGATCGAGAACCTCGATTTCTACGAGTGGCTCAGCCAGCAGGAGACACCGGAGCAGCCGACATGAAGCGCTTGCTGCCCGGCTGCCTGCTTCTCATGGCCTGCCTGCAACCGGCGCTGGCCCAGCAATGGACCGAACTCACGGCACAGCAGCAGGAACTGCTGGCACCGCTGGCCGACAAGTGGGCGGAGATCCCGGAGGAACGCCGGCAGAAACTGCTGCGCGGCGCCGAACGCTGGAACGGACTGAGCCCGGAGCAGCAGCAACGGATGCGCGCGCGCATGCAGGCCTGGCAGCGGTTGAACCCTGAAGAACAGGCCGAAGCGAGGCAGCGCTTCCAGAGCTTCCGGCAACTGCCGCCCGAAGAACGCCGCCGCCTGCGACACGCCCAGCAGCGCTTCCGGGAACTGTCACCCGAGCAGCGCGAGCGGCTGCGCCAGCGCTACCGTGAAATGACGCCGGAGCAGCGTCAGGCACTGAAGGAACGGCGGCGACGGCAACCCTGAAGCCTGCGGCGGCCTTTGCGACAAGTCCACTCCGTGGCCCCTGCCGTCGATCGCTCGTGGCCTGCAGGCCGGATCCTTATACTCCCGGGATCGCCCGTGCAGACACAGAGGAAGACTCATTCATGCGTAACATGTACACCCGCCTGATCGGCTGCGCCCTTCTGCTCATCGCGCAGGCCAGCTTCGCCGACTTCAATCCCGGACAACCCACGGTGCTGGTCACGGGCGCCAATCGCGGCATCGGCCTCGAGTATGTGCAGCAGATCGCCGAACGCGGCTGGAACGTCATCGCGACCGCCCGCAATCCCGCCGAGGCCACCGAACTGCAGGCGCTGGCACAGAAGCATCCGGGCGTCGTGGTCGAGAAGCTGGACGTCACGGACCATCCCGCCATCGAGGCGCTGGCTGCCCGTTACAAGGACCAGCCCATCGATGTGCTGATCAGCAATGCGGCGATCACCCCGCGGCTCAAGACCGCCTTCAGCGGCAAGAGCGCGATGCTCGATTACGACGTGGCACGCAAGAGCTTCGAGACCAATGCACTGGGCGCCATCAAGGTGGCGAGCACCTTCCTGCCCAATGTGATCGCTTCCGGGCAGAAGAAGATCGTCTTCATCTCGAGCAAGGGCGGATCCTTCGGCGAAGGCCCGAAGGGCCCCATCATGTTCGAGTATCGCGCCAGCAAGGCCGCGCTGAACATGCTGGTGTACTCCTTCAGCTTCGAGACCAGGGGCAAGGGCGTCACGACCATCGCGCTGTCGCCCGGATCGGTGAATACCGAGGCGGCGCCCGGTGAATTCGGCTATGGCCAGAAAATCCGCCAGCCCGGTGCCATCGAGCCGCAGGAGAGCGTAAGCGGCATGCTGAAGGTCATCGATGGCCTGAGCGCCGCACAGAACGGCCAGTTCCTCGACTACAAGGACGGTCGCGTCATTC
>JAHDYM010000042.1:0-12567 GCA_023383705.1 Gammaproteobacteria bacterium | reverse complement strand
CTGGTAGGCGTCAGGGCCGGCGAGCCGTTTACTCGCCGGCGTCTATCGCCTCGTCCAGCTCGTCCTTGCGCCCGGCGTTGAGGTCCTCGACGCTGCCCGCCTTGTCGAGCGCCTCGTGCAAGGGTGCGCCGATAATATCGGATGCAGGGTCCTGGGCGCGGGGCTCCGGTGGTTTTGCTGGTTCACTGCAGGCGGTCAGGCCGAGCAAGGCCAGCATGGCAATCAGGTGATGCATCGCTTTCTCCCTTGTGTCACAGCACCCGCAACACGTAACACTTCAGGTAGCGGGTCTCGCGCAGCGCGAGCAGCACCGGGTGATCGCGGCCGGCACCGCGGCGCTCGATGATCTGCACCTCGCGGCGTGCGTCGGCCGCCGCCGACTGCAGCATGGCCTCGAAGTGTTCCTCGTCGATGTGGTGGCTGCAGCTTGAGCTGATCAGGTAACCGCCAGGCGTCAGCAACTGCATCGCACGCAGGTTGATTTCCTTGTAGCCGCGCAGGCTGGCGTCACGCGCGGCCTTGTTCTTGGCGAAGGCCGGCGGGTCCAGGACGATGGTGTCATACCGTTTGCCGGCATCGCATTCCGCCCGCAGGAAATCGAAGACATTGGCGCACAGCACATCGACGTTGCCGAGTTTGTTGCGGGCAACGTTGGCGCGGATCTGCGCACAGGCCGGCTCGGAACTGTCGATCGCCGTCACCTGCGTGGCGCGTCGCGCCATCTGCAGGGCAAAGCCGCCGACGTAACTGAAGCAGTCGAGCGCGCGGCCCCGCGCATAACGCCCCGCGATGATGTGATTTTCGCGCTGATCGAGAAAGGCACCGGTTTTCTGCCCCTCGAGCAGGTTGACCGCCAGTTCGAGCTGGCCTTCGCGCATCACCACCGTCTCCGGCACGCTGCCGTGGATCACGCCCTTCTCCGCCGGCAGACCTTCGAGGCCGCGCACGCTGGCGTCGGAGCGGTTGACGATGCCGTGGCAGGCAAACGCCTCGACCAGCAGTCGGGTGAGCAGCTCGCGACGCTGCTCGATGGCCGGAATCAAAAACTGCACGGCGAGGTAATCGCCGTAGCGATCCACCACCAGGCCGGGCAGCTCGTCCGCATCGCCGTGGATCGCCCGCCAGGTGCTCTCGCCGGGCAGCATCGCCCGGCGCAGTTGCACTGCGGCCTGTATGCGCCGGCGGAAGAAATCCTCGTCGACCGGCTGCTCATCGCGGCTGAGCCGGCGCAGCGAAATCTTCGACACGCGTGAATAGAAGGCCTGGCCGAGGCAACGGCCGCGCGGATCGCAGACCCGCACGATCTCGCCGCCGGCGAGCGTCGCCGGCGACGAGACATCGGACTGGAAGATCCACGGATGCCCGCCCATCCAGCGACTGGCCCCACGCTGGCTGAGCACCACCTCCATCAGCGGTTCTTCAGCGCGTCGCGGATCTCGGTGAGCAGCACCTGGTCGGGTGTCGGGCCGGCGGGCGGCGGTGGCGGCTCGGCTTTCTTCAGCTTGTTCATCGCCCGCACCATCATGAAGATGATGAAAGCCAGGATCACGAAATCGAGCACGGAGTTCATGAATACCCCGTACTTGAGTACCGGGGCGCCGGCATCCACGGCCTCCTGCAGTGTCGCGTAATCCGCACCGGACAGGGTGATGAACAACTGGCTGAAGTCCACCTTGCCGAGCATCAGCCCGACCACCGGCATGATCACGTCGTTGGTCATCGACGCCACGATCTTGCCGAATGCCGCGCCGATGATGACGCCGACGGCGAGGTCCATGACATTGCCACGCAGGGCAAAGGCCTTGAATTCCTGCAGCATGACTTCCCCTTCCAAGGTTGAGAAAAAAGACACCCTGATGAGCAGGGTACGGCTTTAGGCTAAGCTCAGCGACAGCAGACCGCAACGGCAGGCAGGGTGAGCGAAACGATGGAACTCGAATTCTACGGCGCAACCGGCGAAGTCACCGGCTCCTGCCACATCCTGCGCATCGGCGACCGGCAGATCCTGCTGGAATGCGGGCTGATCCAGGGCGGTCGGCGGCAGCAGGCCCGCAACCGGGACGATTTCCCCTTCGACCCGCGCAAGATCGATGCGGTCGTGCTGTCGCATGCGCATATCGATCACTCCGGCCGGCTGCCGCTGCTGGTCCAGCGCGGCTTCAGCGGCCCGATCTATGCCCAGTCGGCCACGACCGAGTTCTGCAAGATCATGCTCGAGGACAGCGCCCGACTGGCCGAAAGCGATGCCGCCACGGAGAACCGCAAGCGGGCCCGCAAGGACCTGCCGCCGGTCAGTCCCCTCTATACGGTCAGCGATGTGGAGCGGACATTGCGCCAGTTCGTGCCCCTGCCCTACGAACACCGGCAGGAGATCCTGCCCGGCGTCGGCATACGATTCCAGGATGCCGGCCACATCCTCGGCTCGGCCTGCGTCGAACTCTGGCTGCAGGCGGGCGACACCAGCCGGAAGCTCGTCTTCAGCGGCGATCTCGGCCAGTACGGCACGCCGATACTGCGCGACCCGGCAGTCCTCACCGATGCCGACCTGGTGATCATGGAAAGCACCTATGGCGAGCGTCTGCACCGCGATCACGAGGCGACCGTGGCGGAAATCGCCGACATCATCGCCAATGCCGACCACCGCCGCGGCAACATCCTGATCCCGTCCTTTGCCGTCGGGCGCAGCCAGGAACTGCTGTACCTGTTCAGCCGCCACTACGCGGCGTGGAAGCTGCACCACTGGAAAATATTCCTCGACAGCCCGATGGCAATCCGCGCCTCGGAGGTCTACTGGAACAACGACAGCCTCTACGACATGGAAGCGCGGATCATGCGCAAGGGTCTCGAGGGCATGCCGCCGCTGCCCAACCTGACACTCACCAGGACGCCGGCACAATCGCAGCGCATCAACCGCATGCCCAGCGGTGCGATCATCATCGCCGGCAGCGGCATGTGCGAGGGCGGACGCATCGTGCATCACCTCAAGCACAATGTCTGGCGGCGCGAGTGCGAGGTGATCATCGTCGGCTACCAGGCCGAGGGCACCCTCGGACGGCGGCTGGTCGATGGCAACCCCTATGTGCGCATTCACCACGAGACCATCCGCGTGCAGGCGCAGATCCATACCATCGGTGGCCTCTCGGCGCATGGCGACCAGAATGACATGGCCCGCTGGTACGGCTCCTTCCGGCCCAGGCCACCGGTGTACCTCGTGCACGGCGAGGCCAGAGCCGCACAGGGCCTGGCAAAGCGACTGCAGATGGATGGCGCGCCGTCTGCGACGATTGCCGAACGCGGCATGCGGGTGGACCTGGCCAGCCTGGCCCGGCCGGGATGAGGCACATGCAGGATTACGAGAAGCTCGGCGCTTTCTACCTCGGCCGGCGTTACGACCCGCAAACCGGCACGCCCGTCGACGAACCGGTGCTGTATGACTCGCGGGATCTGAGCACGCACGCCGTGATCATCGGCATGACCGGCAGCGGCAAGACCGGCCTCGGCATCAGCCTGATCGAGGAAGCGGCCATCGACAGGGTGCCGGTCATCGCCCTCGATCCCAAGGGCGACATCGGCAACCTGCTGCTCAGCTTCCCGGATTTGCGCGGCAGTGACTTCGAGCCGTGGATAGACAGCCAGGCCGCGGCGACCGCCGGCCAGTCGGTGACCGAGTTCGCGGCTGCCCAGGCCGATACCTGGCGAAAAGGCCTTGCTGAATGGGGACAGTCCCCGGAGCGCATCGCCAGACTGCGCGCTGCCGCCGACTTTGCCATCTACACACCGGGCAGTACGGCCGGCCTACCGATCTCGGTACTCGCCTCCTTCAACGCACCACCTGCAGCGGTGCGCGACGACGCCGACACCTGCCGCCAGCAGATCCAGGCCACGGTCACCGGCCTGCTCACCCTGCTCGGCATCGATGCCGATCCGCTCGCCAGCCGCGAGCACATCCTGTTGTCGGCCGTGCTCGACCAGCGCTGGCAGCAGGGACAGGACCTCGACCTGGCCGGACTGATCCACGCCGTGCAGGCGCCCGGCATGAGCCGGATCGGTGTCATGGAGATTGAAACCTTCTATCCCGCCAAAGAGCGCTTTGCGCTGGCGATGCGCATCAACAACCTGCTGGCAGCGCCGGGCTTCGCGGCGTGGATGCAGGGCGAGGCACTCGATGCGGGCAGACTCCTGTACACCGCGGGCGGCCAGCCGCGGGTGTCGGTCATCTCCATCGCGCACCTCAACGATGCCGAGCGGATGTTCTTCGTCACGCTGCTGCTGAATGCCGTCATCGCCTGGATGCGCAGCCAGCCGGGCACGAATTCGCTGCGCGCGATCCTCTACATCGACGAAGTCTTCGGCTACCTGCCACCGGTGGCCAATCCGGCCTCGAAGCAGTTGCTGCTGACGCTGCTGAAACAGGCCCGCGCCTTCGGCCTCGGGCTGGTGCTGTCCACGCAGAATCCGGTCGACCTCGACTACAAGGCGCTGTCGAATGCCGGCACCTGGTTCATCGGCCGCCTGCAGACGGAACAGGACCGCAACCGCGTACGCGACGGACTGCTGTCGGCCAGTGTCGCTGGCGGGCTCGATCCGGCCCGGCTCGACCAGATCCTCGGCAGCCTCGGCAAGCGCAGCTTCCTGCTGCACAACGTGCACGAAAGCGGTCCGCTGTTGATGCAGACACGCTGGGCCATGTCTTATTTGCGCGGCCCCTTGACCCGCGATGACATCCGGCGACTGAGCGGCACGAAGCCGGCTGCGACACCAGCCGCGCAGCAGCCGGCAGCACCGGCAATACCAGCACCAGCACCGGCAACTGAGGCATCGGCGGCACCACCGCTTGCCGCGGCCGGCAAGCGCCCCCTGCTCTCGCCAGACATCCCGGTGCTCTATGGCGCGATGCCTCAAGCGCTCGCCGGTCAGGCTCTCAAGCCGCGACTGCTCGCGGCTGCGCGCATCGGCTATCTCAGCAGCCGCCACGGCGTGGACCTCGGCAAGGAACTCGTGCTCGCACTCGAGCCCGGCGATGGTGCGCCGGACTGGGCCACCGCCGAAGAGCTCGACCTCGATATCGCGGCACTCGGCAGCGAACCGCCGGCGAACGCAGCGTGGGCGGAGCTGCCGGCGCCACTGGGCAATCCGAAAAACTACCCGGCCTGGAAAAAACAGTTCCAGGCCTGGCTGCGCAGCGAACGGCCGCTGGTGCTGTGGCGTTGCCCGGCACTCGGCGCGATCTCCCTGCCGGATGAAAGCGAGGGTGCATTCCGCGCCCGCCTGCAGCACCTGGCGCGCGAGGCACGCGACGCCCAGACCGACAAGCTGCGCAGGAAACACGCAGCCCGGCTCACCGCCCTCACCGAAAGGCTGCGCCGTGCCGAACAGGCGGTGGAGCGCGAAAAGGAGCAATCAGCCGGCGCAAAGCTGGACGCGGCGGTCTCGGCCGGGTCGGCGATACTCGGTGCACTGTTCGGCCGCCGGAAACTCGGTGCCACGTCGATGGGCCGGGCAGCGACCGCGATGCGCAAGGCCGGCAACGTCGGCAAGCAGTCCGGCGACGTGCAGCGCGCCGGCGAGACCGTGGCCAGCCTTGGCGCGCAGCTCGAAGCGCTCGAGCAGCAGCTGCAGGCGGAGATCAGCGCGCTGGAAGACACGCTGGATGCACAGGCCAGCGAACTCGAGGCAGTGGCCATCCGGCCCAAAGCCGGCGATATCAGCATCCGTTTCTGCGGCCTGGCCTGGCTGGGTTAGACCAGCGGCAGGTCGAGGGTCACCAGCAGGCCAGGCTGGTTGTCCTCGAGGCGCAGACTGCCGCCGTGCAGGCGGGCCACGGCGGCGGCAAGGCTCAGGCCGAGGCCGGCCCCCTCGCGCGAAGGCGTATCGCTCAGGCGCACAAAGGGCTCCACGGCACGGACGCGATCACCCGCGGGGATTCCGGGCCCATTATCGGCCACCGTGAGCACCAGGCGACCGCCGTCGGCCTGTGCGGTGATCTGCACCCTGCCGCCGGCCGGGGTGAACTTGAGTGCGTTGTCGATCAGGTTGGCGAGCGCCTGCGCCAGCAACTGCCGGTGACCCATCACCTGCTGGCCGGAACCGGGCGAGACCTGCAGGGCGATATCCTGCTGCTCGGCCTGCGGCTGGTAGAGCTCCACCAGTTCGGCGAGCAGTACATCCATGTTGACGGCTTCCGGCCGCGCACCCACCGCCCCGCTTTCCGCCTCGGCGATCTGCAGGAGCGCCGTCAGCACACGCTGCATGTGGTCGAGGTCCTGCAGGGTCACCTCCACGGTGTCACGCGATGGACTGCCATCCGGATCGGCCAGCGTCTGCTCCATGCGCAGCCGCATGCGGTGCATCGGGCTGCGCAGGTCATGTGCGGCGCTGTGCAGGGAGGCACGCAGGATTTCCGTGGTGCGCGCGAGGCGCGCCAGCAGTGCGTTCACCTCCACGGCCAGGGTATCGAACTCGTCCTCGACGCCCGCCACCGGCAGCCGGCGCGACAGATTGCCGCCGAGGATCTCGGCACAGCTGCGGCTGACATCGGCGACGCGGGCAAGGATGCGCTGGCTCTGGCGATAACCGATCCACAGCGCCAGCATGGTGACCAGCAGGCTGCCCACACCGGCGGCGACCGCAAAGCGCCTGCCCAGCGCATGGCGTTCACTCAGGTCGGTGCCGATCAGCAGGCGCAGACCGGGCGCCGGCTCCAGCACCATGGCCCGTATCGGCCGCTCGGTCTCGAAGCCGGATTCCTGCACCAGGATCTCGAAATCCACCCACGCGCCGTCTTCAAGCCGCATGGACGGCCAGGCGGGCAGATTGCCGGCCAGCACGAAGCCCTGCTCGTCGCTGAGCAGGTAAACCGCACTGCTTCGTCCCCAGTTGGCAACGCGCAGATTGAGTTCCTCGGCCAGGGTGCGCACCCCACCGCGCGAATAGGCCTCGACAAAACCGGCCGCATCGCGCTCGATGGCGGTATCCACTTCCGCATCGATGAACCGTGCCGTGAGCAGGTAGATGACGAAAACCAGTGCCAGCAGCGCTGCCGCAAAGATCGCCGCATAGACCACCGACAGTCGCAGCGCAGAGGTGCGCACTCAGTCGGCCCGCACCGTGTAGCCGGCACCACGCACGGTATGGATCAGCGGCCGGTCAAAGTCGCGGTCTACCGCCTGCCGCAGGCGGCTCATGTGCACGTCGATGACGTTGGTCTGCGGATCGAAGTGCAGGTCCCACACCCCCTCGAGCAGCATGGTGCGCGTCACGACCTGCCCGGTACGGCGCAACAGGTACTCGAGCAACTTGAACTCGCGCGCGGTCAGGTCGATGCGCCGCCCCGCCCGCGTGACCGTGCGCGCCAGGACATCCATTTCGAGATCGGCGAGACGCAGCTTCATTTCCGGTGCCGGCGCCACCTGGCCACGGCGCAACAGCGCCTCGATGCGGGCCAGCAGTTCGGACAGCGCGAAGGGTTTGGTCAGGTAATCATCGCCGCCGGCCCGCAGCCCCTCGACGCGATGGTCCACCGAACCGAGTGCGGAGAGGATGAGCACCGGCGTACGGTTGCCCTGCTTGCGCAGCACCTCGATGACCGTGAGGCCATCGAGGTGCGGCAGCATGCGGTCGGCGATGATGCCGTCGTAATCGCGCTCGGTGGCGTGAAAGAGGCCGTCGCGGCCATCGGCCGCATGGTCGACGCGGTAACCCGCCTCGGTCAGCGCCTTGACCAGATAGCCGGCAGCGTCGCGATCGTCTTCGATGAGCAGCAGATGCATGCGGCAATCCTAGCAGGCCGGCAGCCGGCAGTGCCTGCCGGCGCCATCAGCCGCCGATCTTCAGCGGCAGGAACAACCGGGCCTCGTCGCGTTGCACGAGCATCGGCAGGGGCTGGTCCCTGGGCAGCTTTTTCAGCAGCGCGGCGAGCTGTTCGGGGCTGTCGACGGCGCGGTTGCCCAGGCTGAGGATGATGTCACCGCGACTGAGGCCCGCGCGGGCCGCAGGCCCATCGGCCACACGCACCACGAGCACGCCACCAGACTCGACGCCCGACTCCTCGCGCTGTTCCGGCGTCAGGGCGACGACCTGGATATTGAGTACGCCGGCAGCGGTGTCGCTGGCTGCACTGTCGGCCAGCTTGTCGTCGTCAGGGCTCTTGAGTCGCGCCACGGTGACCGGGATGTTGCGCGTCGCCTTGTCGCGCCAGACCTTGAGGGTCACCGTGGTGCCGGGCGCCGTATCACCGACCAGCGGCGGCAGCTCCGCGTGCTGCGCCAGCGGCTGCCCGTTGAATTCGAGAATCACGTCGCCGGGTTTGAGCCCGGCCCGACTGGCCGGCCCGTCCTTGTCGACTTGCCCGACCAGTGCACCCAGCGGCTTTTCCAGACCAAAGGACTGCGCCAGTTCGCCGTTCATCGCCTGGATGCCGATCCCGAGCCAGCCACGCTCGACCTTGCCGTTGGCCGCAAGCTGGCGCGCAACCTTGCTGGCAACGTTCACCGGGATGGCAAAGGACAGGCCCATATAGCCGCCGCTGCGGCTGTAGATCTGCGAGTTGATGCCGATGACCTCGCCACGCAGGTTGAACAGCGGACCGCCCGAATTGCCGGGATTCACCGCGACGTCGGTCTGGATAAATGGCACGTAGTTGCCATCCGGCAGGCTGCGGCCGATCGCACTCACGATGCCCTGCGTGACCGAGTGCTCCAGGCCGAAGGGCGAACCGATGGCCAGCACCCAATCACCCACTTCCACCCCGGAGGAGTCGCCGAGCTTCACTGCCGGCAGGCCGCTGGCATCGATCTTCAGCAGGGCCACATCGGAAGCCTTGTCGAGCCCGATCAGCTTCGCCGGTTTTTCGCTGTTGTCAGACAGCTTGACGATGATCGAATCGGCATCCTCGACCACATGCGCATTGGTCAGGATCTGGCCATCGGCGGAAATGATGAAACCGGAGCCCAGCGAGCGCGCCTCGCGATGGCGTTTCGGCTGGCCCGGCATCGGCATGCCGCGGAAACGGCGGAAAAACTCCTCGAGCTCCGGTGGCATGCCGGGTGGTCCGGAACGCGGCCCCGGATACGGCGAGCCACGGCTGCCGGCCTGCAGCTCCTGCGTCGTGCTGATGTTGACGACACTGGCCTGGTTGCGCTGGATGACCGGCTTGAAGTCAGGCAACCCGGCCCGGGCCAGAGGCACATGCAGGAACATGGCAAGAAGCAGCAGCAAGAGCCTTGCGGGCACACCGGACTGGACTATGGGCATCGACAAACTCCTCGGGATTCAGGAACAGGATTCATGGCGAGGAAGGAGGGATCTGCCGGTGCGGCAGATCCCTCTCCTGGACATCACGACAACGGAAACAACACGACTGAACAGTTGCGGGAGGTTCGGCGAGGCTGTCCGACCCGGGCTCATCCAGCGAGCGTTCCACTCAGAGCACAAAAATGGCCCGCTGCATTCCGACACGCCAGATCGCCAACAACCCCGCCGTAACTATCGCTCCCTCGCTGAGACCAGGGGGGTCTGGTTCAGCTGCCACGCTGAAGGAGCTGCGGCTCCATGTGTTCGGTCTGGCGACACCGGCGGGTTGTCAGTACTCGGGTCTTGCCTGTATGGGGGGGGGAAAGCCAGGTTTGGACTGCCTTCAACCCGCCGGTGCCACCCAACCGTCACTTGCTGCCGCTCCTTCGGCTTGCCTGTATTCCCGTGAGGGGTGTCTCCCGGGACTACGGTTGCCATACTGAAGCCGGGCCCCTCGCGGGAGCCTTGCGTGCAAGTTAAGAGTTCTTAAGGATCGGGCCTGAGGCCGGAAAAGGCGGCGCGCCAGGCGCCCGGGGCGGCGGCAGGATCGTTGACGAGTTCGAAAGTGGCCCGGCGGGCGGCCGGATTGTGCAGTGCTTCGATCAATACCAGCGCCAGGTCTTCGCGCGACAGGGTACTACGCAGCAGCGGCCGCCAGTTGTCACCCTGCTCGATGCGCAGACCCTGCTGGCCAGCGGGCTGATTGACCAGTCCGCCCGGCCGGACGATCGTGTAATCAATGCCGCTGGCACGCAGATAGTCCTCGCCCTTCAGTCGCCAGCCAAGCGCGCCTTTGGTGGCCTTGTTGAAAGGATGAGCCGGGTCGGTCACGCCGATCGCCGTGAGCAACACGAAATGCCTGACCTTCGCCGCCAGCGCGGCATCGACCAGGTTTTTCACGCCACCGTAGTCGACGAACTCGGCGCTGTTCGGACCACCGATCTGGTTGGCACCGATCACGCTGATGACGTGCGTGACACCACGCATCGCCGTGGCCACCTGGGCCGGGTCACGCACATCGCATTCCACCCAGTCAAGGTCGGCGTATGCCGGACCGAGACGTTCCAGCGCATCCGCGCGACTGCGGGTCAGCGGCCTGAATGCCGCCCCCTGCGCGCGCAGCTGCGCGACGACGAAGTGACCGGCGCGGCCCGATGCACCGGCGACCAGCACGAGTTCGGCAGGCTGCGCTGACGCCGTGGCGTCAGCCCCGGCACCGGGCTGCGTCGCACAGGCGACGAGCAACAGGCTGGCTGACACCAGCATCGCGAACAGGGCCGGCAAGCGTCTGCGCATCATCGGGGACTACCTCAGGGGCATGGCATCGAAGGCAATGCTGATGCGCTTTGCGCCGGAAGTAAACGGAATGGTGCGGTGATAGAAGGCCGAGGGGAACAGCGCGAGGCGCCCGGGCCGCGGCCCCACCACGCGGACTTCGGCCGGTGCCTGCACCAGGAAACGCTCCGGCGGCCGTCCGAATTCCAGCGCACCGGCGGGCAGCAGCGGTTCACTGCTGCCGGGCATGGGCTGCATGTCCTCCGGCACGCGCACATAGTAGGCGCCGCTCAGCCAGCCCAGCGGGTGCATGTGCGGTGCCTGGTGACCGCCCGGCCCGAGCACGGTACCCCAGACGCGCAGCGTCCAGCGTCCAGCCGCACGCGCCATCACCGGATGGCTGGCCAGCCCCGTTTGCCGGAAGTACGCCGCGCTGTCGCGCACGGCGGTGTTGATCAGCTCGCGCAGCGCGGACAGCGCCGGATGACTGTCCAGGTCCAGTTCGCCCGTCTGTCCGCCGAGCCGCGTCGACTTGCCGAGCGGGTTGGCGTAGAGCGAAGGATCGTTCTCGATGCATGCGGCAAGCTGCGCATTGAAGTCGGCAAGGCTGGCAAATCCGGCCGGCACGCCCGGCTCCAGCACCCGCACGCAACGCTCGAGGTCGAGGATCTGCCGCGCCTCGTCGGCGCGACCGGCATCGCGCAGCGCCCAGGCATAGACCGTGAGTACCAGGCACTCGCCCGGATGCCGGGCGAGAAAGCGCTCGCACAGCGACAGCGCAGCGTCCATCTGACCGTTGCCGGCCAGCAGGTTGGCAAGATCGGCCGTGGCACGCGCGTTGTCCGGATTGCCGCGTATCGCCGCCTGCAGCACGCCGATCGCCGCCTCGTGCTGGCCGAGCATGCGCCGGGCGAGGCCGAGGTTGATCAGCGCCATGTCGTCGGCCGGCTCGATCCGCAGTGCGCGTTCGAGGTCCACAACCGCCTCAGCGTAGCGTTCGATACCGGCGAGCACCGCGCCTCGCGCCACCAGCAGGAGCGCACGACCCGGCCAGTCCCTGAGCGCGGCATCGGCCTCGGCCAGCGCTTCATCGCCGCGACCGGCCTCCAGCAGCGTGTTGATCAGGTTGCAGCGCACTTCGATGTCGGCGGGATCGAGCGCCAGCGCCCGACGATGGCAGTCGGCGGCCGCATCCACGTGCCCCCGGTATTGCAGCAGCGCCCCGAGGTTGGCGAGTGCGCGCCCGTGCTCCGGGGCCAGTTGCACGGCTGCACGCAGGGCTTTTTCGGCCGGCAGCAGTTCACCCGTCGCCAGGTAGCAGAGGCCGAGCTCGGCCGCTGCCTCCGCATCGTCCGGCGCGGCAGCACAGGCCTGCAGCAGCAGTGCCAGCGCCGTCTGCGCATCACCCTGCTCGCGCGCCAGCACACCCTGCAAACGCAGCGCCTGCGCGTGTTGCGGTTCGAGCGCGAGGAAATCGGCGTAGCGCTGCCCGGCTTCGTCGAGCCGGCCGGCACGATGCAGCGACATCGCCTGCTGCAGCAACTTGCGGGATGCGGCTTGATCGGTAGCAGTCACGGACGGGTCTCAAGCAGCTTCTCGCACTGCTCCCAGTCACCCAAATGCGCCCGCATCAGGCTCTTCCAGAGCTTCCCGTGGTTCGGCACATCGAAGTGCAGAAGTTCATGAACGATCACGTAGTTCCAGAGCTTTGGCTCCAGCTCAAGCAGTTCGGTGTTGAAGCTAAGGATTCCGCTCGATGAGCAGGATGCCCACTTTGTGCGCATGGGACGTACGTATACGCCGGCAACGCGCACACCGAGTTTTTGCGCCCATCCGGACACGCAGCTCTTGAACTCGGCCTTGCGGCTTGCCGTGCTCATGCAGCTAGATCCTGCCGGCTTTTTCCAGCAACGAGAATAGCCTATCGACGATGGTCGCCACACGATTGAGTTTCCCAAGGTTTCCCGGACACCCGCCTAAGCAAGACCGAACTGCTTCTCG
>JAHDYM010000041.1 GCA_023383705.1 Gammaproteobacteria bacterium | reverse complement strand
AGAAGTGTTACCTATGTGTCCGGAATGACCTGTAACCTATGTGTCGGTACGGTCAGGGGTCCATACCGGAACGTGTGCGACCCGCTGTGGATGGCCCTGACAGCATGGGAAACCTACGTCGAGGATCGGCTTCTGGAAGAAATGCACAAGAAACTTGCTGTTGTTGCCGGCAGCTACGTCGGTGATTTTGTCCTGAAGAAATTACAAACCGATCTGAAGCAATTTCACAACCCGAGTGCAGACAAGACGAGACGCATATTTCAGGAATATCTTGGTCTTGATGTCACTGAAGGATGGTCATGGGCCAACTATGAACCTGAAAAAGCGCGGACCACCTTGAACAACTGGATTGGCAAGCGCGGGGACGCCGTGCATCGATCAAAGCCCGTGAACAATGGCTCTCCTGTTGCGCATCTGATCAAGCGGGATGAGCTTGAAAAGGTCATTCGCTTCGTCAAGGATCTCGTAAAAGCCACTGATGCCTATGTCGACAACGCTCTCAGACATGGCGACCAGACACATCCCGCGCCGCGCGTGAAACGCCACAGGCATTGACGAACGCATCGCCAACTACCACAGTCCATTTACCGCTTCACCACGGGCCGGCAGCGTTGAGGCTCGGGCCGTGCGATACCATGGGCGTCGATGATGCGTTGCGGAGATGTGCCTTTGTCCGGCCAGTGCACCACTGGAACCGTGATCCGGATTCGCGGTGACGTCGTCGACGTGCGCTTTCCCGGAGTCGTGCCGCGCATCCAGGAACTGCTGCATGTCGGTGGGCTGCGGCTGGAAGTCGCCAGCCTCCTGAATCAGGACACGGTGCGCTGTATCGCGCTGGCGCCGTTGCGCGGCCTGGGCCTGGGAGTCGAGGTGACGGCCAGCGGCGCGCCGATCGAGGTGCCGGTGGGCGAGGCCGTGCTGGGCCGGATGCTGAACCTGTTTGGCGAACCGATCGACGGCGGGCCCGTACCGCAGGGCGCGCAGCGTCTTCCGATCCACCGCCCGCCGCCGCCGCTGGAGGAGCGCGTGGTGCGCGGCGCCGTGCTGGAAACCGGCATCAAGGCGCTCGACCTGCTCTCGCCGATCGAGCGCGGCGGCAAGACCGGCCTGTTCGGTGGTGCCGGCGTCGGCAAGACGATGCTGATCAACGAGCTGATCCACAACACTGTCAGACACCATCACGGCGTGAGTCTGTTCTGCGGCATCGGCGAGCGCTCGCGCGAGGCCGAGGAGCTGTATCGCGAGATGGGCGAGGCCGGCGTGCGCGACCAGACGGTGATGCTGTTCGGCCAGATGAACGAGGCACCGGGGGTGCGTTTCCTGGTGGGTAAGGCCGCGCTGGCCATGGCCGAATACTTCCGCGACGAGCTCCGGCAGGACGTGCTGCTGCTGATGGACAACGTGTTCCGCTTCGTCCAGGCCGGGGCCGAGGTGTCCGGCCTGCTTGGCAGGATGCCCTCGCGGGTCGGTTACCAGCCGACGCTGGCGACCGAGCTGGCCAGCCTGCAGGAGCGCATCGCCTCCACCCGCAACGGCGCCATCACCTCGGTACAGGCGGTCTACGTGCCGGCCGACGATTTCACCGATCCGGCCGCCGTACACATCTTTTCGCACCTGTCCGCCTCGGTGGTGCTCTCGCGCAAGCGCGCCAGCGAGGGCCTGTACCCGGCGGTCGATCCGCTGGCCTCCAGTTCGGTGATGCTGACGCCGGCCGTGGTCGGACAGCGCCACTACGATGTCGCCCGTGCGGTGCGCCGCACCCTGGCCGAATACGAGGATCTGCGCGACATCATCGCGATGCTCGGCATGGAGGAGCTGTCCGCTGCCGATCGCGCCGTGGTTGCGCGGGCGCGCCGCTTGGAGCGCTTCCTGACCCAGCCCTTTCACGTCGCCGAGGCTTTCAGCGCAACGCCGGGCCAGCGGGTATCGATCGAGCAGACTCTTGCCGGCTGTGAGGCCATCCTGGATCGCAGCCATTTCGACGACAGCGAGATGGATTACTACATGATCGGCGCGCTGCCGCCGGTGCGGAGCGCGGCGTGAACGCGCCCGACGCCATGCGTCTCAGCCTGCGGGTGCCGACCCGCACGGTGTTCGAGGTGTCGGCGCAAAAAATATTCGCGGTGGCGGAGAACGGCGCCTTCGGCCTCCTTCCCCGGCATGCGGACCACGTCGCGTCGCTGCTGCCCTCGGTGCTGGTGGTCACGGCTGCGGACGGACGCGAGTATTTCTTCGGGATCGACCATGGCCTCCTGGTGAAGCACGGGCCCAGGGTCGATGTAGTAGTGCAGCGCGCGGTGCGCGGCGAGGATCTGGCCAGCCTGTCGGCAACCATCGAAGCGAGCTTCCTGGAGGTGGACGAGGCCGAGCGCGAGGCGCGTACCGCGATGTCGCGCCTGGAGGTGGGCATCGTGCGGCAGTTCGCCGAGTTGCGGAAGCCGGCGGCATGAGCGGGCCGGACCGCACCAGCTCCGAGCGCATTCGCCGCCTCGCTGAACGGATGCAGCGCAGCCGCAGCCGGCTGGTCTACAGCCCGCTGCGCGGCTTGAGCGTATTTGGCGTGATCGGTTGGTCGGTGGCGCTGCCGACCGTGCTGGGCGCGCTGCTCGGCCTGTGGCTGGATCGGGTCGCGCCACAGACGTTCTCCTGGCCGCTGGCGCTGATCCTCGCCGGTGTGGTGCTCGGGGTGATCGTGGCCTGGGAGTGGGTCGTGCAGGAAGAACGGGGCACGCGCGCGGACGAACAGCCGCCTGCGAAGCGGGAGACCGGCGATGAGTGATGCGATGCCCGCGCTTGAGGGTTTCGCCCTGCTGACGGGTTTTGCCGTGGGGCTGGCCGTCAGCGCGCTGTACTTCGCGGGCCTGGCCTGGACCATGCGCAAGGCGCTGGGCTCGGCCCGGCCAGGCGTGGTGCTGCTGGCCAGCTTCCTGCTGCGTTCGGCCCTGCTGCTCGGCGTGGGTTTTGCGCTGGCGCGCTGGCTGCAGCCGCTGTCGTGCTGGATCGGTTACATGGCGGCGTTCTTCGTGGCGCGCACCGTGGCGGTGCACCGCGCCCGCGTGCTTCCGCCGTCCGCAACGGAGGAGCGCTGAATGGATCTGACGCCCGATACCATCGTGCTGTGGGAATACGGTGGCTTCCGTCTCAACGCCACCATCGTCAACACCTGGATCGTCATGGCGGTGCTGACCCTGGCGTCCTGGCTGGTGACGCGCAGGCTGCGCCCGGACGTACCGCCGGGCCGCTGGCGCACCCTGGCGGAGACCATCGTGCTGATGATCGAGGAACAGATCCGGTCCATCACGCCCCATGCGGTGCACCAGATCCTGTACCTGGCGGGCAGCCTGTTCCTGTTCATCGCCACCGCCGGCCTGTTGGGCGTGGTGCCGGGCTTCCGTTCGCCCACCGGTTCGTTGTCCACCACCCTGGCACTCACCCTCGTGGTGCTGTTCGCAGTGCCTGCCTTCAGCATCTCGCACGGCGGGTTCCGCGTGTACCTGCGCAATTTCATCCAGCCCTCGATTCTGCTGCTGCCGCTGAATCTGCTGGGTGAGGCGTCCAAGGTGATCTCGCTGTCGATCCGCCTCTACGGCAACGTGATGAGCAGTGCGGTGATCGTCGCCATCCTGCTCAGCATCGCGCCCTTCTTCTTCCCCGTGATCATGGATCTGTTCGGCCTGCTGATCGGCATGATCCAGGCCTACATCTTCGCCGTGCTGGCCACGGTCTACATTTCTGCGGCGATGAGTCAGCCGCGCGCCAACCCACCTCCGGAGGATTCGCTGTGAGTGAACTGAGCCTGGTTGCACTGGTTTCCATTCTGACTGCCGGCCTGACCGTGGCGATCGGTTCCTTCGGTGCCGCGCTGGGTGAAGGGCGTGCGGCGGCGGCGGCGATGAGTGCCATCGCCCAGCAGCCCGATGCCGCGCCCACGCTGTCGCGCACCCTGTTCGTCAGCCTGGCGATGGTGGAATCCTCGGGCATTTACTGCTTCGTGGTGGCGCTGATCCTGATCTTCGCCAATCCCTTCTGGAATGCCGTCAGTGCCAGCATGGGTGGGTAAGCATCATGTCGATCGACTGGATCACCGTCCTGGCGCAGCTGGCCAACTTCCTGCTGCTGATATGGCTGCTGCGGCGCTTCCTGTACCGCCCGATCCTGGACGGCATCGATAGGCGTGAAGCCGAGATCAGCCGTCGCATGGCCGAGGCCGAGGAGGTCCGCGAACAGGCGCGGTCCGCCGAGGCGCGCTACATGGAGCAGTACGAGAAATGCCTTGCCGAACAGGACAGCATGGTCCTGCGCGCGCTGGCCGCGACCGAAGGCGCGCGTGATCAACTCATGGACGAGGCGCACGACCGGCTCGAGCAGGAGCGCCGCGAGTGGCACCGGCACCTGGAGCGCGAGCGCAGGGAGTTCATGGCACAGCTGCAGCAGGCCGGGACGCTGGTGCTGTCGGAACTGGTGCGACGCGCGCTGCACGACCTCGCCGATGAAAGTCTCGAGGCGGGTATCGTGCGCCACATTGGCCGGCGGCTGGCGCCGATGGCCGATGAGCTGGCGGCGGCGGTGGGCGCAACCCGGCAGGCCAGCGTGACCAGTCGCGAGCCACTTGCCGAGCCGCTGCAAGCCCGCCTGCAGGCCGACCTGGCAGCGCTTCTCCCCGGCATCCGGCTGCAGTTTTCGCACGATGCCGGGCAGTCGCCCGGTATCGTCCTGCAACTCGGCGGGGCGCGTGTGGAGTGGACGATCGACAGCTACATGGATGAATTCGAGCGCCTGTTTGCCCAGGATCCGGCCGCCCGCACCGTGTTGCTCCCGGATGGTCATGAGCATTGAATCCCGGCCCGGCGAAGCGGCGTTCACGGCCTGGAAGTCCCGCCTTCTGGCGACGCCTCCGCCTGCGCCGGTCCTGACGGAAACCGGCATAGTCACCGATGTCGGCGACGGCGTGGCGATCGTGTCGGGCCTGGCGCGCGCGCTGTCTGACGAGCTGGTGGTGTTCGCCAGCGGCGTGCATGGCCTGGTGCTGGACCTGGAGCCGGAGCGCCTCGGCGTGGTGCTGCTGGGTCCGGCGGAGTCGATCCGCCTGGGCGAAACCGTGTTCCGTACCCGCAAAGTGGTCAGCGTGCCGGTGGGCGAGCGCCTGCTTGGGCGGGTGGTCGATGCGCTGGGTCGCCCGCGGGACGGCAAGGGGCCGATCGTGGAGGTGGCGCATCATCCGGTCGAGGCCGAAGCACCGGGGATCCTCGAACGCCAGCCGGTGTCGCGGCCGCTTGCCACCGGCATCAAGGTGGTCGACGCCATGATCCCGGTGGGGCTGGGCCAGCGCCAGCTGATCATCGGTGATCGCCAGACGGGCAAGACCTCGCTGGCCATAGACACGCTGCTGAATCAGCGCCGCTCGGACCTGGTCTGCATCTACTGCGCCATCGGCCAGCGTGGCGATGCGGTGGCGCGCGTGATCCATGCGCTGGACGAGGGCGGCATGCTGGGCCGCTGCATCATCCTCGGCAGCGGCGACGAGGAAGCTCCCGGCCTGGCGCACATCGCACCCTATGCCGCGATGACCATGGCCGAGTATTTTGCGGCGCAGGGCCGTGATGTGCTGGTCGTGTTCGATGACATGACCCACCACGCGCGCGCCTATCGCGAGCTGTCGCTGCTGCTGCGCCGACCGCCCGGACGTGAAGCGTTCCCTGGCGATATCTTCTACGTGCATGCGCGCCTGCTCGAGCGTGCCGGGCAGTTTCATGCGGATCGCGGCGGCGGGTCGATCACCGCGTTGCCCGTGGTCGAAACCGAGGCGGAGAATCTTTCCGCCTACATTCCGACCAACCTGATCTCGATCACCGACGGGCAGATCTACCTGTCGCCCCGCATGGTGCGCAAGAACCAGTTCCCGGCGGCAGACCCGGGGCTGTCGGTGTCGCGTGTGGGCGGCAAGGCACAGAACCGTGCGCTGCGCGCCGTGGCCGGGAACCTGCGCGTGATGCTGGCGCAGTTCGAGGAACTGGAGGAGTTTGCCCGCTTCGGCACGCGTCTCGATGACACCGTTCGCGCGCGGCTCGCCCGGGGTGCGAGCGTGCGCGCAGCACTGCGTCAGGCCGAGCGCGACCCGATGCCGGCGCTGGAGCAGCTCGCGGTGCTGATCGCCGCCATGGAAGGCCTGTTCGACGCCGTTCCCGAAGGGCACTTCATCGACGCCATGTATCGCGTGCGCCATGCTGCCCGCGACGCGCTGGAAGACGTCGCCGAGCGCATCGCAGACAACCTGGCACTGGGCAAGGCGGAGCAGGAGCGCATCATCGAGATCGCGCGTGAAGCCCTCGCCGGTTGGCTTGACACCGATTCGCGGCACCGCGCGCCGCGGCACCGTGCGCCGGGGCGCTGATGGCGCAGGGCCTGGAGCAACTCGCCCAGCAGGAGAAGGTGCTTGCCAGCATCGGCGGCATCGTGGGCACGATGAAGGCGCTCGCCGCGATCAACGTCGGACCCTACGAGCGCGCCGCCCAGGCTATCGAGGCCTACCGCCGCACCATCAGGCAGGGCTTTTCCGCCTTCGCCTTCCGCATGCGCGGCCAGGCACGGCTGGACCTGCCGCCGGTGACGCACAGGGTGATCGTCGCTTTCGGCTCGGATCACGGCTTCTGCGGCAATTACAACGAACAGGTTGCCCGCGCGCTGCTGCCGCATGCCCGCGAAGCGGGACGACACAGGGCCCTGCTGATCGGCGTTGGCGCCCGCCTCGGGCGGGCGCTGGACGATGTCGGGCTGGCCGTCGACCAGCGCCTCACGCCACCCGCTTCGGTGGATGGCATCGGGCGTCTCGCCAGCGAAATCGTCACGCGCGTGGAGAGTTTCAGTGGCGGCTCCCTGGCGGAGTTGGGCGTACGGCTGGCCTGGATGCGGCGCGTCGAGGGTGGGGTGCGTGAGGCTGCGACTTCGGTCCTTCTGCCGCTCGAGCCCGCCCTGCTCCAGCCGCCAGCGCGCTGGTCCTCGCCGGCACTGCCGGATTTCAGCATGCCGCCTGGGGCCATGCTTTCGGCGCTGGTGCGCAACCATATCTTCGCCAGCGTGTTTCGCGCCTCGGCCGAGGCCATGGTGACCGAGAACGCGGCCCGCCTGGCGCTGATGCAGCAGGCCGAGCAGTCGGTCGGCGAGCGCCTGGCTGCGGTCCGGCGCCAGCTTGCCGGCGCGCGTCAGGACGAGATCACCCACGAGCTGATGGACATCGTGATCGGCCACCTGGGCGAGGCAGCCGATACCCGGCGCCCCGCCGTGCGAAACCGGCACATCGACACGTCGCCCTGAGCGATACGCGCCCTGGGGTGTTCCGGCTGGCTGCTACTCAGCGATTGTGCTCGTTGAGCCAGGCCATCAGCTGGATCTTGCGTCCGTCGATGCGATCGCTCGCTGCTTTCGCGCCGGATTCAAGCGCCGCTTCCTGCCGGGGTGAGCTCGTCAGCGCGACGATGTAGGGATCCCAGCCGGCGAGGTTCACTTCCGAATCGGCATCCTTTGCGGAACCGCCATCCGCGCGTTTGTCTGCTGTCGCCATTGTCGTTCTTCTTGTTGTGGCCAGTTTCGTCCCGAATATAGACCCGCTGTACTTTCGTGCGGCGAAGATTCTACATAAGCTTCAATCCAGCTTTCGCATCACACGCACAGGTGGATTCAACATGCGCATCCAGCCCAGATCCCCTGGCAGCTATCCCTGGTACCTGAAGCCGTTTTTCTGGAGCCAGCAACGCCGCTATGGCGAGGTGCTGCTGCCCGGCCTGTTGTGGGGCCGGGTGCCACGCCTGTTCATGACGGTGGCGATGCTCTACGGCGCGCTCGATGCGCGTCGCTCGAAGCTCGATCCGGTGCTGCGTTCCCTGCTGACGGTGCGTGTCTCGCAGCTGAACTGGTGCCGTTTTTGTGTCGACATCAACTCGGCGACGCTGGCCCGGCGCGCCGGCTCGATGGCAAAAGTCGAAGCGCTGGAGACCTGGCGGACGAGCGAGCTGTACTCGGCGGCCGAGCGCGTGGCGCTCGACTACACGGAGGCCGTGACCATCACCGGGCGCAGCGTGACCGACGAGCTGATGGCAGAACTGCGCCAGCACTACAGCGACGACGCGATCATCGAGCTGACCGCGCTGATCGCCTTCCAGAACCTGTCGAGCAAGTTCAACAGCGCGCTGGATGTGCCGCCGCAGGGCTTCTGCCGCTTCTGATCGGCTAGACTGGCTGCCCGTCGCCTGATCCGGAGTTTCGCCATGCATGCATCGCCCCCGCCACGTCCGGGCACGATGGACGGCCCGGGCCCGCTTTCTGCCCTGGAGCGCAGGGTCCTGACCGCGCTGCTGCGGGGTGAGGGCGAGGCGCTGGCCGCCTTGCGCGCACAGCTCGCTGCAGCTTCTGTCCTGTCGCGCACCCATAGCGGGGTCGGTTTCATGACCCGCCTCACGGTGCCTGATTCGGTACCCGTGATCGGCCCCGGGGCAGCGCCGCGGCTGCGACCGGTCCAGGCCCTGCATCCGCAGCTCCCCGAGCCGGCGGAGTTTGTCCTGCAGTTGCGGGACGGCCGGCTGGCGAGCCTGGAGGCCTTCTGTTTTGCCGGCAGCTGGCCGACTGATGGCGACAGCTTTCGAACAGTGGACTGAGCCCGGCGCCAGCAGTTACCTTAAAGCTTCTTGGACACAGGACGCAGGCTGATGACGGGATACGGCAGGATGAATCTGGCGGGCATGCTGTTGCTGCCGGCGTCTGCATCTGTTGCAGCGCTGATCTGTTTCGGGCCCCGCACCGATACGCTGATCACGGTATTCGCACTCAACCTCGTGCCGATGCTGATCGCCGGTCTGGTGTCCTGGCTGCTGCTGCGTGGAGCTGCGCGCGCCGGCAAGGGACAGGGCATTGCGCTGTGGCCGACCATCATCCCGGCGGTTTTCGGCGCCGTCTGGTACCTCTGGCGGGCGGTCATGCCGGCCGAAGTGGCACCGGGTGCTGAATATATTGCCGGGCCGCAATACCTGCTGATGGCGGTCGTGGTACTCGGCATCGTCGCCTGGATCGGCTGCCGGATCGCCCGCGCCCGCTGAAGTTTCCTTTCGTGCGTTTCATTCCCTACGCGGAGGCGCGTCGGCAGCCCAACATCGTGGTCGACGGTGCGCCGCTGCCCGGCAGCCTGCTGACCCTTTCGCACTGGCCCAACAACGAGTCGCCGGCTGCCGTCCGTCGCGATACCTCGACCGCCACGGTGTTCGCCTGGCTCGACCTGCCCGGGCCGAAAATCACCGCGCCCTACGTCACCAACAACCACTTCGACGAGGATGGCCTGTTCAGCGTCTTTGCGCTGAGCGAGCCGCAGCAGGCGCTGGCTGCGCGCGAACTGCTGATCGCGGCTTCATTTGCCGGCGATTTCGGCGTGGTCCGGCGGCGCGATGCGGCGCGCCTGTGTTTCATCATCGAGGCGCTGACCGATCCCGGCAGCAGCATCCTGCCGGCCGCCGTCTTCGCTGCGCCCGACCGGGTGGTGGCCCTTTACCAGGCGGTGTTGCCGCTGTTGCCGGCGATCATCGACGACCTGCAGCAGGGCTCGCCGCGTTTCGGTGCGCTGTGGGCGGCACAGGATGCGCACCTCGCTGCCAGCGAGGCGCTGCTCGCTGACGGTACGGTGACGATCGAGGAACTGCCGGACATCGATCTGGCGATCGTGCGCATTCCGTCGCAGCTCAGGCCGCAGCCGGTGCGTCGTTACCTCGAAGACGAGCAGGCGGCAGTGCATCCCTTTGCGGTCAACAGTGCCACCGCCTGCACCCGGCTGCTGCGCGTGCAGGGACAGCACTACGAGTTCGAGTACCGCTACGAGAGCTGGCTGCAGATCGTCTCGCGCCGGGTGCCGCTGCGGGTAAGGTTCGAAAATCTGGTCGAGCGGTTGAATGCCCTGGAAGCCGGACCCCCGCAATGGATGGCCGACGAGCCGATGACCGAAATCGTGCCCCGCCTGCGGCGCCGTGATGGCTCGCCATCGGCGCTGGACCTCGACACCCTCATCGCCGAACTGCGCACGGCCTTCAACTCGGCCCCGGTCGCCTGGGATCCCTACGACTGGAGCAAGCCCGGGCCGGCCTGAGCGCGCCGGCAGGGACAGGCCAGCACCGTGAACGCCAACCGGCATGCCCCGCAACTCGCCGGCCTGGTGCTCGCGGCCGGTGCCTCGCTGCGTTTTGGCAGCCCCAAACCCCTGGCGCTGTTTCGCGGTGTGCCGCTGGTGCGCCATACGACCCGGCTCCTCGACGCCTTCTGTCCGGCCGGCCTGCATGTCGTGGTGGGGGCGGCAGAACCGGCGATCCGCGAGCTGCTCGCGCCCGATGGCGTGGCGGTGGTGGTGAATCCCGACTGGGCCAGCGGTCTGGGCAGCTCGCTGGCCTGTGGCATACGCGGCTTGCCGGCCGGGGCCGATGCGGTGCTCGTCATGCCCTGCGACCTGCCGGCTGTGACGGTGGCAGACCTGTTCCGGCTGGTCAGCGCCTGGCGTGCGGCACCGCAACTGATGGCTACCGCCGAGTTCGACGCCCATCCGGCGCCGCCAGCGATCTTCCCGCGTGCGGTGTGGCCGCAGCTCGACGCACTCCGTGGCGACCAGGGCGCGCGGGCCGTGCTCGAAAGCGCAGCGCAGCGCACGGCGGTGCCGATGCCCTCGGCGGCGCTCGATGCGGACACGCCGGCCGAGCTCGCGCGCATCGAGCGCAGCCTGGGCTAAACTGCGGTCCATGGTCCAGATCCGCGTCGAATACTTTGCGATCCTGCGCGAGCACGTCGGCTGCACGCACGAGGCGCTGTCCACGCCGGCCGCGACGGTCGGCGATCTCTATGCCGAACTCGACCGGCGCCATGCCTTTCCGGCACTCGGGCATCTCAAGGTCGCGGTGAACGACGAGTTCTGCGAGTGGAGCACGCCGCTGCGGGATGGCGACTCGGTGGTGTTCATCCCGCCGGTGGCCGGCGGATGAAGCGCTTCGATTTCAGTCGCGGTGCGGTCGACCTGGTTGCATGCCGGGCACAGCTTGCCGATCCGGCGGCTGGTGCCTATGCGAGCTTCGAGGGCTGGGTGCGCAACCACAACGAGGGCCGCGCCGGCGTGCTGCGCCTCGAGTACGAGGGCTACGAGCAGCTGGGCGTCAAGGAAGGCGAGCGGATCATCGCCGAGGCGCTGGCGCGCTTCGATATCGGCGATGCGCGGTGCATCCACCGGCTGGGCGAACTGGACATCGGTGAGCTGGCGGTCTGGGTGGGCGTATCAGCGGCGCACCGTGACGCTGCGTTTGCCGCCTGTCGCTACATCATCGACGAAGTGAAGCACCGCGTGCCGATCTGGAAGAAAGAGCACTATGCGGACGGGAATTCCGGCTGGGTGAACTGCGAGGCCTGCGCCGCCCATGCCCACGCCTGAGCGCAAAGACTCAGGCTTCTGAAGCCCCGACGCTCAGGGGCGCTGACGCTCGCGCTGCACCAGTTCCTCGGCGACGGCCAGCAGGTCGTCGTGGCTCTTGATCTGCGGACCGTCGGTCAGGTACTTGCCGTTGACGACCAGCAGCGGGACACCCTTGACGCGATACTTGGTGGTGAGATCGCGGGCGCGGCGCAGCTGGCTTTCGACCGCGAATGAACGGAAGGTCTTGTTGAAGGTCTCGGCTGAAACGCCGTATTCCTCGAACATCTTCTGGATGGCCGGTTCTTCGGTCATCGGCTTGTTGTCGATATGGATGGCCTTGAACATCGCCGGGGAGATCTGCGCCCGCTTGTTGAGCGCCTCGGCCGTATAGAACACCCGCGCATGGATCTCGTTGGTCGGGTTCCACATGACCGGGATGCGCACCAGGTTGACGTCAGCCGGCAGCCGCTTTTCCCAGTCGGCCATCACCGGCTCCAGGTTGTAGCAGTGGCCGCAGCCGTACCAGAACACTTCGGCGACTTCGATCTGGCCAGCCGCACTGCTGCCGCCCTGTGCGGCCGTCAGCGTGGAGTAGTAATCGCCTTCCTTGTATTGCCAGTTGGTCTGCTGGATGGCCGGCGGATCGTTCTTTGGCAGCACGATGTCCCGGGCCGGCAGCGGTGACTGTGCGGCGGGTTCAACCGTTTCATCGACCGAAGCGGCCACGGCTTCTGCAGTTGGCGCATCTGCGGCGACCGGCTCCGCTGCAGTCGGCGGTGCGGCGATGGTTGCGGCACTGTCAGCCGGCGGGGCGCTGTCGGCTGCCGGCGACTGGCTTTCCGGCGCCTTGCCACAGGCGCCAAGCAGGCCCAGCAGTGCGACGATCAGGACAAGGCGAAGCTGCTGCATGGTTCGGACTCCAGGAAAGCTGCCGGAATGTTGGTCAGGGGCGCAGGCCCTGCGCGTAGGCCGTGACTGCCTTGATCTCTTCGTCGGTCAGCCTGGCGGCAACACTGCGCATCATCCGGGTATCACCATCGGTGGTGCGCTGATCGCTGCGATAGGCAATCAGCTGGTTGCCGGAGTAGGTGGCGTGCTGACCGGCGATCGCCGGCCAGCCGGCAGCCGTGTTGCCCTGACCGGCGGGGCCGTGGCAGGCGGCGCAGGCAGGCACGCCGCTGGCCTTGTTGCCGCCGCGGAACAGGCGCTCGCCGCTGCTGACCAGCGCCGGATCAGCCGTCTTGCTGGCCAGTTTCTGCGAACTGAACCAGGCAGCCAGGTCCTGCATGTCCTGCTCGCTCAGGGCCGCAGCCTGGGCGTTCATCAGCACGTTCTGCCGGCTGCCATCCTTGAAGGACTGCATGGACTTGACCAGATAGTTTGCGTTCTGGCCGGCGAGGCTCGGCCATTCGGGATTGAAGCTGTTGCCGTCGACACCATGGCAACCCGCACAGACGATCGAGCGGGCCTGGCCGGCTTCGGCCGAGCCGGCCGCATGTGCCGGCCCGAGCAGCGCCAGGCTGGCGGCGAGGGCGCCGGCACAGGCGAGAAAGCGACGCAGGGAAATCGTTTGGCGCGGGGTTTTTGCGGTGTCCATAAGCTTGTTCTGCAAGGAAAAACGGGGGCGAGTCACGTGCTAGACTCGGGCAGCGCCGCATTGTACACGAAAAAATTCTGGCTCCATTCCCCGGCAAATGTCCCTGTATCCCGCAGCCCGTTTCATCACCAGCGCCGCACGCGCTGCGCAGTTCGTCCCTGACCAGGGCCGTGAAGTCGCTTTTGCGGGCCGCTCGAATGCCGGCAAGTCCAGTGCGATCAACGCCATCCTCAACCGCCGCGATTTCGCCCGCACCAGCAAGACTCCCGGGCGCACGCAGCTCATCAACTTCTTTGCGCTGGACGATTCACGGCGGCTGATCGACCTGCCGGGCTACGGCTATGCGCGGGTCTCGAAGGAGATGCGCGACCACTGGCGACAGCTGCTCGATGACTACTTCCATGCGCGCGATTCCCTCGCGGGCCTGATCCTGGTCGTCGACAGCCGGCGCGGGCTCGGCGATATCGACTGGCAGATGCTGGAGTGGGCGCACTCGCTGGACGGGCCGATCCATGTCTTGCTGACCAAGGCCGACAAGCTCTCGCGCAAGGAAGCCACCGAGGCGCTGGCCAGGGGGCGTGAGGAACTGGGTCCGGGCGTGACGGTGCAGCTGTTTTCGGCGACCCGGAAACTCGGCCTCGATGAGGCGCGGCAGCACCTCGATGCGATGCTGGAGGCGCGGCCACCGAGCTGAAAAGGGCTGGCCGGCGCAGGCTCACCGGAAAAACTGTCGCCAGAACCAAAACGGCCCCGGGCGCAGGGGGGGGGAGCGCCCGGGGCCAACCAGCACAACCGGTCAGGGGTAACCGGCTCGGGCTTCGGGCTCTGGGGGACGGCCCGAAGCAGCTTGCTTGCCGGATTTGATTGACGCCGTTGGCCAGAGTTCCCGCCGCAGGGCGGCGATTTCAGTGGGCTTCGTCCCAGTTGGCGCCGTGTCCGGCATCGACCCGCAGCGGAACCCGCAGCTCGGCCGCCCCGGACATCAGGGCCACGACCTGGCTGCGGACTGCAGCGAGGTTTTCCGCCGGTACTTCCAGCACCAGTTCATCGTGCACCTGCATGATGAGCTGCGCGCCGCTGCCGCTCTGCTGCAGCCAGGCATCGGTGCTGATCATCGCCCGCTTGATGATGTCTGCGGCGGTGCCCTGCATCGGCGCGTTGATCGCGCTGCGCTCGGCGTATTGCCGCTGCGCTGCCTGTCGCGCACTGATATCGGGCAGGTAGAGCCGCCGTCCGAACACGGTTTCCACGTAGCCCTGCTCGCGGGCCTGGGCCCGGGTCCGCTCCATGTAGGCCTTCACGCCCGGGTAGCGCAGGAAGTAGAGCTCGACGTAGCGCTGCGCATCCTCGCGGCTAATGCCGAGCTGCCGGGCCAGGCCGAAGGCCGACATGCCGTAGATCAGGCCGAAGTTGATCGCTTTTGCCGACCGACGCTGGTCGGCGGTCACTTCCGCAAGCGGCGTGCCGAATACCTCGGCCGCCGTCGCCTGGTGTATGTCGCGGTCCTCGGCGAAAGCCTTCAGCAGTCCTTCGTCACCGGAGAGGTGCGCCATGATGCGCAGCTCGATCTGCGAGTAGTCGGCCGCGAGCAACACGCAGCCCTTGCGCGCGATGAACGCCTGGCGGATGCGCCGGCCCTCTTCGGAGCGGATCGGGATGTTCTGCAGGTTCGGATCGGACGAGGACAGGCGGCCCGTTGCCGCCACGGCCTGGTGGTACGAGGTGTGGATGCGCCCGGTGCGCGGGCAAACCTGCCCGGGCAGCTTGTCCGTGTAGGTGGACTTCAGCTTGCTCAGCGAGCGGTAGTCGAGGATCAGCCGTGGCAGCCGGTATTCATCGGCAAGTTCGGCCAGCGCATCCTCGTTGGTGGATGGCTGTCTGGTCGGCGTGTACTGGCGGATCGGCAGCTTCAGTTCGTCGAACAGCACGGCCTGCAGCTGCTTCGGTGAATTCAGGTTGAAGGGGTGACCAGCCTCCTCGTGCGCGGCCTTTTCCAGCGCCGCCATCTTCTCCGCGAACTCGCCGGACATGGTGCGCAGCAGGCGGGTGTCGACCAGCACGCCGGTTTCCTCCATGCGCGTCAGCACCGGCACCAGCGGCTGCTCGATGTTCTCGTACAACTCGATGAGGCCCGGCACGGCAGCGAGCCGTGGCCAGAGTTCATGATGCAGGCGCAGCGTGATGTCGGCATCTTCCGCCGCGTATTCGCTGGCCTGCTCGACGCTCACCTGGTCGAAGCTGATCTGCTTCGCGCCCTTGCCGGCCACATCCTCGAAGTGAATGGTGTCGACACCGAGGTACTTCTTCGCCGCCGAGTCGAGATCGTGGCGGGTCGCCGTGCTGTCGAGCACATAGGACTCCAGCATGGTGTCGTGGCGCATGCCGGCCAGGCGGATGCCGTGGTTGGCAAGCACATGGGCGTCGTACTTCAGGTGGTGGCCGACCTTGTGTGCCGACGGGTTCTCCAGCCAGCCCTTGAGCCTTGCCAGGGTTTCGCTGCGGTCGAGCTGGTCCGGCGCGCCGACGTAGCGGTGCGCGAGCGGCAGATAGGCCGCGTCACCGGCATCCAGCGCGAAGGACAGCCCGACGATTTCCGCCTGCATGTAGTCGAGGCTGGTGGTTTCCGTGTCGAAGCCCACCAGTGCCGCGCCTTCGATGCGCCGGAACCAGGCGGCGAACTGCTCGGCGCTGCTGATGGTCTGGTAGTTGCGCGCGACCGGATCGGCGCCTCTTGCCGGCACCCCGGCAGCCGCTTCGGCAGCAGCCTCCGCGGCCGGCTTGTCAGCGGCAGCCTGGTCGGTGGCCGGCTCGATGCCCTTCCGCAGGCTGCGGATCTCGAGTTGTGCCGAAAGCCGCGTGAGCGCCTCCAGGTCGGGCGCGCCGGGCTGCATGTCTTCCGGTTTCTGCGCCAAGGGCACGTCGCAGTGAATCGTGGCGAGCTGGCGCGACAGCGGCAGTTGTCCGAGGTGCGCGCGCAGTTTTTCGCCGACCTTGCCCTTGATCTCGTCGGCGCGGGCGACGAGCGCATCGAGGCTGCCGTATTCAGTGAGCCACTTCGCCGCCGTCTTGGGTCCGACGCTGGGCACTCCGGGAATATTGTCCGAGCTGTCGCCGACCAGGGTCAGCCAGTCGATGATCCGTTCCGGCGGCACGCCGAACTTGTCGAGGACGCCGGCGGGATCCAGCATCCGGCCACTGATGCCATCGAAGACCCGGATGTGCTCGTTGACGAGCTGCGACATGTCCTTGTCGCTGGTCGCGATCAGGGTCTCGAGTCCGGCGGTACAGGCCCGTTTCGCCAGCGTGCCGATCACATCGTCGGCTTCGACGCCGGGTTCACGCAGCAAGGTGATGCCGAGTGCCCGCACCATCTCCATCAGCGGCGGGATCTGCGCCTGCAGGTCGTCCGGCATCGCCTCGCGGTTGGCCTTGTAGTGCGCGTAGAGCTCGTCGCGGAATGTCGGCCCCGGCGCGTCCATCACCACGGCGATCAGGTCCGGCGAGTGCACGCGCCGGACCTGCCGCAGCATGTTGAGGAAACCGAGGATCGCGCCGGTGGGTTGCCCCTGCGACGTGCTCAGCGGCGGCAGGGCATGGAAGGCGCGATAGAGATAGGAGTTGCCGTCGATCAGGACGAGGCGGCGCGGGCTGGGCATGCGCGGCGCCGCCCCTCAGCGCGCCAGCGCGGGATCAGGCGTGGCCGGGATGGTCCTGCGCTCGTTTTCGCCGGCCGGTTCAGTCGTGTCGGGCACAGGGGCCGCGATGCTGTCGTCCGGCGTTTCCGGCGGCAGGTAAAGGTCGCCCTTCATGCCGCAGGCGGCGAGGCCGAGGCTCATGACCAGCAGGGTAGCCGTGCGCAACATGCGCCCAGTATACGGCGGCTGCCCGGCGAGCACGGCGTGCATCAGCCTTGCCGCTTCTTTGCCAGTTCTGCCGCCACGCGCTGGTAGGCCTCGCGGAAGCTCAGGCCTTCCTCCAGCACCAGCCGGTTGGCCCGGCCGGCTGCGTGGATGGAATCGTCCATCCGGATGTTCTCCGGCAGGAAGTGCAGGCCACGGATCAGCTGCGCCATCACGCGCGCCGAATCACCGGCGAGGTCGATGGCCCTGAACAGCGGCGCCTTCATGCGTTGCAGGTCACGCTGGTAGCCCGAGCCGAGCTTGGCCGGCAGGCCGATGATCTCGAGCAGCGCCGCCTGCAGCGTGGGCCCGGCACCGCGCACCAGCTCGAGCACGTCCGGGTTGCGCTTCTGCGGCATGATCGAGGAGCCCGTCGTCATGTTGTCCGGCAGGCTGATGAAGCGGAATTCCTGCGTATAGAACATCAGCAGGTCGGCAGCGACCCGGCCGAGGTCCTGCGTCAGCAGGCACAGCTCGAAGACCAGGCCGGCCTCGGCCTTGCCGCGCGAGATCTGCACGGCCGTCACCGGTTCGTGCACCTGGTCGAAGTGCAGGCTGCGCCGCGTCGCTTCGCGGTCGATCGGCAGGCCTGGCACGCCGTAGCCGGCCGCGCTGCCGAGCGGGTTGCGGTTGATCCGCCGCCGGCTGGCTTCGATGCCGGCCGCATCGTCGCGCAGTTCGGCGGCAAAACCGCCCGCCCACAGCGATACCGAGCTCGGCATGGCCTGCTGCATGTGGGTATATCCGGGCAGGTCGGTGTCGCGCTCCCGGGCGGCGAGTTCGTCCAGCGCAGTGGCGACGTCCAGGGCCGCCTCGGCGAGGCCGGCGGCGGCATCGCGCAGATAGAGGCGCAGCGCCGTCAGCACCTGGTCGTTGCGCGAGCGGCCGAGATGCACGCGCTTGCCTGCTTCACCGATCGCCTGCGTCAGGCGCCGTTCCAGCGCGGTATGGCAGTCCTCTTCCTCGAGGCTGATCTGCCACTCGCCGGCCGCGTGTGCCACGCCGAGCAGCTCCAGGCCGCTGACGATGGCCGACAGGTCGGTGTCGGACAGCAGCTTCCGGGCGTGCAGCATCTGCGCATGGGCGATGGAGGCCTGTACGTCGTAGGCGACCAGCCGCGCGTCGAGCAGATGGTCTTCACCGGCTGTATAGCGCAGGATCCGCGCATCCAGCGGCTCGCCCTTGTCCCAGAGACGTTTCATGGCACGCGCTCCAATGCGGCGTTCAGGCGCCGGCTTCCTGCTCTTCAGGCGTCAGCGTATCGGTATCCTCGACGACCAGCGTGCCCGTGCCTTCATTGGTGAAGATCTCGAGCAGCAGGCTGTCGCGGACCTTGTAGGAAATCAGGTGCACACGCGGCACGCCGCCACGCACCGCCGCTTCGATGGCGCGCGCCTTGGGCAGCATGCCCTCGGCCAGTGACCCGTTCCTGCGCAGTTCCTGCAGGTCATCGAGGTCGAGGTAGGAGACCAGCGAGGAGGGGTCGTTGCGGTCTTCGAGGATGCCCGGCGCGCCCATCGTCAGGATCAGCTTCGAGGCGCCGAGCGCGGTGGCCAGTGCGGCAGCGACCGTGTCGGCGTTGATGTTAAGCACCGTGCCGGAATCATCCGCCGACAGCGGGCTGACGACCGGCACCAGGCCGTTGTCGAGCTGGGCCCGCACCACGTCGGGATCGACCGAGTCGATATCGCCGACGAAACCGAAATCCACCGGGCCGCCATCGTGGCCTTCGACTGTCACCGGTGGCCGCTTGTGCGCCTTGATCAGCCCGCCATCGACGCCGCTGATGCCGACCGCCGGCAGGTGCAGCTCGCGGCAGGCAGCCAGGATGCGCGTGTTCACCTGGCCGTTGAGGACCATGGTGCTGACATCCAGTGTCTGCTTGTCGGTCACCCGCCGGCCGCCGACCATGCGCGTCGGCACGCCGAGCGCCTGCGCGAGTTCGGTGGACTGCGGACCGCCACCGTGCACCAGCACGACGCGGATGCCGACCTGGTGCAGCAGGGCGACCTGCTCCAGCAGGTGATGCGTGGCCGCATCCGAGGCAAAGACCTCGCCGCCGGCCTTCAACACGAAGATCTTCTTCTTGTAGAGGCGGATGTAGGGTGCCGCGTGCTTGAGGGCAGAGACGACAACGTCGCGCTGGTGGGTGTTCTGCATGGTCATGTTCCTGCTGGTAGCTGTTGTCAGGCGCCGGGGCCCATCATCTGGTAGACCACGGCCATCTGTCCCCACATGCGGTTCTGCGCTTCGTGGATCACCACGCTGCGCGGCCCGTCGAGGATGCGGTCGGTTACCGCGACACCGCGCCGTACCGGCAGGCAGTGCATGAAGCGTGCATCCGGCTGCGCCTTGGCAAAGCACGGTTCATCCACGATCCAGTCCTGCAGCTGTTCGCGCAGTTTCTGGTCGCCGACGCGGTCGCCGTAGTGCCGTGTCGAGGCCCACTCCTTGGCGTAGATCACGTGCGCGCCTTCGTAGGCTTCGGCGCGTTCGCTGGTTTCGCGTACCGAGCCACCGGACAGCTTCGCGGCCTGTTCGGCCTTGGCCATGATCGCGGGCGGCAGCGCAAAACCATCCGGGCGCACGACCGTCACGTCCATGCCGCGCATGGCTGCCATGTGCAGCGTGGCAGAGGGCACCGCCAGCGGCAGGGCCTTGGGATGCCACGACCAGGACAGCACGAACTTGCCGCCCTGCTTCGGGATGCCGAGTTCGTCCATGGTCTTCCAGTCGGCGAGGCTCTGGCAGGGATGCTGGATGGCTGACTCCATGTTGATGAGCGGCACCGTCGCCAGCTCGCGCATCGCCATGAATTCCTTGTCGGCCAGATCGTCGGCCAGGCTCACGCGATTGGCAAAGGCGCGGATGCCCAGCGCATCGCCATAGGAGCTGATCACCGGGATCGCTTCGCGCAGGTGCTCTGCCGCCACGCCGTCCATGACGATGCCCGAGCGCGTCTCCAGGCCATGTATCGACATGTCCGGCGAGATCACGAAGGAGCCGCCGCCGAGCCGGATCATCGCGGCCTGGAAGGAGGACAGCGTGCGCAGCGAGGGACTCAGGAACAGCAGCGCCAGCACCTTGCCGGCCAGCGCCTGCGGTTCGGGTTTGGTCTGCAGGCGGCGGGCGAGCTTGAGCAGCGATTCGACTTCCGGAATGCTCAGTTCAGCGAGGTCGTTGAATACCTTGAGAGCCATGGATCTTCCCTTGTTCAGCCTATGTCAGCCAGCGCCGCGCAGAGCGTCTGCACGTGCTGGCGCTCGAGCGTCAGCGGCGGCAACAGCCGGACCACAGCCGGGTCCGAGCTCGTGCCCACCAGTATGTCGCGCGCCAGCAGCGCGGCCTGCACGTCTTTTGCCGGCCGCTTGCAGCGCAGGCCAAGCAGGAAGCCGCGACCCTGCACGGCGGTGACCGGGCCGGTAACCGCAGCTTTCTGCAGTTCGGCCGACAGCGTGCGGACGTTTTCCAGCAGCCGGTCGCGCCTGATCACCTCGATCACCGTGCTGACCAGCGCGCAGGCCATCGGCCCGCCGCCAAAGGTGGTGCCGAGATCGCCGGACTTGAGCCTGGCTGCCAGTTCTTCGGTGAGCAGCAGCGCGCTGCAGGGGAAGCCGCCGCCCAGCGCCTTGGCGGTGGTCAGCATGTCCGGCTGCAGCCCGTAAAGTTCGGCCGCGAACGCGGCACCGGTCCGGCCCACACCGCTCTGCACCTCGTCGACGATCAGCAGCGCGCCATGCCGCCTGCAGGCAGCGGCGATCGCCGTCACGAATGCGGGATCGAGGTCGTAGGCACCGGCGAGGCCCTGCACCACTTCGAGGATGACGGCTGCGGTCTCGCCATCGATCATCGCTTCGGCGCGCGCGATATCGTCGCGGGGGATGAAATCCACGTCGAAGGGCGCGCGCGGAAAACCGTACCAGCTCTTCGCCGCGCCCCAGGTCACTGCGGCGCTGGCCGCCGTCCGGCCGTGGAACCCGTGTTCCAGCGCGAGTATCCGTGCGCGGCCGGTGGTCCGGCAGGCGATGCGCAGCGCATTCTCGTTGGCTTCGGCGCCGCTGTTGGCGAAGAACACCCGGCTGAGTCCGGCCGGTGCGATGCCCACCAGCGCATCGGCGGCCTGTGCGCGCACTTCGAGCGCCACCGCGTTGCTCTGGAAGTACATGTCCTGCGCCTGCCGGCGCAGCGCGGCCAGCAGGTCCGGATGTGCGTAGCCGAGCGCTGCCACGGCGTGGCCGCCGTAGAAGTCGATGATCCGCCGCGCACCGCTGTGCAGGTAAACGCCCTCGGCTGAATCCACCTCGATGGGCAGTTGTGCATAGACCTGCAGCAGGTGCCGTGCTTCGGACTGTTGTGCGTGGTTCATCGTTCAGGTCCAGCCAAACTCATATCCAGCCAGGTGCGGGTGCGTCGAGGCCGGCCGCTTCCGGCAGGCCGAGCAGCCGGTTCATCCACTGCACCGCGCCGCCGGCAGCGCCCTTGATGAGATTGTCGATGGTCACCATCACGGCCACGCTGCTGCCGGAGCTTTCCACGCCAATATGGCAGTAGTTGCTGCCGGCCACGTCCTTGATCCTCGGCAGGCCATCGACTACCCGCACGAATTCGCAGCCGGCATAGAAGCTGGCGAACTGGTCGCGCAACTGGTCGCTGGTCTGCGGTGCCTTGAGCCGTGCCTGCAGCGTCATGTGTATGCCGCGCGCGAAGGGTCCCGAATGCGGCACGAAATTGAGCTCCGGCGTGACCCCGGTGAGCTGCGCGCAGACCTGCACGACCTCCGGCGCATGCCGGTGCCGCAGCGGGTTGTAGGCAAACAGGTTCGAGTGCCGCTCCGGGTGATGCGTGGTCGCCGTCGGTGTGCGGCCGGCACCCGTGCTGCCGGTGATGCCGGTGGCATAGACCTGCGGCTCGCAGAGTCCGAGCTTGAGCATCGGCACCATGCCGGCCAGCATCGAGCTTGCGAAGCAGCCCGGGTGGCCGATATGCGGGCCGGGAATTCCCTGGACATGCTCGGGCAATGCGCAGCTGAACAGCGGCAGCAGTTCCGGCGCGCCGTGTGGTGTCTTGTACACGGCCTGGAAATCGGCCGCGTCCCGGAAGCGGAAATCCGAGGACACATCCACGATCGTGAGCTGGCACTGCCGGGCTGCGGCGGCCTCCAGCATGGTCGCGATCACCCCCGCACTCACGGCATGTGGTGCCGCTGCGAACAGCGCCATCCGCGGCGCCGTCATGCGTGCGGCGAGATCGGCCTGGGTGATGAAGCCTTCGGCCTTCAGCTGCGGGGCCAGGTGCGGAAAGGCCGTGTTGACCGCGGTGCCAGCTGCGGTTTCCGAGGACACACCATGCAGGTCGAGCTGCGGGTGGCCGGCGACCAGGCGCAGCAGTTCACCGGCCACATAGCCGGTACCGCCGACGATCAGCGTGGGAATCCGTTCGCTCATGTCAGTTTCAGGCCCAGGTGACGGGTGACCTCGTCGCCGATCTGCATGGACTCGGTCACCG
>JAHDYM010000040.1 GCA_023383705.1 Gammaproteobacteria bacterium | reverse complement strand
AAGACAATTCCGCCCCCCGTGTGGTGATGTAGCTCAGTTGGTTAGAGCGCGGCACTCATAATGCTGAGGTCGGTAGTTCAACTCTACCCATCACCACCATCTAATCAATCACTTACGTAGCGCCCATTTTCGACCCGATTTCCGTAAGTGCACGGTAAGTGCAATCGCATTCTTATTTGCCCGGTCCGTCTGTTGGGTAAACGCGAAGGGCAAGGGTCAGGCGGCCGTGCGATCGTGCTGGACAATCGGGCGCACCTTGCCGCGGAACTGTTTCTTGGCCTGCCACAAGTCACAGTTGACCTGCATGCCGTACCAGAATTCCGGGAGTAGCGGCGAGTTTTGTCAGGTCTGGCGTCAGCGGCGCCGGGGGAATCTCAGCCGACACGCGTGGCGGCCGCGGGTCCCGGCTGCCTGAACCGTTGGCGCGCTACTGTCCGGGCCGGTATCCGGGACCGAAGTGTTGCGATATCCGGCCAGGTATGTAACAACTACCCATCCCTGAAAGATCATCTGCCCTTGCCCGGGGCGGCAGCCTGCAGTGCTGCGGCGGGGTCCCGATGGCGTTCTGTCCTCATGCGCCGGCGCCCGCCGCCTGCTTGGGTTCCAGAGAATTGTCCGGAGCCCGGATGACATAAGGAGAACAAGATGCGCATCATCTGCGCCCGAGACGAGAACGCAATCTGCGTTAACGACCCGTGCCCGCCCGGCAAGACCGCGATCCCCGCCGCAGTTCCAGTGCCCGCCAACAGAGCCATTGCAGCGCTGGCAGGATTATTTCTTGCCGTTTTCCTGACAACACCGCTCCAGGCTGCCCAGGCCGTTCTTCTGGATCAGTTCACCGGAAGTGGCAGTCTTGGCACGGCCATTTCCTACGACGGCCAGACCGTCGTAGCCCCCGGCAGCGCATTGACACCACCAACCTACTGGACGTCCACCCAGGGATTCGTCGAGGTGCCCGGGCGACTCGGCAGCTTCTCCGGGATCTCCGGGCACGGGTCCACCATGGTTGGGGGCAGGGTAAACGACAGTTACCGCTACTCCATTGTCGATGGTTTCAGCGATCTGCCGGACCTGAACGGTTCGGTCACGTCGTCGGGGCTTGGCGCCATTGCTCTGTCTGACGATGGCGCGACCGCCGCTGGCACCCAGGATGGCGGGGCGAAGGCTCTGGTCTGGGACGCTTCCGGAGATCCGACTGGCCTTCCCTCCATCGGCCGAGCCTGGGACCTGAGCGGTGACGGATCAGTCATCGTCGGTACCGGCCGGGTTGGGGGCAAGAACCAGGCGGTAAGCTGGGTCTGGAATGGCGCGACAGAAACCTGGCAGATGACGGCACTGACGACGGATCTCTGCTGCACGACCGGTGCTGCCTATGCCGTGTCCCAGGACGGCGAGACAGTGTTCGGGGCAACCCCCCAGAGCCACGCCTTCCGCTGGACTCTGGAGGACGGCCTGCAGGTCCTTGATGCCGGCTTCAACAGCTCCGTCATTTATGCGACGACGGCCGATGGAGTCTTTGCGGGCGGCATGTTCAACGTGGGTGGCGTGAGCACCGCTGCCATCTGGGACGAAGGCCACGGCTGGCGAACCCTGGCGTCGCTGCTGATCGCCGCCGGCATTGACGAGAACAGCAGTCCAGCATTCCGAGATGTGGCTGCGTTGTCCGCTGACGGGCGCTATCTGGCGGCCACCGCGGGCAGCGGCACGGGTTCTGCCGTGTACTGGGTGGACCTGGGTGCTCCCCTGGCAACGGTGCCATTGCCGGCGGCCGCGTGGTTGTTTCTATCGGGGCTGGTCGGACTTGCCGGGCTGGTACGGCGCAAGGAGGTCAGGGCCTGATCATGGCCGGAGTCCCGGCCTCGCGGCACAGCTGCTCGGCCAGCTCGCGGATCGCCGGTGACGGCGGACAGCCCAGTTGCGCCGTGATCGCCTGCGCCGAGCGCTGATAGGCCAGCAGCGCCTCGGCGTGACGGCCCGCTGCAGCGAGTGCCGCCATCAGCTGCCGGCAGACCGTCTCCGCGAGCGGGTCGACCTCGAGGATCCGGCGATACAGGTCGATAGCCTCATCGCCCGAGCCCACGTCGCGGAGCCAGCGCCCGAGCCCCTCCGCGACGCGCGCGGCCCGGGCAGCAATGCGTTGCCGGGCCGCCAGCGCCCACTCGGTTTCCTGGCCCGGCAGGAACTCGCCCTGCCAGGCGCGCAACAGCCGCAGCACCAGCCGCTCCGGACGTACCGGCTCGCGCTGCTCGATGAGGCCCTCGATGACATTGAGCGTCCACGTGTCGACCCAGCACACCTGCCGGTTCAGCGCCAGCACGCCGCTGTCCAGAACCAGGGCATCGGCGCGGCCCAGGAGCCGGCGCAGGCGCTGGAGATTGACCTCGAGCGCATGCAGGGCGGCGTCACCGTCCGACTCACCCCACAGCGCGTCGGCGAGGAGCCGGGTGCTGGTCCCGTCGGGATTTATCGCGATCAGGGCCTTGAGCAACTGCAGCGGGCGGGTCTGCGGGCCGTTGCGTACCGGCCGATCGCCGTCGAGCGTGATCGTGAAGGCACCGAGCGTGCGGATCCGTACCGGCCATGGCCAGGCATCATCCGCCGCGACGGGCGGTGGCAGTCCGCGCCGGCGGACCAGCCGATGCACGTACTCCACCTCGATCTCGCGCGCCAGCGCCAGTGCGCACAGCCGGCTGACGGGGCCCGGCTGCCAGAACGGGTGGGAGTTGTACCAGTCGTTGGCGCGTGCGACGGGCAGGGCTACGGCGAGTACGTCGACCGCGCGATCACGCTGGCCGCTCGCGAGCAAGCCGTCGGCGCGGGCCACGGCGGCGACGAAGCCGACCAGCGGCGCGGCGCAGTCGCGCGCGAAGCGGTCGACCTCATCGAGCAGTGGCCAGGCGTCGGCGAAGGCCCCCTGCCGTACCAGCACCTGCGCGAGCGCGCACTGCACCAGCGCGACCTGGGTCGGGGTAGCGCAATCCGCGGCGATGGTGATCGCACGCTCCGCGGCCCGGCGGGCCTCGGCGTACTCGCGTTGCGCAAGCAGCACTCCCGAGCGGAGGTGCTCGAAGAAAGCGCGGTCGAGGCGACGGCCGGCCAGCACGTTCACGCCGTTCTTCGCCACGGCAGAAGCCCGCGTCAGCGACACTTTCACGCTGACGGGGGGCGACGGGGCACCGGACACCATCGCCCGATTGCAGTTCTTCATCGATGGCGAGCTGGACTACACGACCAACGGCATCGCCAGCATGTCCACGCGCGTCAGGCTGACCGGCGACGACGTGTTCTACTCGGAGCTGTTCCAGGCAGCGCCAGCGCGGCGGGCACCGTGATCGACGTGGGTGACTGGGGCGTACTCGGGCCGGAATCCAGCCAGCTCGGCACGCCCTTCGGGCTGTTCGACCTGTACGTCCGCCTGCCCATCGACACGGTGATCACGCTCGACTGGATCCTCGGCGTCAACGCCTCGCCCAATCCGGGCGCGAACGACGGCCGATCGGGGACGGCCGCGGCCCGGCTGGACCAGACCGCCACCTGGCTCGGCATCGACTTCCTCGATGGCAACCTGCAGCCGGTGACGGGCATACAGCTCACGTCGACGGGCGGATACGACTGGAGCACCGCGACGGTGGTCCCCGCACCCGCCGCCGGCTGGCTGCTCCTTTCGGGCGTGGGCCTGCTGGCCGGATGGCGACGGCGACGGACCTGCCAGCGTGGGCCGGGTGGCGCCCCACACGGTGGCGGCGCGTCCATGTTGGTACTGCTGGGTGCCATCTTCCTCCACGAACCCGGCCAGGCGGCCACGCTGGCCGCGCAGGTTTATGTCCAGTCCGCCGATCACCCGACGCTGCCGGGCAATCCCGAAGGCATCTACCCGGGGCTGGTCACGGCCGGCAACCCGTCGTATGGCAGCGGGCTGGATCTCGGCGAGGAGCTGCGCATCGAGCGCCAGGTCGGCAACATGGCGGTTCGCGCCAGCATCACGGGCGGGTAGATCAAGAGCCTGGCCGCCGGCAGCTGGGCCTCGAGCGCGGTGGACGGCAACGAGTCGGCGCAACCGTCCTTCGCGGCCTACAGCCTGCTGAACCTGCGCGACACGTTCACGCTCAATGCAGGCGGGCCGCTGTCGCTGAACTTCAGCGTGGCCGTCAGCGGCAACCTCACCGCCACGGGATCTGCCAATGCCGGGTGGTTCATGAGTGCCTTCCTGGCGCAGGGCTATGCGGGCGGGAACGGCGGCGAGAGCAATCCTTTCAACTACCTCAACGTCATCGAACTGATCGCGGAAGGCCAGATCTACAACAATCTGATCAGCGATGTCCCACAATTCGGTGACGTCGGACCGATCAACCGCACGTACTTCTCCGCGCCCGCGTCCGGCGGCCCGGCGTCCTTCAACCCCGGCGAACCCATCGAGCTCTTCTGGAACTGGCGGGTGAATGTCGATGACGCCGATACGCCCCTCGGTTCGGGCGGCAGCGCCAGCGCGGACTTCGACAATACCGTCACGTGGCTCGGCATCCAGGCGTTCGACGTCGACGGCAACCCGGCTGATGTGCAGATCTCCACGACCAGTGGCTACGACTGGCTGGCCGGCACCCCGGTCACGCCGATACCGCTGCCCGCCAGCGGCTGGCTGCTGCTGACCGGATCGTCGCTGCTGCTGGCCTGGGGCCGGCGACGGGGAGCCAGCAGCTGCCCTTCCCCCAGGTTGCCGCGGCCAGCGGCGCGGGCTATGCGGCCCAAGCCGACCTCGGCACGGGCGTCTTTGCGGCGGCATCGTCCATCGTCGACGGCAATTCGCTCGCCTACGCCGGCTTCAGCCTCCTGCAGATCCGCTATGTCGCGCCACTGTCGGACCCGACCCGTGCGTGGGTGATTCCGGCAGGCTTCCTGAGCACGACGGTCACCGCCTCGCTGGACGTGGCACCGATGCCGGCCACCGCGCTGAGCTTCAACCGGGGCCTTGTCCAGGCCAACCTGGCGGCGGTGGTCGGGACCACGACGTACACGGCGGCCGTGTCGCACCAGGTCGTCGAGACGCCAGGCGGCGGCGGTTCCGTGGCGACGGGGACGCAGGGCTCGGCGAATGGCGGCCAGGCCATCATCAACACGGCGTCGGCATCCACGCTGGATGTCACCCTCCTGCTCCCGGAACTTGTCGTCGCCCCCAACGGGATCCTCCGCCTCAGCGGGCTGCTGCAGACACTTATCGCCATCAAGGCCGGTACCGGCCGGGCGAAGGACCGGCACTTTTGAGCCACACCGTTAAGCCGTCTATGCTGTCCCTCGTTCCCGTTCACAGCGAGGCGCATCATGGCCAGAGTTGCCATCATCCGGCCTGAACAGGTCGAAGACCCGGTGATCCGTGAAATCTTCAGCTGGGTAACCAGCGTCGAAGGTGCGGTGCCAAACCACTTCTACGTGGAGATGAATTTCCCGGAATTCCTGAAGGCCAAGCTTGGCGCAACGCGCGTGCTCTGGGAGCAGGGGGAACTCACCCTGCCCGAGATCCAGCACATTGGCATCCTGGTGTCCCGGGCCAACGGTTGTCCCTACTGTACGGCTGCGTTCTGCACGATCCTGAACTACGGGCTCGGCACCGCCGAGGACTATGTGCGGCAGCTGGCCAGCGACGGCGTCGGGGTCGTCAATGATGTGCGGCTGCGGACGCTGCTGGATTTTGCACTCAAGGTGAATGCCGACGCGAAAGGCGTCACCGATGCCGATGTCGACGGGCTCCGCGCCTGCGGGCTTACCGACAAGGGCGTCGTGCAGCTGGTGCATCTGGTTGGCGACTTCGCGTCCTATAATCGCCTCAATCTCGCCCTGGACACCGACTATGACTACCGCGATGTCTGGCGGACACCACGCTGAGGTGCGTTCCGATGCCGCGACCTCATCAGGAGCCAATGCAGAAATGGAGCAAGCCGTGACCGAAACCATGCCCGACCGCCTGAGCACCAATCCCCGCAGCCCCCATTACGACGCCGCCTTGCTGGAGCGTGGCGTGGGCATCCGGTTCAATGGCAAGGAGCGCCAGGACGTGGAGGAATACTGCGTCAGTGAAGGCTGGGTGCGGGTTGCCATGGGCAGGGCGCTGGACCGTCGCGGTCAGCCGCTGACGAGGAAGATGAACGGCACGGTGGAACCCTACCTCTTCACGGAGAAGCCGCATGAAGGCTGAAGTCAAGATCCGGCCGTTCTGGTATTCGGATGCATGGATCTTCCCCAAGCTGGTCACCATCATCACCACGCTCGATAAGCAGGGCCGCGTCAACGCGGCGCCGTATTCCTTCGTGATGCAGTGGGACGTGATGCATTTCAAGCCGCAGATGATGCTGGGCTTTCGCCAGGATACACACACCTTCCAGAACATCTGCGAAACGAAGGAGTTCGTGATCAATTGTCCGCGCTGGGATCACCTCGATGACATGATGACGACAGCGCGGTTCTGGCCGGCAGGGATCAACGAGCTGGAACACACGGCTTTCACCCCTGTCCCGTCACGCAAGGTCCGGCCGCCGAGTATCGAGGAATGCCCGCAGATCATGGAGTGCACTGCCGACCAGATCATCAGGCTCGAGCGCAGCAACGCCATCGTGATCGCCAATATCGAGGCGATCGTCATGGACGAGGGCCTGGAGCAGATGGGCCGGGCGGAGCGCATCAAGGCGATGAACCTGCCCGTGGGCCTGGGCGATGAGCGGCGACTGGATTATTTTTATTGCGATACCTCCAACGTCGTCATGCACCGGCTCAAGGACGAGCAGAATGCCTATCAGGGCGTCAATGCAAAGACCAACATGCCGTGGGATGATGCGGCAGAAGCAGCGCTGATGGAGGTGCCGCCGGCCTTTCGGACGCTGGTGATCGACAATACCGAGCGGGCTGCGCGGGAGAAGGGGCTCGATGCCGTCAGCATCAAATTCTTTGCTGACCTGGCTCGCGAGTACGGCATGGATCAGGAATTCATCGGCCGCTTCAGCAAGTCCTGAGAAAATAAATCTGACACTTTTTTGGAGGCACTCATGAAGCGTTTCCGGGCGAAGGCCATCATTCCGGGTGTGGTGATCAGCTGCATGTTCAGCCTGTCGGCAGCGGCTGCTCCGGAAGCCCCGCTGCTCGTCCGGCCGGATGGCAGCTATCCGGTCGTGCCGCTGGAAAAGCCGGTGATCGTCATCAAGGTCGTGCAGCATTCGCCCGTGAACCTGCAAAAAGCACCTTCCATCAAGGAGGGGCTGGCCACCAACGTGGAGCGGATGGCGCACTGGATCAACCAGGCCTGCACCAAGGGCAAGAAGCCGGACTTCATCCTGTTCAACGAGTTTCCGCTCACCGGCTATTCCGCGGGAACCCGCGCCGAGAAACTGCAGTTCACCATCCAGGTGCCCGGCGCGGAGACCGCACGCATCGGTGAACTGGCCAGGGCCTGTGATACCTATGTGGTCTTCGGCAGCTACGCGACCGACCCGGACTGGCCAGGCCACATCCTCAGTCTCAATGCGGTTGTCGGCCGTGACGGCAAGCTCAGGAAAGCCTACTGGAAATCGCGCAACATCCTGCGCCTGAATCCGGGCGAGGAGATTCCGACCACCACGATCGAGGGTGTGCGCGACCGGTTCCGCGCGAAGTACGGCATCGAGGAGGAGTTCCCGGTCCTGCAGACCGAGTATGGCAATATCGTGGTTAGTACCGTGCAACTCGATCCATTCGTGTTTGCCGCCTACGCGATGCGCGGTGCGGAGATCATCCTGCGCACGGCAACCCTGTTCTCGAAGACCGATGTGCAGGCCATCGCGCTCTACAACAATGTCTATTCGGCGATGTCCAACATCACCTTTCCGCCCGAGTCAGGCGTGCCGGCGAATTTCGGTGGCGGCTCGCTGATCGTCGCGCCGATGGGCAAGGTGCTGGCCGAGGATCCCAGCAACAATGAAGGCATCATCGAGGCGGAAATTCCGATCGCCGAGTTCCGCAAGGGCCGGACGATCCCGCGCTATCCGCTCGAGGTCGTCAAGCCCGTGTTCGACCAGTACCGGCAGGAAGTCCCGCCGAACCATCTCGACCTGCCGGCCGACCAGCTGCCGCAGAGCAATCAGGACATGAAGAAGCTGATCGACAAGTCCAGTCGCTGGCTGAAGTGAGCGGGAGGGACCAGTCTGAATCTGATTTTCAATGGTCGTGCCGGTAGAACTCGAGGTAGAAGCGCACCTTGCCGAGCGGCCTTATGAAGTGACCCACGCCGGGCTCCACGACACCAAAGGTGTTTGCATCGAGACATATCTCTTCGATCGACTCACCATTGATGACGTAAAGCAACTGTCCCTCCAGCACGACGATCCTTGCCCATCGTCCTCGCTTGGTCGAGTGTGGCCTGAGCCACATCTCCGATACATTTTCTTCATTGAACTCGGCAGTCCGCCGGTACGGGACGATACCTTCTGGAATTGACTTCATGGGTTGGTACCTCGCGTGGCCCAGGCATCTCTTCGTGAATAGATGTATATAAAATACACCTTCCTGGGGATTTGCGCGAACCGGACGGCTGTACAGCCCGGTTCTGCCGGTGCCTGACCGGGCTGCGGCGCCCGGCAATGCACCGCGGCCCGCTCACACGGCGCCAAAACGCAGCACGCCGTCGCTGTCGCGCGTACGGCGCAACTGGCCCGCCTGCCACAGTGCGTGCAGATGGGCGATCGACTCACCCATCGCGAAGGTGGTCTGGTGCAAATCCAGTCGGCGCCTGAACAGCCGTTCGAGCAGATCGGCAGCCGAACAGGGGCGTTCCCGGCAGGCGTTCAGGGTCACGGCCAGGCGTTCGTCGTGGTGCGCCTGTAACTGCCCGATGCGCGCGTGCAGACCCTGGAAGGGTTTGCCATGTGAAGGCAGCACTAGCGTGTCGCGTGGCAGCCCGGCCAGTTTCCGGATCGAGGCGAGATACAGGGGCAGCGGGTTGGCCTCCGGCTCGCTCTCGAACACGCTGACATTGGTCGAGATGCGGGGCAGCAGCATGTCGCCGGAGATCAATACCGGCTGGGGCAGGGAGAGGCCCTCCGCATACAGCGAGATATGTTCCGGGGAATGGCCGTAGCCGGCGATGCAACGCCAGCTGCGCTCGCCGGCCTGCAGTTCCATGCTGTCTTGCAGCCGGTGGAACTGCACCGGTACCGCCGGCACCATCGTCGGGTAGTAGCGGCCGCGGGCCCGGATCTGCTCCTGTGAGTCGGGATCTACGAGGCCGTGGCTGGCAAAGAAGTCCGCAGCACGCTGGCCGCCCACACCGGTGGTCGACTGGCTGGCCATGCGGGCCGCATACCAGTCCGTCGCACTGATCCACAGCCGGCAGTTCCAGTGCTCCGTGAGCCAGTGAGCCAGGCCGATGTGGTCGGGGTGCATGTGGGTGACGATGACCCGCAGCACCGGCAAGCCCTGCAGTTCATTGGCGAACACCCGGGTCCAGGCCTCGCGGGTGTGTTCATCCGTGATGCCGCAATCGACGATGCTCCAGCCCTCGCGTCCTGCTTCGTCCCGGTCGCGCAGCAGCCACAGGTTGATGTGATTGAGGGCAAAGGGCAGGGGCATGCGCAGCCAGCGGATCCCGGCTGCGACGTCCAGCGCCGTGCCGGATGGCGGCAGGGTGTCCGCCAGCGGATAGCGCAAATGTGGGGCCTCATTCATATCGGTAGCCGGCCTTGCCATGGATGGTCGCGGATTGTCGGCGATGCTGCCGGCCACCGCCAATCGTCTGGCTCGCCGCCGGCTGCCGGAGGCTGGCAAAACCATGCTGCACAAACCCGGTTTCGTGAATTTGCGCGGCCAGCCGGGAATTATTCCGGTCCGGCCGGTTGACGCAGTCGATGCCGGTGTCTTCAATGCCCGGTCGGCAGTTGATGCCCCCTGGATACCTCCGGAGCAGCCCCCATGACCGCCCTCATCTACCGCAAGCCTTTCCCTGGCCTGGTTGCCTTTACCATCGCCTTTTTGAGCCAGTGGCTGGGTCACGGGGCCTGGGCCTTCATCCGCGGCGTCTTCGGCGAGTACGAGCAGATCGCAAGCCTCGGCGTGGGGGCCATCGGTGCCGTCCTGATCTGGGCCGGGCTCAAGCGCAGCGAGGTCCCGGCGACCTGGATGGGTTTCGTCGGCGCCCTGCTGGTCTGGGTGGGCTGGTTCGAGTTCACCTTCGAGTTCTATGCCGAGATGTTCCGGATCCCCGAGTACACGAGCCCGACCGGCCTGCCCATCTTCGCCGGCGCGACCGTGCTGATGGCGACCATGCCGATCATGCTCGCCCTGTTCCTGCTCTACGGCATCTATAACCGGCAGACCCGCTGCAACCTGATTCGCTGGCTGCACCGCAACCTGCACTTCGACCCGGGCATGCCGACTTCGGACAACGGCCGCAGCTTCGGTCGCATCACCGCCATCGAGACCATCTTCGTGACCTGGGCCTGCTATGAGTTCTGGCTCTATGTGGGCTATATGCTCGACAACAACACGATCATGGTCGCCTACGTGGCGTGGACCGCATGGACCGGCTATATCCTGTGGAAACTGCTCAAGATTCCCCGCGTCGGGCATGCCGTGCGCTATGGCATCCCGGTCGGGATCGTCGGCTGGGGCGTGGCCGAGATGCCGGCGCATTTCGGCCTGTACTCCGAGATCTGGCTGAAGCCTTTCGACTACGTCGTCACCAACAGCATCATGCTGTGCATCTTTGCTGCCGGGATCGTTTACGTGGCGCACCAGCCGAAAATGGCGCCCCGGCCGGGTGCCGAGAGCTGAGGGCGTCGGTGCGCAAAGGCGGCTGAGTCTGCGCAATCCGGCCTTCATGGCCGCCCGGCAGCGTCTACAGTGATGCTGCAGGTGTACTGTTCCAGGTACACACGAGCCGGGAGGTATGGACGTGAGCAAGACCCCGCAGGCGGCCGATCGAGGTCGCCACGAGCTCTGGATTGGCGGCAGGCATGTGGCCCCCGCCTCGGGTGAATACTTCGAGGATCTCAATCCGCAGGACGATTCCGTGCTGGCGCGCATCGCCGCGGCGACGATGCAGGATGTCGATACCGCGGTGCAGGCAGCGCAGGCCGCCTTCGGCAGCTATGGCCGCACGCTGGCTGCCGAGCGCGAGGCCTGGCTGAGCCGGGCTGCCGGCATCATGGAAAGCCGCCGGCAGGCGCTGGTGGATCTGCTGATCGATGAAGTGGGTTCGCCGGTTGGCAAGGCGCAGTTCGAGGTCCAGTACGCCATCGGCTGCCTGCGCGCCGCCGCCGGCGCCGCGCGCCGGGTGACGGGCCAGACGCTGCCCTCCGACATGCCGGGCCGCTTCAGCATGAGCGTGCGCCAGCCGCTCGGCGTGGTGGCGGCGATCTCGCCCTTCAATGTGCCACTGCTCAAGAATGCCAAGCTGACTTCCACGCCGCTCGCCACCGGCAACACGCTGGTACTGCTGACCTCCGAGGAAGCGCCACTGATTGCGCATGCGCTGGCGGACATCTACCGGGAGGCCGGCCTGCCCGATGGTGCGCTCAACATCGTCACCGGATTCGGCGACCGCATCGGCGATGCTCTCACCACGCATCCACTGGTGAAGGCGGTGATGTTCACCGGCTCCAGCCGCGTCGGCAAGCACATCGCCGCCCTGTGCGGCGCGCAGATGAAGCGCGTGATCCTGGAACTCGGCGGCAAGAGTCCGCTGATCGTGCTCGCGGATGCCGATCTCGAGCAGGCTGCCGATGCCGCTGCCTTCAGCGTGTTTTTCTTCCAGGGGCAGGCCTGCATGGCAGCCAGCCGGATCTACGTCGAGCGTCCGGTCTACGAGCCCTTTTGCACGCTGCTGAAGGCGCGTGCCGAGGCGCATGGCCTCGGCGACCTCCGCGATCCGCAGACCTGGATCGGCCCGATCATCTCCGAACGCCAGCGCCGCCGCGTGCGGCACCACATCGAGGACGCCGTCGCCAAGGGTGCCCGCGTGCTGACGGGTGGCAGCTGGTCCGGCAACCGCTGCCGGCCGACGATCCTGCTCGGCGTGGAGGAGGGCATGACCGTCTGCCGGGAAGAAACCTTCGGCCCCGTTACCTCGATCTACCCGGTGGACAGCGCTGATGAAGCGATGCGGCGCGCCAGGGATACGCCCTACGGGCTGAGCGCGGCGATCCATACCCGCGACATCAACAAGGCCTTGCCGATGGCACTCGGGATCAACTCCGGCATGGTGCACATCAACGCGCCGACCATTCATGACGAGCCGCATGTGCCCTTCGGCGGCACCGGCGACAGCGGCTTTGGCCGCGAGGGTACGGATATCGACATCGATACCCTCACGGAATGGAAATGGATTACCGTGCAGTTGCCCATGACACCGTAGACGAGGCCGGCCATGAATGATCCGGGCATCAGCGTTGCCGACCGGCTTTCAGACCTGAATGCCTGCATCGACTTTCTGGACCGGGCCGGAAAGCTGGTCCGGGTGCGTTCCGAGGTCGATCCGGTCTTTGAACTGGCCGGGATCGCCAGGCAACTCGAGGGTGCCGGTTGCGTGCTCTTCGAGCGGGTGCGCGGCAGCCGCTTCCCGGTGCTGTCCGGCCTGCTGGCTGACCGTGATACGGTTGGCCAGCTGTTTGGCCTGCCTGCACCGCAGGTGCCGTTTGCGATCGCCGATGCGGTCGGTGCCTGGAAAAAGGCTCCGGCCGCCTTTGCCTCACGCCTGCTGGAGCAGGCGCCAGCCAACGAGGTCATCACGGCCAGCCCTGACCTGCATGCGCTGCCGATCCCGCAGCATGCGCTGAAAGACGGCGGCCGCTATCTCGATGCCTCGCTGGTGGTGGCGCGCAATCCCCTCACTGGCGGGCTCAATATCTCTGTCCATCGCATGATGGTGACCGGCAAGGACCGCCTGAGCTTCCTCATCGACCCGGGCCGGCATCTCGGTGAGTACGTGCAGCTTGCGGAAGAGCGGGGCGTGCCGCTGGAGGTTTCCATCTGCAACGGCACCGGGCTTGCCTCCTGGTTTGCGGCGGCACTGCCGCGCCTCGGTGACAACAAGCATTGCGTCGCGCACCACCTGATCGGCCGGCCGCTCGACCTGGTCCGCGGCCAGACGGTGGATGTGCCGGCATTCGCCACCTCGCAATTCGTGATCGAGGCGGAAGTCCTGCCGGGCCTGCGCGAACCCGAGGGGCCGTTCGGCGAAGTGACCGGTTTCTATGGCGGCCGGGACCGGCGCTGGGTCATGCAGGTGAAGGCCATCACCCACCGCAGGTCGCCGGTCCTGCACACGGTGCTGTCGGGGCCGGAGGTCTGGAACACCGTGGGCCTGACCGCCGAAGCCGCCATCTATCGTGCCCTCAAGGCACGTCATCCGGAGGTGAAAGCGGTATTCCTGCCGCCGGGGGGCTGTGGTTTCTACGCGGCGGTGATCCAGGTCGAGGCCGCTGCGCCGGGCGCCAGCCAGGCGATCATCCGCGAGGCATTCGCGGTCTTCAGGTCACTGCAGCGTGTCGTGGTGGTCGATGCCGACGTCGACATCCACGATCCGGTCGATGTCGACTGGGCTATCACGACGCGTTTCAATCCCGACACCGGGCTGCTGATCCTGCCCGGCGAGGAAGGCCATATCCTCAATCCCATGGTCACTGTGGCCGAGGACGGCAAGAGCGGTACCGTGACCAAGATCGGCATGGATGCAACCGTGCCGCCGGGGGACGAGGCGCGCTTCGAGCGGGTGAGTTACCGGCAGGTCGATCTCCGCGACTACGACATCAGCGGACTGACGCGACGCTGAAAGTCGCGACGCCGAAACCCGTGGTCCTTCTCAGCGGCGTGTGCGCGACGGCGGCTCGCCAAAACGTGCGCAGTACTGCTGCGCGAAGCGGCCGAGGTGACTGAAGCCGCACTCCACCGCGATATCGGTTACCCGCACGCCGGGCCGGCGCAGGATTTCCGTGCGCGCATGATCGAGGCGCCGGTCGCGCAGGAAGCGCATGGGCGTGGTGCCGCGATAACGCAGGAAGCCCGTCTGCAGCGTGCGCGCGCTGCTGCCGGCGACTGCCAGCAGGTCGTCGAGGCCGATCGGATCGGCCAGGTGTGCGTCGATGTAGTCCTCGACCAGGCGTATGTAGCGCGGTGCCAGCGGCGTATCGCCGGTTGGCAAACGGGCGCTGTAACTGTGCGGCAGGTCGGTGAGCACCAGGCTCATCAGCGTCCGGGCGAGTGGCGTGCGGACCTGCGCGCGGGAGAAACTGTTGCCGCCGGCGTCGAGGTCAGCGCAGATGGCGCGCACCAGGCGCACGAAGCCACCGATAGGGCCATCGATGCCCTGTGTAACCGGCAGGAATTCCAGCGGCTGGTGCGGCGTGATGCCGAAGTTCTCGGTCAGTGCGAGGCGCAGCGCCGGGCCGTCCAGCTGCACGATGAGCATGTCGAAGTCGGCGGACATGTGGTCGACCAGATTGCGCGTCGGATTCAGGACGCAGACCGTGGCCGCTTCCGTCCGGTAGCTGTCGCGGCCCTGGCTCACTTCGCTCGCGCCGCGCAGCGTGATCTTCACCAGGTAAGAATCGGCGGGCGTCGGCGCCTGCACGGTCACTTCGCAACCGTAGCGCAGGCTGTTGATCGACATGACGCCGAGGTCGACGCGGTTGTGCCGGAAATCGATGTCCTGGTGCTGTTCACCGAGCACGATGCGATGCGGGCGGAACAGCCGGGAGAGATGCTCGCGGGCGCGCAGGGGGTTGTCGGTGGCCAGCGCGGTAAAGCGCGACAGGGGCAATGCGGGCGCTGCGGTTGGCATGATCGTCGTCCCGAATCGGCAGGGCTCTCGCATGGTGCGTCAAGTTTCCAGGCGGTGCAATCACCGGGCGCATGGCCCCGCGTTTAGAGGCCAGTCGATGCGCATCGCGGCTTGTGCCGGGCGGTGGCCATGGTGAATCCTGCACCTGTCCGCACAGCTCGCAGGAGTGCCACGCATGGATCATTCAGCAAACTCGCGCCGCATGGCGCTGAAACAACTGGTTTCCCTGGGTGCCATCGGTGCCCTGGGCATGTTGCGCGCTGGCAACGGCCAGGCGGCCGCTTCTGGCAGCGCAACAAAGGCTGCGATCCCGGGCTTTGCCGGCCAGATCACCACGCGCGGCGATGCCAGCTATGAGTCCCTGCGTCAGGCCCTGGTCTGGCACCGGAGCAAGCCGCAGCGCTATCCGGACCTGATCGTCCAGGCGCGTTCCGAAGCGGAGGTGGCGGCTATCGTCCGCCACGCCGCGCAGAACCGGCTGAAGGTCGCCATCCGCAGCGGTGGCCATAATCCCACCGGTGCCTCGCTCCGCGATGGCGGCATCTGTCTCGACCTCTCCCCGCTCACCGATATCAAGGTCGACAAGCAGCGCCAGATCGCGTCGGTGCAGACCGGCGTGCGAGCCATCCAGCTGGTCGCAAGACTCGCGGAGGACGACCTGACTTTTCCTACCGCCCACTGCATGACGGTCGGCATGGGCGGCTTTCTGCTCGGTGGCGGAATTGGCTGGAACCACACCTACCGCAGCGGCATGGCGACGCTGAATATCGAGGGTGCCGAGCTGGTGCTGGCGGATGGCAGCCGCGTCGTCGCGAACGCGCAGGAAAATCCGGATCTGTACTGGGCAGTGCGCGGCGGCGGCCCCGGGCTGTTCGCGGCAGTGACGCGTTTCCAGCTCAAGGCCTATCCGCTGCCGAAGGCGATCCGCGTCAGTTCCTACATCCTGCCGCTCGACAAGCTGGCGACCATGACCTCGACGCTGGACAAGCTGGCACCCGGCAAGGATCCCCGGCTCGAGATCCTCGCCCTGTTGATGCACAACCCGGAAGCGCCAGCCGATGCGCCACCGGAGAAATCCAAGATCTGCTTCCTGACGGCGTTTGCCTTCGGCTATTCCGCAGAGGAGTCGCGCGCCATGCTGGCACCGCTGGCGCAGTCGCCGATTGCCCGCGAGGCCACCGTCCGGGAAGAGGACCAGCCCTTCACGCTGATGGAGCTGTTCCCGAAGTTCTTCAGTACGGAAACGCCCGGTGGCTACATGGGGCGCTATGCGGCGGAGAGCGCAATCACCGACGAGCCCGGCAAGATCCTGCATGACATGGCGGATCATTTCCGGACCGCCCGCTCGCCGATCTGCCACGTCATCGCCAGCTACGGCCTGAACCTCAAGCCCCATGCCGATGCCTGCTATTCCTCGATCGCCCGGCACTACGTCGGCTGCTTCGCCATCTGGGACGATGAAAAGGAAGATGACTACTACCATCGCTGGCTGGAGAAGTCGGCCAGCTACATGGATCCCTGGGCCAAGGGTCACTACGTCAATGAGGTCGATGGCCAGCGGCACCCCGAGCGTATCCAGCTCTGCTATTCACCGGAAAGCTGGCAGCGTCTGCAGGTGCTGCGGCAGAAATACGATCCGCAGGGCGTGTTCCATTCATATCTCGCACCGCCTGCCTGACACGCGGGCGGGGCTTGCCTGACAGGCGCGGCCGTGCAAACGTGCGCGCATGAAAACCCTTCATTCCCTGCTGGCCGGCCTCATGCTGCTGGCGATGTTGCCGGCTGCCGCCGGCGACCGCGATGACTGGCAGCACTACGGCGGCGACTCCGGCGGTACACATTACTCATCGCTGGCGCAGATCAACCGCGAGAACGTCGGTTCGCTGGCGCTGGCCTGGAGCTACCGTACCGGCGATACCGCACGCTATCCCGAGCACCGGCCACTCGCGGCACTCAACGTCACGCCCATACTGCTGCCGCAGGCGGCCGGTGGCTCGCTGGTGCTCTGCTCGGCGATGAACCGCGTCATCGCGCTGGACCCGGTCACGGGCGCGGAGCGCTGGGTCCATGACCCGATGATCGTGATGGGCCCGCCGGGCAACAAGTTCCTGTGTCGCGGCGTGGCCTACTGGGAGGATGCCAGCGCAGCCGCAGGCACGGCCTGCAAGCATCGTATCTTCACCGCTACCAAGGACCTGCGGCTGATCGCCCTCGACGCGCTCGGCGGCAAGCCCTGTGCGGACTTTGGCGTGGCCGGCGCGGTGGATGTCCGGCCGGACATTTACGATGACGCCGAGGGACTCGAGGAAGGCGATGTGCAGTTTTCCGCGCCGCCGCTAACCATCGCTGACCTGGTCGTGCTCGGTACGGCCGACAACACCAAGTTCTGGCGTGCCGACAGTCCGCGCGGAGAGGTGCGCGCCTTCGATGCCCGCAGCGGCGCGCTGCGCTGGAAATTCGATCCGCTGCCGCATGATGCGCCCGAGCCCGCGGCGCTGGGCTGGACGCGTGAGGGTCTCGAGCGCACCGGTGGTGGCAATGTCTGGAGCATGATGTCGGCCGATCCGGAACGCGGCCTGCTGTTCCTGCCGACAGCGACAGCGGCACCGAACAATTTCGGCGGCAACCGGCCCGGTGACAACCGTTACGCAAACTCGGTGGTGGCGCTGCGGGCGGCGGATGGCAGCGTGGCCTGGCACTTCCAGATCGTGCACCACGATGTCTGGGACCTCGATCTCCCCGCGCAGCCGATCCTGGTCGATCTGCAGCGCAACGGGAAGACCGTGCCGGCAGTCATCCAGCTAACCAAGCAGGGACTGGTCTTCGTCCTGCACCGTGAGACCGGCGAACCGGTATTCGGCGTCGAGGAACGGCCGGTGCCGACCGATGGCGTGGAGGGCGAGGTGCTGTCGCCCACGCAACCCTTCCCCTTGCGGCCGGCCCCGCTCGGTGTCGGCCGCTTCACGCCCGACGATGCCTGGGGCTTCACCTTTTTCGACCGGGCTGCCTGCCGCAAGAAGCTGGCTGCCTTTGGCCGCAGCGGCCTTTATGAGCCGCCGGGGCTCGACGGCACGCTGATGGCTTCATCGGCGAACAACTGGGGCGGTGCGGCCTTTGATCCACAGCGCTCGCTGCTGGTCCTGCCGGTATCGCAGGTGCCGATCTCCATCAGGCTCAAGCCCACGGCCGAGGTGACCGCCGAAGAACTCGATCAGCCGCGGATGGGCCCGATCGGATCGCCGACGGCGATGGCTGGCACGCCATACTCCTTCCAGTTTGCCCCGGTCCTCTCGCCCATGTTCTCGCCCTGCAACCCGCCGCCCTGGGGTGAGTTGATGGCGCTGGACCTCTCGGGCGACACCAGCACGAAATGGCGCTTCACGCTCGGTACGCTGGAGAAGCTGATGCCGGTGCCCATACCGCTGCCCTTCGGTACGCCGCTTGCCGGCGGGCCAACCATCACGGCGGGCGGCCTGGTATTCATCGGCGCGAGTGCCGACGAGAAGTTCCGCGCCTTCGATGTCGATACGGGCCGCAAGCTCTGGGAGGTCAGCACGCCGGCTTCGGCGATGGCCACGCCCATGACCTATGAGGTCGATGGCCGGCAGTTCGTGGTGGTCGCTGCCGGTGGCCATATCGTCGCCGGCTTCCGCAACGTCTCGGACTATATCGTCGCCTATGCCTTGCCGGACCAGGGTCCCTAGCCGGGGCCTGCAGCGTCATCCTCGATGAGTGCGCGCAACAGCTGATGCAGTTCACCCTGGCTGGCGGGAAAGCCGGCGGATTCGAGCGCGGCCTGCGTGGTCTCCCGCAGTGTTGCCGCGTACATCTGCAGTTCCAGCAGCACAGGCCGCGAGTTTGCCGGCGTGCCCATGTCATCCGGATGCGTGAAGGCGTGTTCGCAGCGCTCGCGGCTCGTCGAGTGATAGGCCGCACAGGCCTGGGGACGCACCGCGTAGGCGCTGCAACGTCCATCCTGCAGGAACGCGCAGGCGAGGTTGGCGCGACGATGCTCGTCAGCCGTCAGCGCATCGATCCTGCGCGCATTGTCGAGTATCCGCTGCGAGATGGCCGCCGCCTGCGCCGGCGACTGTTGCGTGCGCAGGTGCCTGTAGAGGGCAAGCGCCTCGAACGGAAAGATGCCGACACGCTGGTGGCAGCAGAAGTTGCAACCGGCCACGCAGGCGATCGGGGCGCCTTCTGCGCGCGCAGCGGCGAAGCGCGCATCCAGAGCACGCAGTTGCTGATTCGGGTCCACGCCGCTCAATCCAGATAGCCGAGCGGCAGGGCGGTGGTATCCACCACCCAGCGCATCACGAAGCTCGAGTGCACGCCGGAGACGCCGGGGATGCGCGTGATCTTGTCCAGCAGGAAGTCCTGGTAGGTGTCCATGTCCGGCACCACGACGATCAGCAGATAGTCGGCATCCTGGCCGGTGACCAGCAGGCAGGACAGCACTTCGGGAAACTGCCTGACGGTGCTTTCGAACTTCTCGAAGCGTTCCGGCGTGTGGCGGTCCATCGAAATCTGGATCAGCGCCGTCAGCGACAGACCGAGTTTCTTGCGGTCGAGCAGGGTCACGCGCTTGCCGATCACGCCGGCTTCTTCCAATGCCTTCACCCGGCGCAGGCAGGGCGACGGCGACAGTCCGACACGCTCTGCCAGTGCCTGGTTGCTCAGACCACCGTCCTGCTGGAGTTCGGCGAGGATGCGGCGGTCGATGCGGTCGAGTCTCGGGATGGTCATGGCATTAGTAACCTTTATTAATTCGAAAGTCGCAATAACATGCCAATAACTACCCGATAGATGGCATATACGCAAGCCAATTGCCGGGGAACCCGACTAGACTTTGCATCCATACCGGGCCGTGGCTGGCCCGGATGCTTTTATCCGGAGTACACAACATGAGTTACGACCATCGCAAGTACGGGGCCTTCAGGCCCGTGGCAGGCTGGCAGCGCAAATGGCCGGACCGGGTCATCGACCGCGCACCCGACTGGTGTGCCGTCGACCTGCGTGATGGCAACCAGGCGCTGGTCAGTCCGATGACGGTCGAGCAGAAGACGCAGTTGTTCCGTTTGCTGGTCGACATCGGCTGCAAGGAAATCGAGGTGGGCTTCCCGGCTGCCTCGCAGCCGGATTTCGACTTCGTGCGCAAGATCATCGACGAGAAACTGGTACCCGCGGATGTGCGGATCCAGGTGCTCACCCAGGCGCGCGAGGACCTGATCGCGCGCAGCATCGAGGCGCTGAAGGGTGCCAGGAAAGCCAGCGTCCATCTCTACAACTCCACCTCCACGGTGCAGCGCGAGCGCGTGTTCGGCATGGATCGCGAGGCCATCAAGGCCATCGCCGTGCAGGGTGCCCGCTGGATCAAGGACATGACGGCCGCGCATCCGGAGACCGAGTGGGAGTTCCAGTACTCGCCCGAGAGCTTCACCGGCACCGAGCTCGAATATGCCGCCGAGGTGGTCAACGCCGTGCTCGCCGTGTGGCAGCCGCAAAACGGCCAGAAGGTGGTGATCAACCTGCCGGCAACGGTTGAGACGAGCACGCCGAACGTCTACGCCGACATGATCGAGTGGATGTGTGCGCACATCGAGCACCGCGACCGGCTGCGGGTGAGCGTGCATACGCACAACGACCGCGGCTGCGGCGTGGCAGCTGCGGAACTCGGCGTGATGGCTGGCGCGGATCGGGTCGAGGGGACCCTGCTCGGCAACGGTGAGCGCACCGGCAACATGTGCCTGGTCACGATGGGCATGAATCTCTATTCGCAGGGCGTGGATCCCGGCCTCGATTTCTCCGACATGCGCCGCATCGTGCGCACGGTGGAGCAGTGCACCGGGATCAGCACGCATCCGCGACATGCCTGGGCGGGTGAGCTGGTCTACACCGCCTTCAGCGGCAGCCACCAGGATGCGATCCGCAAGTCACTCGCGCGGCAACAGCCCGACGAGCCCTGGCAGGTCGCCTACCTGCCCATCGATCCCTGCGATGTGGGCCGCAGCTACGAGGAGGTGGTGCGCATCAACAGCCAGTCCGGCAAGGGCGGCGTGCTGTATGTGTTCGAGCGCGAGTTCGGCGTCACCCTGCCACGCTGGTTGCAGATCGAGTTGTCGCGCGTCGTGCAGCGCCATGCCGAGCAGACCGGCGGTGAAGTTGGCGGCAGCGTGATCCGTGAGCTCTTCGACGCGGCATTCGTTGCCGTGCCCGAGGGGTGGCGACTCGGCAATTTCGACATCCACCGCGATGGCAATCGCGTCCGTATCGAGGCCAGCGTCGGTGAGCGGGCCGTTGCCGGTGAAGGCAACGGTGCCGTCGAGGCGATGATGGATGCGCTCCGGCGCGTGTACGGTGTCATCGGTTCGGTCGAGGCCTTCGACGAGTACGCCCTCGGCAGCGGTACCGGGGCCAGCGCCATGGCCTGCATCAAGTTGCGGATCGGCGCAGAGGTCAGCGTCGGCGTGGCGCTTGCCGAAGACACCAGCACCGCGACCCTGCAAGCCCTGCTCGGCGCCTTTGGCCGGCAGAAAGCGGCGGTCAGGGTTGCCGCCTGATCCGGCCTGGTCCGGGATTCCCCGCCGGAAAAAACGAAGCCCCCGTATGGGGGCTTCGTGACGGTTGTCGTCGAAACGACGTGAACGGTCAGGCGGAAGCGGTCCGCCGGCGGGCGAGACCCAGGATGCCGAGCGCACTGCCGAACAGCCAGACCGCAGCCGGTACCGGCACCACGGAGTAATTGAAGTTCAGCTGCAGCCAGCTGTTTGCGCCGGGGGTAAGCGACAAGTCCTTCCGGACATTCAGTACGAGACTGTTGCCGCTCACCGCTGCGTTGAAGGCTGCATGCAGCGAAGGTGTGACACCGTCAGCCTTGAGGCCCGTCAGCCAGTCCCCGGCGAAAGAGCGGTTGTCGGTAGGGCTGCAATACTGGGTGGCAGCGTTGGCAACGGTACAGGATTCGCTGGTCTTGAGCAGTGAGGTACCGGTACCGAGCGTTGCAGTTCCACTGAAGGTATCGGTGAAGTCCGCACCAAAGCCGGCCATCCTGAAGGAGATCTGCGACACCGTGAGATTGCCGAGGCCATCATCACTGACAGTGTCGATACCGCAGCTGTAACAGGCCGATGAGGCGAGCAATCCAACGCCGAAGCTGTAGGTGCCTGGTGCATTTCCGGTATTCAGCGTGATGCTGTCCAGCTTGTAGACGGTCGCGCCATGAGCTGTGCCCGCCAGTGCGATCGCAGCTACCGCCAGCAGTTGTCGTCCGAATTTCATTGATGTCATTTTCAATGGCCCCCTGAAGGTTGTTTTCGATTTGTATGCAGTCATTGCCGGGGAAAATATCCCTTCTGCTCAATGACTGCCCAACCCGAAACTGCATCAGTTTCATCATGAAGGCAAGTTAATGATTGGGTCGCTTAACCTAATCCAGAAAGAAGTCCCGATTGGGTCAATGATCTGTCAACAATGCGTCAATGGCGATGGTTCGGGGGAGCAGCAATGCGTCTGTTTGATTTCGAGCGCGCGCCAAATCCGCGGCGCAGGTCTGAATCCGGCTCGCTGCGACTTACTGCAGCTGCGACCAGAATGCCTTGACCACGGGATTGCCGAGTTTCCGTTTCAGTGCAAAGAGTCCGACTTCATAGGCCTTGAGTCTCGGCTGCACGTCGAGAATGCGGATGTTGGCGGCCAGCGGACTGTTGTCGAGCACGATGCGTGGCACCACGCCGACGCCGAAGCCGAGGCTGACCATGCTGACGATGGCCTCGTTGCCGGCCACCTGCGCGT
>JAHDYM010000039.1 GCA_023383705.1 Gammaproteobacteria bacterium | reverse complement strand
TCGTGCCGCGCGCCGATCTCGACGTGATCATGATTGCGCCGAAGGCGCCGGGCCACACGGTGCGCTCGGAATTCGTCAAGGGCGGCGGCATCCCTGACCTGATCGCGGTGTTCCAGGATGCCTCCGGCAAGGCCAAGCAGCTGGCCCTGTCCTATGCGGCCGGCATCGGCGGTGGCCGCACCGGCATCATCGAAACCACCTTCAAGGACGAGTGCGAGACCGACCTGTTCGGCGAGCAGACCGTGCTCTGCGGCGGCGCCGTCGAGCTGGTGAAGATGGGCTTCGAAACCCTGACCGAAGCAGGCTATGCCCCGGAGATGGCCTACTTCGAATGCCTGCACGAGCTCAAGCTGATCGTCGACCTGATGTACGAAGGCGGCATCGCCAACATGAACTACTCGATCTCCAACAACGCGGAGTACGGCGAGTACGTCACCGGCCCGAAGGTCATCAACGAGGAATCCCGCAAGGCCATGCGCCAGGCGCTGAAGGACATCCAGAACGGTGAATACGCCAAGCAGTTCATCGCCGAAGGTGCGGCCAACTATCCGTCCATGACCGCCTACCGCCGCAACAACGCTGCGCACCCGATCGAGCAGGTGGGCGCGAAGCTGCGGGCGATGATGCCGTGGATCGCAGCCAACAAGCTGGTCGACAAGGACAGGAACTAGGCCAGCGATTTGCGGGGCCGTGATCCGGCCCCGCAAGCCGTTGCTCGCCGGGGAGGGAGAGATGTCCGAATCTGGGTCGAAGCCGTCGCCTTGTCCTGTCTCGCCGCCTGCGCAGGCACGCCGCGAACCGCTCCCGTGGCAGCGTCCGAAGTCCGCCGAGGATGACAGCCGGGTTCCGGCCCAGCTGAAGGCGATCATGGAAAGCCCGAGTTACTGCGAGGCCGACCAGGATCCGGACTTCCTCGACCTGGAGGAGATGCGCGGGCTGCGGCTGCAGGTGGACTACGCCAAGCCCGAGATGCTGCTCAGGCAGCATGGCATCACGCAGACCATCGTGGTGTTCGGCAGTACCCGCATCCCCGAGCCGGCAGCCGCCCGGCGTGATCTCGAGGCCCGGCGCGCGGCCAGTGCCGCAAATCCGGACGATGCCGACTGCCAGCGGCGCGTGCGTGTCGCCGAACGGATCCTGGCGAAGAGCCACTACTACGATGTCGCCCGCCGGTTCGGGCAGCTCGTTGCCCAGGCGGACAAGGGCCGGGACGGTTCGCACCTGGTGGTGCTGACCGGCGGTGGCCCGGGCATCATGGAGGCGGCAAACCGCGGCGCCTTCGATGTCGGCGCCCAGTCGGTCGGCCTCAATATCCGGCTGCCCCACGAGCAGTTTCCCAATCCCTACATCACGCCCGATCTGTGCATGCGCTTTCATTACTTCGCGCTGCGCAAGCTGCATTTCCTGCTGCGGGCCAAGGCCCTGGTGGTGTTCCCCGGCGGCTATGGCACGCTCGACGAGCTGTTTGAAACCCTCACGCTGGTGCAGACGCGCAAGATCAGGCCGGTGCCGGTCGTGCTGGTGGGCGAGGACTACTGGCGGCAGGTGTTCAATCCGGATTTCCTGGTGGCTGAAGGCGCGATCGATCCCGAAGACCGGGAACTGTTCTGGTATGCGGAGACGGCCGAGGAAATCTGGGCCGGGATCCGGCACTGGTATGAGGTCACGGGATTGTAAGCATGGACAGGGATACTGCGGTGCGGATGGCGCAACAGGCCATCAAGGCAAAGAACAAGCGGCTCGTCGATGCGGTGCTCGAACTTCGTGCTGCGCGCGGCGAGCAGGCGGTCAGCGATGCACCGGTTGAATCCCTGCCGATGATTGCGGTGACCTGCGCCACCGGCTGGGAGTGCTATGCGGTCGTCGAGGAACTGAGCAAGACCCGCAAGTATCGCGTGCGGGCACTGTACCGCACGCCCGGCACGCAGGCCGCAGCGCGTCTCGAAGCGCTGTTCGCCAGGACCGAGGCAAGTCATCCCGGCCTGCTCAGCCTGCATTCCGGCGTGGACATGAATTCGGAAGAGAAGCTGACCGCGGCATTCGCCGGCTGTGCCGGCGTGGTGCTGTATGTGACGGCCAATACCAGCAAGGCCGGCAAGATCACCAACCATGGCAACGATCCGGCTGGTGGCCGCGCGGCGGTGATGCGCCAGGTGCTTGCGGCGCTCGGCGCGCTCCGGGCCAACCCTTCGGTGAAGCATGTGATCACGCTGGTGTTTCCGCCCGACAAGGTGCATGGCATCGTCGATGACGCGCCCGAGGCGCCGTGGTGGATACACCAGCGCCTGCGCATTTCGGATTTCCTGCGCGGGCAGGGCGTGAACGTCACCTGCATCCACCGGCCGGCGTACTACTACGCCATGCATCGCGTGGACTATACGGCGCAGGCCCAGTTCCGCGGTGACACGAAGCTGTCGAAGACCATGATCCGCGAGAACAACATACCGGGCATCAACGAGCCGGACTTCCTCGTCAACTGGGTCGATGTACGCGATGTCGGCAAGTGGGCCGGTACCTGCTTCGAGTATCCGGAAGTGTTTTCAAACCAGGATTTCTCGATCGCCTCGTGTGCACTGACCGGCAACCAGCTGGTCGAGATCGCCGAAAGGACCAACAGGCACGGCACGAAGTTCAGATACCGGCAGTTCCCGCAGTGGCTGATGAAGATGATCAGCTTCTTCAGCGAGGAGGTGGTGTACCCGCTGCGTTATGCGCAGTGGTACAACGACCAGACCAATGGCTACGACTTCGCCTGCGATGCCGATCTCGCCGACCTGGAGAAGATCCATCCCCGCTGGACTTTCGAGAAGAAGCTCGAATCCTGGGGCATCACCGAGATCCGGCCCGGAAAGTCCTGATGTTGATGAAGGGTCGTGGGCAGCGGTGACATGAACAGCACATTCGAAATCAGCGGCTTCGACGAGGCGGTTTTGATCGTCCGTTCGGCCGAACCGCACCTGGCCTGCTGGCGGGATGCCGGCGGCTGGGTGCTGCAGCACCAGGGCGAGGTGGACCGGCGCCTGCTGCTGGGCTGGGGCCTGCCGCAGGCGACAGGGCGCGAATGGCGGCTGGGGCACCCCGGCGGCCAGGTCGGCCATGTGCGGCTGATGCAGCTCGATGATGCCGGGCCGCAGGCGGACATGCGCGCCGATGACCAGTGCTGGGACTCGGGCGGCATCTTTGATCTCAACGTGCGCGTCCGCGATGTCGAGGCCGCGGCAGATGCCCTGCACGCGCTGCACTGGCATGGCGCCTCGCCGCCGATACGCTGGGATTTCGGCGGCCGCATCGTGAAGGAATGGCTGACGCGCGGGCCGGACAACGTGCGGCTGGCGCTGATCGAGCGCGTCGAGCCGCCATTGCCCGAGGCCGAGCAGCCCGTGGGCTTCGGGCCGGTTTTCAACTCCAGCCAGATCGTGCGCGATATGGACGCGGCCCTGCACTTCTATTGCGAGCTGCTGGGTTTCCAGCGGGCGGTGTCGTTCCAGACGGGCCCCTTGCCACCGGCCGCCAACGTGATGGGCCTGCCGCCCGGGCTCGCGGCGCAGGCGGGCATCGACCTGCATATCCTGCACCCCAGGGGCGTGATGGAAGGCTCGATCGAGCTCGTCAGGGTGAACGGCGCCGGTGGCCTGGACCTGTCGGACACGGCCCGCTTGCCCAATTTCGGTATGGCCCTATTGCGCCTGCCGGTGCGGGGCCTCAGTCTCTTTGCAGGGCACCTGCGTCGCCAGGGCTGGCCGCTGGCCATGCCGCTGACGCGGGTGAGCCTTGCGCCGCACGGTGCGGTGGACCTGCTGGCCCTGCGCTCACCCGAGGGTGCCTGGCTCGAGTTTTACGAAGTCGCAGTCTGAGAGGTTTGTCGTCATGGGTACATCAGCTGGATCAACCGCCCAGGTTCGCGAGCAGCTGCTCGCACTGCGCGCCGAGTATCGCCGCCGCATCGACACCATTCACGACCATGCGCGCAATCCGCTGGAGCCCGATTCCTCGGAGCAGGCGGCCCAGCTCGGCAATATCGCGGTGGTATCGGCGCTCGAAACTGAAGCCACCGCCGAGCTGGCGGCAATCGACGCGGCCCTGCTCAGGATCGATGCCGGTACCTATGGTCGCTGCACGAAGTGCGGCGAGACCATCAGCGCTGCCCGGCTCGCTGCGCGGCCGGCCTCAGCCGAGTGCATGGAGTGCATGAAGGCCTGACGCCGACGAGGGCCGGCATCGGCTTGCCCGGCGCCGTGCTGGCGCTGCTCTACGTGCTGCTGGCAGCCTTGCCGATGTGCATCGGCTACGTGACGGGCATCGAGCCATTGCGGCCCCTGGGCGAGTTTGCCACGGCGCTGGGGTTGTGCGCCGCTGCATTGCTGCTCCTGCAGTTCCTGAGCTCCGGCCGTTACGAGCGATTGTCCGGCCGCATCGGCATCGACCGCACCATGGGTTTTCATCGCGTGGCGGCCGGCACGCTGCTCCTGTTCGCCATCCTGCATCCGCTGGGCTATGCCACTGCGGGTGCGTCCGGTGACCCCGCGCTGGTCTGGAGCCGCCTGCTCGACATGCTGACGGGCAACCGGCTGCGCACCGGCGTGCTGGCACTCGCGGGCATGGTTGTCATCGTATTGCTGGCCCTGCTGCGTACCCGCCCGTGGATGCGCTACGAGTTCTGGCGTGCGTCGCATGGACCGCTGGCCATCCTGGTGGCGGCGCTGACCGCGCATCATGCGCTGGCGAACGGAATCTACACCGGCGAAACGCCGGTTCGCATCGCCTGGCTCGTGCTGGCACTGCTGGCGGGCATGGCCGTGGTGATGGTCTACATGCTGCGCCCGCTGCGCATGTGGCGCGAGGGCTGGGTAGTCGAGCGGGTGGCCCGCGTCGGCGAACGTGCGGTCGAGATGCTCCTGCGGGGTCCGGCCAGCACGGTGATGCGCTTTCGTGCCGGGCAGTTCATCTGGCTGAGCATCGCGCCGAATCGCCCGCCGTTTCACGATCACCCGTTTTCCATCGCCTCGGCGCCGGGCGAGTTGCCGCTGCTACGACTGGTGATCGGCGAGGTGGGCAACTGCACGCGGCACTTCATGCAGATCGCACCGGGCACGGCGGCGGCCATCGATGGACCGCATGGCAGTTTCACGCTGCCGCCCGGCGATGGCCCGGTGTTGCTGGTAGCTGGCGGCATCGGCATAGCCCCGATGCTCGGCATCCTTGCCGATGCGGCCGTGCGGAATGACCGGCGGTCATACCGCCTGTTGTATGCCGCGCGGAACCGGCCGGCGATGGCCGATGCAGAACGGCTGGAGGCCTTGCGTGCCCGCATTGAGCTGTCGGTCAGTGTCCTGCTCGATGAAGGCCCGCTGGGCCCTGCGGAACGGCGGGGACCGGTGGATGCGGGGCACATCCGTGAACTGCTCGGCGATCTCCCGCCCGATGCGGTGCAGGCCATGCTCTGTGGTCCGGCGCGCATGATGGAGAAGTCCGCCGATGCCCTGCTGGATGCCGGCGTGCGCGCGGATGCCATCCATTACGAACGCTTCGATTTCGGGGCAGGCAAGGGCCGGCTGGACCGCCGCCGCCGGCGCCAGGCGCTGTCGGTATTCCTGGCGCTGCTCCTGCTCATGGTCCTTTTCAGCGTGCGCGGCCCCTGATCAGGGCTTGCGCCAGTCGCGGATGTGCACGTCGCGTTGCGGGAAGGGGATCCTGATCCCTTCGCGGGCGAAGCTGCGATAGATCTCGCAGTTCATCTCGTGCAGCACCAGCCCGCGCAGGGCCGGTTCGGCGATCCAGACCAGCAACTCGAAGTCCAGGCTCGACTGGCCGACGGTGCGCAGCCGTATCCGTGGTTCGGGATCCCGGCAGACGGTGGGATGGTCGGCCGAGATCTTCAGCAGACAGGCCATGACATGATCGATATTCGAACCGTGGGCGACACTGATGGGCACGCGCAGCCGGTACTTGACATGCGGTCCGCCCGATTCGTTGACGATCTTCGCCCGGCCCATGATGCCGTTCGGGATGCTGATTTCCTCGTCATCGCGGGTCAGCAGCCGTGTGCTGCGCAGGCCGATGTGCGTCACCTTGCCGCGCTCACCAGAGTCCAGCACGATGTAGTCGTCGATCCGGTAGGGCTGGTCGACCAGGATCGCGACACCGGCAAACAGGTTGCCCAGCGTGTCCTGGGCTGCAAACGAGAGTGCCAGGCCGACGATACCGGCCGAGGCGACCAGGCCGGTCACGTTGACACCCCAGGCGATGAGGATCAGGTAGATACCGACCAGCGCCATGACGATGCGCAGCAGGTTGTTGAGCAGCGGCAGCGTTGTCGGCTGGGCCCAGGCCGGCGGTGATGGCCGGCGGCTGGTGGCCTTCGCAACCAGAAATCCTGCCCGGATCGATGCGCTGATCCAGACCACGATCAGCAGGCTCATGATGAATGCCGTCGTCAGTCGCATCAGCAGAGGCGTCATCGGCAGCACTTCGGCCGCGAGCAGCAGGCCGACCAGGGCAATCGTGCGGAACACGGTGCTGTGACCGATCGTGCCGAGCCGTCCGCCGCTGTCCCAGCGGATCAGCAGGCGATCCAGCGCGGCACCTGTCGCGCGGTCCACGACCTTGCCGAGTACCAGGAACAGCAGGATGATGACCAGCGCCTGCAGGAAGGGATTGGGACCGATGAACTCGATCCAGCGGGATACCGGTTCCAGCAATCTTTCGATCATGGCGCCGTCGATCGTACCATGCGGGCCGGCATGAGCAGCCAGCTGCCGGGCGATGGCATCAGCCGTCTCGCTCCTTCTGCAGCTTCAGCACGAAGTCACGGTCGACCTCGCTTATCCCGCGTTCTTTGGCCTGCTTGACGATGCCCTTGAGCACCGTCTTGATGAATGGCCTCGGTACGCCGGTCAGCTGGCGGCAGGCATCCCGGGTGAAGCTCACTTCCGGGTCGAGCCGGTTGGCCTCGTACATGATCGCTTCTTCCTTCGGCCCCTTGTCGGTCGGTGTTGGCAGCCAGAAGGGCTGCTTGTGTTCGGCGAACCAGAACTTGCCGCCGTCACGGAAACCGTAGGTGATCGGCATGTGCGGCATCTGCTGCGTGCCTTCCTCGATGTTCCGCGCCCAGGTCTGCTTGAGCAGGATGTTGTCGATGCGCAGCACGAAATACTCGGGCGTTTTCCCGTTGTCGCGGATCGGCTGTCCTGCATCCCAGGTGCATTCGAAGACCTGGAAGGCTTCCTTGAGGATTTTCGGGAAGCGCCTGCCGTCCGACTGGCGACCGGGGGTCGGACTGTCGATCAGTGTGTAGGGGCTGTCGCGCATCTTCTCCACGGTGTCCTGGCCGGGGTAGCCGAGGCTGACGATCTTCGTCAGCGTGCGCCGGTCGAATTCCACGAAGTTCAGTGCGCAGACACCGCCGCGCTTGATGTACCGGTCGGTGTTGGAGTTCTGGCGGCTGCAGACCAGGAAGGAGCGCCCGCCGATCACCTCGAACGGAAAGCTCAGCTGGTAGGGCCCGATGTTGGTGTTGCCCTGCTCGTCGACGGTAGTGATCAGGGCAAAGGAGGAGGGCCAGTAGGCGCTCGCCTGGTACCAGTTGTCGCGCAGCGGGCTGGCAACGAAGGGCTCATCGATGGTGCGCGGGTGGCGACGGAAGAAGTCTGCAATTTTCAAGACGGGATTCCGGTGCGGTCGAGGGTCATAGCTGATCAGAGCCCGTAGCGCTGTGCAAGCAGGATGGACAGCGTGACCAGCATGAGCACGACCAATGGCAGGCCCACGCGCACGAAGTCGCCAAACCGGTAGCCGGCGGCATGCATCACCAGCAGGTTGGTCTGGTAAGCCATCGGCGTGGCGAAGCTCAGGTTTGCGCCGAACATGATGGCCAGTGCAAACGGCTCGAGCGGTGCGCCGAGCTGTGCTGCCGTGGCGATGGCGATCGGTGTGCCAACCGCCGCCGCAGCGCTGTTCGAGACGAAGTTGGTGAGCACCGCCGAGAAGGCCATGAAGATGGCGATCTGCACCGATGGCGAGGCCCCTGCGACCATGAAGGAGATACCGCTGGCGATCCAGTCCGCAGCGCCGGTGCTCACCAGCGTGGAGCCAAGCGCGATGCTCGATGCCACCAGCAGTATGACCGCCGGGCTCAGGGCCTGCCCGATACCCTCCAGTTTCACGCACCGGGTCAGCAGCATGGCGATCACGCCGAAAAATGCCGCAACATGGATGGGCAGGATCCGGGTTGCCGCAGTCAGGACGACCAGCAGCATGATCAGCAATGCGCGCCAGGCCAGCGGCGAGCGTGGCAGCTGCAGGCTGCTGTCGAGCATCAGCAGGTGTGGCTCCGACTTGAGCGCTTCCAGCTTCTCGTTCGCGCCCTGCACCAGCAGCACATCGCCTGGCGCCAGTGGCACATCGCCGATCGGCCGGCCGTCGCGCAGGATCTGCCCGGTGCTGCGCATCATGCCGACCACCACGACGTTGAAGCGTTCGGCGAAGCGTGCCTCGGCAAGGCTCTGCCCCACGAGGCCCGAGTCCGCGTCGATGACCGCTTCGGCAAGGCTGATATCGCTGTCCGACGTGTCACCGCCGACAAAACGTCCTTCACCGTAGCGGTTGTAGAGGTCCACGCGCAGCACGGCGGCAATTTCCCGCAGGCCGGCCGGTGTGTCGCGCAGGATCAGGACGTCGCCGGCTGCGATCTGGCCGATGCTCTGCCTGGCCACCGGACTTCCGTCACGAATGCATTCGACGAGCGGCAGCGGTTTGGCCAGCAGTTTTGTGAGAGCGTCGAGCGGGCGCCCCACCAGGCGCTGGTGCTCCGCACCGACCACGATGCGCGCCTCGAACTGTCGCTGTGCCTGACTGTTCTTGCGCGGTGTGCCGGACAGCAGATTCGGTGCGACCAGCCAGAGGTAGGGCAGCGCCACCAGCAGGGCGATGACGCTGATCGAGGTGAAATCGAACAGTCCCATCGGCCGCATGCCGAGGTCGGTGGCGATGGACAGCACCAGCAGGTTGGTCGAGGTGCCGATGCTGGTCAGCGTACCGCCGATCAGGATCGCGAAATTCACCGGCATGAGGGTCCTGGACGCCGGATAACCGGTGCGCTCGGCGAGGCTCAGCAGCATCGGCAGCATGAGTACCAGCACCGGGGTATCGTTGATGAAGCCGCTCGCAATCGCCGCCAGAATCAGCGTGAGCAGCAGGCCCAGCCAGCGGTTCAGGGCCCATATCTTGGCCAGAACACGCACTACCGGTTCGAGTGCGCCGGTCATCGTGAGGCCCCGGCCGAGTACCATCAGGGAGCAGATCGCCACCAGTGCCGGGTGACCGAAGGACTGCAGGACCACGGTCTCGGTGATCCGGGTCTGCGAGGTGACGTAGGGGAAGACATAGAAGATCGACAGCAGCGCAGCGAGCAGCAGCAGGGACACCAGTTCCATGCGGATCCAGCGGCGCGTGTACAGGTAGAACACGAGGACCGTGACGATCAGTACGGCAACTGCATGCGGGTTCGGCAATCCCTGGTCCTCCGGGGTGTATGCGCGCCATGTTGCCAGAAGCCTGTTGCCGGCGCTCGTCGTATGGGCTTTCGCCCGGCTGTGCGGCTAAAGTAGCGCTCACGTAGTGGAGGATGTGCCATGACCTTGACCCGCTGTGCGGCCCTGCGTGCCTGGCTGCTGTTGCCGGCCCTCGTGCTGGCCATGCCTGCCGGCCATGCACAGGGCTTTGATCCCGGCAAGGTCGACTGGGCGGCGCTCGGCAAGATCCCGATGAAGGATCTCTTCATCAGGAAGTTCAATGAGCAGTGCGGTTCCTGTCACGGTGAAGACCTGCGCGGCACGCCGCTGGGCAAGCCGCTGGTGGGCGTCGAACTGCTGCGCGGTGACTCGGTGAAGGAGCTCGCGCAAAGCATCGCCACTGGCGCACCCGACAAGGGCATGCCGGCCTGGTCGGAGACGCTGGATGAAAAGCAGATCTGGAACCTCGCCCTGTATGTGGCCGAACAGCGCCAGGGCACGACCATCCTCGACAAGCGCGATGCGATTCCGCTGATGGTTCCGGAAGGCGAGATCAGCACGGAGAAACACGGCTTCCGCATCGAAACGGTGGCCGAGGGCCTGGACCCGATGCCGTTTTCGATCGCGCTGCTGCCGGATGGCCGCATTCTGCTCGCCGAGCGGATGCGCGGGCTCTTCATCATCGGCACCGATGGCAGGAAATCGGCGCCCATTCGCGGCACGCCGCCGGTGTATGACGATTCCAGCGTTTTCCTCGGCCAGGTCATGGGACTCGGCTGGATGCTGGACGTCGCGCTGCATCCGCAGTATGCGCAGAACGGCTGGATCTATATCCACCACACCGACCGCTGCACCGACTGCAATGCGCTGAGCCGCAGGATCGGACGCCCGGTGTCGATGAACCGCATCATCCGCGGCCGCATCCGCGACGGCGAGTGGGTGGACCAGCAGGTCATCTGGCAGGCCGACAAGGATAGCTACACCGATACCTCGGATCTCACCGCTGGCGGCCGGCTCGCCTTCGATGACCGGAATAATGTGTATTTCAGCATCGGCATGAAGGCGGCACTCGAGTTCATGGGTATCCAGGATCTCGATCTGCCCTACGGCAAGGTGCATCGTGTGCGGGACGACGGGCAGATCCCCGCCGACAATCCCTTCGTGAATACGCCCGGTGCGCTCAAGTCGATCTGGACCTACGGGCATCGCAGTACCCAGGGACTGGAGTGGAATCCGTGGACGCGCGAGATGTGGAGCACCGAGATGGGGCCGCGCGGTGGCGATGAACTCAACCGCCTGCAGCCCGGCCGCAATTACGGCTGGCCGCTGTTTACCAGCGGCATCAACTACGACGGGCGCCCCGTGGATGTCGGTCGCACGCTCGGCATCACGCTGGAGGCGAAGGATGCCGAGTTCCCGGTCGTCGACATGACGCCATCACAGGCGCTGTCGAGCTTTGTCTTCTACGACGGCAAGGCTTTCCCGGAATGGCGGCGCAACATCATCGTCGGCACCTTGCGGGCCACCGACCTGCTGCGCATGGAAGTGGTCGACAACAAGGTCGTGCACACGGAAGTCCTGCTGAAAGACCTGGCCCGCTTCCGCGACATCGAAGTCGGCCCGCAGGGCGAGATCTACCTGCTCCTGGAAAACGCCGCCGGCTCGCGGATTATCCGCCTGGTGCCGGGTCGCAGTTTTCGAAGTTTTTAGCGTCGCCTTCGCTGCCTCAGGCGGTGGGCAATGGATGACGTGCCATCAACTGCCGCATGGCCGACTCGCTGCGCCCCAGTCGTCGAGCCAGTCCGGAGACGCTGACAGTCCCATCCGCCACTGCCCGGTGTGCGAGCCAGGCGCGGGCAGCAGCCAGGTGATGTGAGCGGCTGGGTGAGGCGAGGGCACCCGGCTGGATGTGAAACCGCGCAGCGCATTCCGCAATCAGGTCATCCAGCTGCCTGTGCTGGCGTGGCTGCCAGACGTCTGCGCAGGCTCGCGCAACAAAGTCATCGCTGCCCAGAATATACGGTTGATCGCTGCGCGGCTGGAGTGTGCCTTCGCCCCAGCGACAGTCCGCGGTCGTGCTCATGAATTTCCGGTAGCGCTCTGCGGCATCGACCGCATCGCCGCCCAGTAGTTGCCGTGTAAAACCGGTGGTAAGCCATGTTGGCCTGTTTTTACCGAGATAGGCGTGGTGGCTGGACCACGGGTAGTCGGCTGGATCGCTCACAATCGCGGCACGGACCGGATTGAGGTGGATATAGCGGATGAGCGTCAGCAGGTAGCTGTCGGCATCGACCAGCACAGCATGATAGCGTCGTTCAAACAGGTGTCCCGTGGTGGGTAGCGAGGCCTGCACGCGGCGGGCATAGCGGCTGGCGATGCGCAACATCAGTTGCCCGAGGGGCGCGTCAGCCACCTGGACCAGCAGGTGCAGATGGTTGGTCATCCAGCAGAAGGCGTGGATGCGTGCGGCCGAGCGATCGACGGCATCGGCAACCACCAGGCTCAGCAGCTCGCGGTCTGTATCGACAAAGAAGATCGGCTGCCGGTGGTTGCCGCGCAAGGTGACATGGTAGAACCCGCCGGGCATGTGCAGACGGGGCCGGCGCGCCATCGGGAACCTCGCGGCAGCAGGGGGGTGAGCTGATCTTAGCGGCGAGGCGGTGTCCTGCGACCGTCCGATTGTGGGCTCATTGCCGGGAAATGCGCGGGATCTGAAAACTTCGAAAACTTCGACCCGGCACCTTGGCCATGCAATGGTCGCGACATCCGGGCAGGTATGGCCGGTAAGGCGCGGCAGGCGTCGAACGGTTACAGTTTGTTACAACCGGCCAGCAGGCAGCGGCGCTACCCTTTGGCGACCAGCGCAGCCCTTCGAGAACTTCGAAAACTTCGACCCGGCACCAGGAGAAAGTCATGAAGAAAGAAGCGAAGATCCGTCCCTTCTGGTATTCGGATGTCTGGCTGTTTCCGAAGCTGATCACCATCATCACCAGCATGGACAAGCAGGGCCGTATCAATGCTGCGCCCTATTCGCACATCATGCAGTACGACGTGATGGCGAAGAACCCGCGCATGATCGTGGGTTTCCGGCAGGGCTCGCACACCTTCCAGAACATCTGCGAGACGAAGGAGTTCGTGGTCAATTGCCCGAGCGCGGATTACCTCGACGACATGATGGAAACCGCGCGTTTCTGGCCGGAGGGCGTCAATGAACTCGAACACACGCGCTTCACCATGATCCCCTCGCTGCACGTCAAGCCACCCTCCATCAAGGAATGCCCGCAGATCGCCGAGTGCGAGGCCGAGGAGATCGTCCGGCTGGAAAAGAGCAGCGGCATCGTGATCGCGAAGATCAAGGCGCTGGTGTTCGACGAAGAGTTGATCGACATGGGCCGCGAGGAGCGCATCCGCAAGATGAACCTGCCGATCGGTCTCGGCGATGAAGACCGTCAGGATTATTTTCACACGGAACTTGGCCATATCACCAAGCACGTGCTCGGTGAGTCGCCTGATGCCTTCAAGGGCAGTGAGATCAGGCTGGGCATGAGCTGGGATGCCGACGCGCTGCAGGCGCTGATGACGATTCCACCCATGGTGCGCACCATGGTGTCCACGCAGACCGAGGAGTACGCCCGTGCCAGGGGCGACGAGAAGGTCAGCCATGCGCGTCTCACGCAGTTTGCTGCCGAGCAGGGCATGACGCCCGAGTTCATGGAGCGCTTCAAGAAGAAACAGCCGGCCTGAAGCCGGCCGGGCCATGTCGGGCCTATACTCCGGCCCATGGACCTGATGAAGCCCCTGATTGCCCTGCTGGCGATCGTCAATCCGATCGGCGTGGTGCCGTTCTTCATCCACTTCACGGAAAACCTCAACCGCAAGCAGTGCCTGCGCACGATGCAGGTGAGCGCCTTCACCGCGTTCCTGGTCATCGCACTCAGCGCGCTCGCGGGCCTGCGGATCATCGAGTTCTTCGGCATCTCGATCGCGTCCTTCCAGGTCGGTGGCGGACTGCTGCTGCTGATCAGTGCCCTGCAGATGCTCAACGCGCAGCCGGCCGAAACCCGGCCCACCGACGTCAGCGAAGGTGACGAGAAACTCGATGCCGGATCGAGCATCGCCGTGGTGCCGCTGACCATTCCGCTGCTCACCGGCCCGGCGACCATCTCGACGATGGTGATCTATGCCGAGCGCACGCAGCACTGGTGGGAGCTGGCGATACTGGTCGGCTACGGCATGGTGGTGGGTATCGCCGTGTATCTCGCCTTTCTCGCCTCGGGCCGCATCGCGAGTCTGCTCGGCCGCACCGGCATCAACATCATGACCCGGCTGATGGGCCTGATCCTGGCGGCGCTGGCGGTGGAGATCATGGCTGATGGCCTGATGAAGCTGTTCCCGGCACTGGCCGTGTAGGAGCGGCTTCAGCCGCGATTTATTGTTGTAGAGAGAGATCGCGGCTGAAGCCGCTCCTACGGACCAAAAAAAACCCCGCCGAAGCGGGGTTTTCTGTTGGCACTTGTTGGGTCGCGCTTAGCGGCGACGACGACGGCGCATCAGCAGGGGCAGGCTGCCCAGCAGCGAGAGGCTCCACAGGTCCATCGAGCTGCTGCCGCCCGGCAGGGTGGGCTCGTCTTCCGCCTCGACGGTGACATTGATCGTTGCCGTATCGGCATCACCATCGCCATCGGTGAGGGTCAGGGTACAGGTGTCGGCACCCGTATAACCCGCTTCCGGCGTGTAGGTGACGGTGCCGGTGGCATTGGCAGCCGAGAGCGTGCAGCTGCCGTGGTCGCCATCGTCGGTGACTGCCAGCGTGTGCTGTGCAGGTGAACCGTTGCCGGCGGTGATGGTCAGGGGCGTCGCCGCAGATGCCGTATCGGCAGCCGTGGTGATGGCACCGTCGGCGATGGTCGGCGCGATATCGGCGATGGTGACCGTGACCGTACCGGTGTCGACCTCATCGCTGGCCGCACCATCGGCATCCGTGACCGTGTAGTCGAAGGTATCGCTGCCGGTGAAGAAGCTCGCGTCGGTGACCGTGTAGGTGATCACGTTACCGACGACAGCAGCAGTGCCCCTGGTGCCTTGGGCCGCAATCGCAGTTACACCCGCATTACCAAGGCTGCCGCCCGTGCCCGGGGAGGTGAAGGTGGCAGTCAGGCCGGCCGGCGCAACACCCGCGGTCGAGATCGCCGAGGCATCACCGTCAGCGGCGACCGGCACCGAGTTGGTGACGGTGACCAGGATGTTGGCGGTGGTGTCGGGTTCATCACCATTGCCAATCGTGTACTCGCAGCTGTCACTGAGGGTGGTCGAGCTGCCGGAAGCCGGGTTGTTGGCTGGCGGCGTATAGGTCACCAGCACGCCAGCCTTCGGGCCACCGTTGCCGTCAGTCACGGTGATCGCGCCGTCGCCGGAGGTGCAGGCGCCTGCAGTGATCGTGACGGTATCCGGGTCGTAACCCGTATCGTTCACGGCCGGGGTAAGGCCGGTGAGCGCCACGCCACGCGTGGTGGCGTAGTTGTCGTCATTGGCACCGAAGGCGAGGATGTTGACGGTGACTGTTGCGGTCTCCGTGGCGGTACCGTCGGTGATCTGGTAACCGAAGGTGTCGGTACCCGTCTGCCCGGCACTTGCCGTGTAAGTGATGGTTACATCAGCAGCATTGCCCGTGCCGGTGTTGACTACTGCGGTACCCTTGTCCGGGTCCGGTGCGAAGAGAGTGATCGTCACCGGATCGGTGAAATCCGTATCGTTCGCGCCGACACTGATGTCCTTGCCTACGCCTTCCAGCACGTCGCCGCCATCATCATCGACAGCAGTTGGCACCGCAGCCGCGGCGACAGTGAAGAAGAAATCATAGCCGGAAGTCGGATCAACAGCCGGAGCAGAGTTACCGAGCTTCCAGTTGCCACCACCCAGGTCGGTCAGGGTCATGTTGCTGTAAGAATTGGCCAGCGACTGCGGAGCACCGCTCGCAACGTCATCACCAGCGATCACGACGGTAACAGCCGTGCCGGAATTGCCCACCGTGCTGTCCACGGTGCCATTGCCGCCCAGGGTGAAGTTACCGCAGATGTGTGCGCCGACGATGCCACCGAAGATTCCTTCAGCACAGCCCCAGCTGCTGGCAGTGGCTTCGCCGGAGCTGAGCACACCGCCGGTCATGGTTTGTGTGTACAGCAGGGTCTTGCCCACAGATGCCTTGCCGTTGAAGGTCCCACCCGTCTGGGTGGCTACACCAGTGGCAGTGTCCACTTCCCAGGTGGCAGTGCTGGCGCTAATATTCAGGGCTGTGCTGCCATTCGGGCTATAGGTAGTCACGCCGGTCAGCGTGGCGGCGGCCGGTGCTGCATTCGCCACACCGCTCACACCCACAAGTGCCGCCAAAGTCAATAACTTCTTCATTCTGTTTCCCCAGATTCTGGTTGGTATCTGAACAGGCTGCCCAGCCCGGCCCCGATGATCGGCTACATTAATATACCTGTAAATATTACAGGTCTATTTTTTCAATTCTGTCTGATCACGCTGCGGTTTGCATCCTTTCCGTGCTGCTGGCCACGATATGGTGCCAGTCCGGGACCAGTGGTGCGACACTGCGCACCAGTCTGCCGGAGCTTGAATATGCGCCATACCCCCAGTCTCGGCCTCATGGCCCTGTGCCTGCTGATCGCCGGTTGCTTCGACAACAACAGCAACACCGTGCTGCCCGAAGCCGGCCTGCAGGCGTTCAGCTCAGGCGGCCTGCAGCGCAGTTATTACCTCGAGATGCCCGCCGGCTACGACCCGGCTGCTGCGCCCCTGCCGCTGATCATCGCCTACCACGGCACGGGTGGCAGCCATCAGGCCTGGCTCGACTACCGGCTGAACGAGGTCGTGGGTGATGGCGCCATCCTGGTCTATCCGGATGCGCTGCCCAATGCGGCCAACATCAATCAGTGGAATTTCGGCGACGACTTCCAGATGTTCGAGGATCTGCTCGAACGGCTGCCGGCGCTGGTGAACTTTGACGCCGACCGGGTCTTTGTGACCGGCCACAGCAGCGGTGGCGGCTTCGCTCACGAACTCGGCTGCCGGTATGGCAATCGCATCCGGGCCATCGCGCCGGTGGCCGGGTCCCTGACGGCGACCAGCTGTACGGGTGCCGTTGCCGTGCTGCAGATCCAGGGCCAGTACGATCCACTGGTGCCGATCGGTGTGGCGCAACTCGGGCACCGGTTCTGGACCCTCTATAACGGTTTCAACCTCGGTACCAGCAATCCGGGGGTGGTGCCGGAATGCATCGAGCATGCGCCGGGCCCCTCCGACTATCCGGTGCAGTGGTGCCTGCATCAGGAAGGCCAGGGCGCCGGCAATGCGGCACATGACTGGCCGGTCTTTGCCAATGTCGCTGTCTGGGAGTTCTTTCGCGGGCTGTCTGCCCGGGCACCGCAGGACGAGCCGCCGCCGGGCGGTGGCAACGAGCGGGCGCTCGGCAATGCCGACACCACGCTGAGTTTTACGCTGCGCTATCCCTCCGGCATTCCCGCGCCCGTGCAGGGGGTGGCGGTGCTGTACCCGGCGGGCACGCAGCAGCCGATCGGTGAGGCGCCGCTGGCTTTTCTCAATCTCAATTTCGCCCCGGGTGCGGTCGCCGGCGATGAACGCAGCTACCAGATCCCGGTGAAGTACCTGGGATTCGATGGCTTTCCCGGCAGCTATGTGCTCGATATCGCCATCTATGTGGAAGGTGGCAGTTTCCCGATCCCGGCGGCTGGCGTCGACCAGACCGTGCTGGTGGACGTGGATCTGGTCGATGCCACCACGCCGATCGTGGTGCCCGGCGTGCTGACGCTGGAACCGGTGCAGACCACGTTCTAGCGTGGCCTGCACCGTTCCGGTGGTGCCTAGAGGATGGTCTTGGAGGCGATGTTCGACAGCGCGCTGTCCTGGCCGGCGCTGTCACAGGCCACCACGGCGAAGTACCAGGTGCCGGTGCTCAGTCCTTCCACCATATGGCTGCTGAGGCCGCCGTTGTTCAGGCTGATGGTCTGGGTCAGCGCGTCTGCCCGGCTGCCGTAATGGATGCGGTAACCGACCAGATTGCTGAGCGGTGAACCATCGGTGCGCTGCGTCGGCGGCAGCCATGACACCAGGGCTGTGCCGGAGGTGTTCGGCTGCACGACCAGCGTGAATGCCGGCAGGGATGCGTAGCCGGTGCCATCGCTGACCGTGATGACGATACCTTCCGTGACGCCGAGGTCGTTCGGGCCCGGTGTGCCGCTGAGTCGCCCGGTTGCCGAATTGAAGCTGGCCCAGGCCGGTGCGCCCATGACGCTGAAGCTCAGGGGGTTGCCCTCCGGATCCGAGGCAGTTGGCGTGAAGCTGTACGCCGCACTCGACTGTACGCTGGTCGCTGGCGTGCCCGAGATGGTCGGCGGCTGGTTGACGACTGGCGCCGGCGCCGGAGCGGGCTCGGGTGCAGGTGCAGGTGCAGGTGCAGGTGCCGGTGCCGGTTCAGGCGCCGGAGCGGGTTCAGGCGCCGGAGCGGGTTCAGGTGCCGGAGCGAGTTCAGGTGCCGGTTCAGGTGCCGGTGTAGGTGCTGGCGCCGGTGCCACCACTGGCACGCTGTAAGTGACGGCCAGTTGCGCGGTACGCGAGCGGCCGCGACGGTCCCAGGCCCGCACATAGATCGTGTTGGTACCGGTCCGCAGCTTGATGTTGCTGACGGACCAGTTGCTGGTGCCGGTGGCTGTACCCTTGCCGCCCCGGCTGTTGCTCCAGGTGACCCGGGTGACACCGATATCATCGCTGGCCACGCCGGCCACCGTCAGCAGTGCAGTGCTGGTGCTGTAGCTGCTGCTGGTGGTTGGCGAGGTGATGCGGATGCTGGGTCGGGCACGATCGGTGATGGCCAGCGCCTGGGAGGCGTAGCCCGCGAGAAGCACGGCAAGTAGCAAGTTAACGGGGAATCGCGGCCGCGCCGAGACACCCACTGGTAACCCCGCTGTCATAGGAATTCCCCTTAGACCGGAAGCTTTGCGCCCCCGTCTTTCGACGGGTTTGCCCTGAGCAGTGGGGTGCGATCCTCGTGTGTGCGCCGGGAGTCGTCAACACGAGTTGCGGGTTTTGTGCCGGTAATCCGGGATATTGTTCAGACCGGCTGTTTATGTATGATCGCCGGCAGGCTTCGCGATCCGAGCAGCAGCGTTTATAGTTAACATAGCCACCAATCACATCACCCTGAGGAGTACTTCGAGATGGCGAAAACCGCCCGTGCACCAACCAAGTCCGAGATCCTGAACCACATTGCGAAGGACACCGACCTGTCCCGCAAGCAGATCAGCGGCGTGCTCGACTCCCTGAACGGCATCATCAGGAAGAGCCTGCGTGGCACCAGCCAGTTCACGCTGCCGGGGCTGGTCAAGCTCAAGGTCGTGAAGAAGCCGGCCACCAAGGCGCGCGAAGGCGTCAATCCCTTCACCGGTGCCAAGATGACCTTCAAGGCCAAGCCCGCCTCCAAGAAGGTGCGCGTGCTGGCGCTCAAGAACCTGAAAGAGATGGTCAACTGAGTTGAGTTGACCGGGCAGCGGGCGGGTATGGTTTACCCGCCGGTTGGCCAGGCTTGAAAATCGGGATCAGACCGGGATTTCCGCAGGGGAATCGCGGTCTGATCCCGATTTTGTTTCTGCTGCCAGGGGCCGAGTTTCTCGCCGGCGATCTGCCTGACGCGCGCATCGATCTCGGCTTCCGTCAGCTGGCCCCAGTCGCGCGCCGCGATCTCGACGGTACGGATCACCTCACGGACCGGCGGCTGGAAGTCCAGCCCGGTGAATGGCGAGAAGGACAGCACATTGCCGACCTTCTGGTCGGGTGTGAAACGCCGGTGCAATTCCTCGCGGAGTGCAAACCAGGCGCTGAGCTGGGCCGGGCTGTGTTGCCGGCTGATCAGCGCCATGCGCTCGCTGCCGGCGACCAGGGCGGCGGCCGGGATCGTGTATTGCGCATCGATCTGCAGCCAGTCCAGCACCACGCCGGTTGAGCGGTTCCCGTTGACCGGCACGGTCCGTGCGGGTGGTGCGCCGGCTGCGGCGAGTGCCAGTGCGACGAATTCGGTGCAGTACATCCGGTCCGGGTCGTCGAGGTCGAACCAGGGGTCAAAGCGGACCTGCCGGGCATGGCTCTGCCGGGCGAATGCCACGAGTTTTGCCGGATCCACACCGGCTGGCGGTTCGTAAATGGCGATATGGCTCTGGTTGGCGACAAACCAGTCCAGCGTCATGCGCCGCACGCCGCCCCCCACGGTGGCGGTCGGTGGTCCGGATGACCAGGTCGGGCGCAGCTGTCCGTTCGACTCGTACAGCCAGGGTATGCCGTCCTCGATGGCGATGATCCCGACATGGATCCACGGTGAGGCATCGGCGCTGAGCAGCGCCAGCAGCAGGCTGAGCGGCGAAGCCTGTTCGCTGACGACCAGCTGGCCGTCGCGCAGCGGGATGCCGTGGTAATCGATGCTGTCCGGCGGTGTCGCCCCGGCTGTGGCTGCACGCAACGGCGGGTCGGTTTGCCAGGTGGCGTAGTGGCGTGGCCCCGGTGTTGTACAGGCGGGCAATGCCATCGTTGCCAGCAGGGCGAGGCCCAGTGCGGGCAGCCTACTGTGCAGTCGCTGCATGTCGGGGTGTTGCGGCCGGTGGTGACGCTTTTCGATAGTGATTGGTGGCTGGCGGAACTGCCGGCTGCATTTCGGCAGCGACGGCTGGCGGCAGCTGCATGCAGGCTGTGAGGCTGGTGGTGGACAGTCCGATGGCGAGCAGGACGAGGATCAGGCGCTGGCGGGTCATGCGCTGAATTCTAGCCTTTGGCTGACCCCAAAAAAATCGCCCCGCACGAGGCGGGGCGATTGCAGGCACGCGGGTTCCGGTCTTACTTGGAGATGTCGGAACCGAAGCTGTAGCGCAGGTCGAGCAGTGCGGAGTCGCCGCCAATACCAAGGTCGCTATTGCTCAAGCTGGCACCGTTATCGTTGAGGGTCAGGGTCAGTCCCGTCGAGATATTCGGCATCCAGTGGTAGCGGCCACCAACCACAAAGGTCGTGTCGGTGTAATCAATGTCACCAACGTAATCTACGTCGAGATTACCCTTGGTCCAGTTGATCATGCCTTCGAGTTCGACCTTCTCGGAGATCATCGAACGCAGACCAAAGCCCAGGCCGTAACCGTCGGCAGTGGCGCCGCCTTCAGCACCGTCTTCATCGAAGTCGATGTCGAAGTAGTTGATATTGGCGATGAACTGGGTGCTGCCGGAGCTGTTGATGGCCTGGTGGAAGCCCAGCGAGGTGCGATAACCATCCCAATCGGTATCGCCGCTGTAGTAGCCGCCGTCACCGTCGTAGGTGCCGTCTTCGTAGCTCAGCTGGAAGTGGTAGTTGTCCAGGAAGCCGATGCTGCCGTCGATCTTGAAGCCATCGCCTTCACCGGCGTCCTCGAAGCCGTCGCTCTGGATCCAGCCGATCTGGCCGTAGTTCCACTGCGGCTCAGCGGCAGCGGCGGTGCCGGCAGCCAGCAGGCTGGCGGCGCTCAGTACTGCAATTCCAATCCGTTTCATTGTGTATCTCCTTGAGAGTTGTCGCGACAAAACGCTGCGGCCCAAGGGCTTCCCCCCGTAACCAATGTGTGCAATTCAGGCTGGTCGTGGCTTCAGCGCCACGCGATTAGACGTGCTTTACACAATGAAAGTCAATGCTTTTGGCTTTCAATGGCTTGGGTGGGGCGTTTGTGTGGCGTCAGCGCAACGCTTGATCGCTGCTCTTTAATTCTTCCAGTTCCAGCCAGCGGGCGGTGGCGGCCTCGTGTTCGGCCTGTTTGGCCTTGAGTCCGTCGAGGACCGGCACGGTTTCGTGCCAGGGCCTGTCATAGAAGTTCTTCGCCGTGGTCTTGCGCTCCAGCAGCTTGATCTCGGCCTCCAGCGCCTCGATCTTGCCGGTCAGGGCGTCGAGTTCACGCTGGTCCTTGTAGCTGAGCTTGCGGCCCTGCCGGCGGTCCGGCTTCTGGCCCTGCGTTTCACGTTCGGCAGCCGGCGCCACACCCCGCGGCTGGTTGGGGTTGTCGGACTCCGCCAGCGTGCGGCCCTGGCGCAGCCAGTCGGAGTAGCCGCCCACATAGCGTTCGATGCGCCCGCCGGTCTCGAAGGCAAACACGCTGGTCACCACCGAGTCGAGGAACATGCGGTCGTGGCTGACCACGATCAGCGTGCCCTTGTATTCGTCGAGCCGGTCCTCCAGCACTTCCAGCGTTTCCACGTCCAGGTCGTTGGTGGGCTCGTCGAGGACCAGGAAGTTGGTGGCGCGGGTAAACAGGCGGGCGAGGATCACCCGGTTGCGCTCACCGCCGGACAGCGCCTTCACCGGGGTCATGGCGCGCTTGGCGGTGAACAGGAAGCCCTTGAGGTAGCCGATCACGTGCCGGTCGTGGCCGTTGATGCGCACATAGTCGGCGCCGTTGCCGACGATGTAGGCCACGCTTTTTTCCGGGTCGAGGGTTTCGCGCAACTGGCCGAAATAGCCGATCTCCAGCCCGGTGCCCTGGGTCACCGTACCCTGCTGGGGCTGGATTTCGCCGAGCAGGATGCGCAGCAGGGTGCTCTTGCCCACGCCGTTGTTGCCGATCAGGCCGATGCGGTCGCCGCGGCGGATCTTGCAGGAGAAATCCCGCAGCAGCGGCTCGTCGCGATAGCCGTGCGTGACATGCTTTGCAGTGATCACGTTGCGGCCGGACTGTTCGGCCGTCTCGATGGACATCTGCGCGCGCTGTTGCGGCGTCAGACGCTGGGCGTATTCCTCGCGCAGTGCCTGGAGGCGCCGCACGCGGTTCTGGTTGCGGTGCCGCCGCGCCTTGATGCCCTGGCGGATCCAGATTTCCTCTTCGTCGAGCTTCTTGTCGAACAGGCGGTTGGCGGTGGCCTCGTCTTCGAGCAGTTTTTCCTTGCGCTCCAGATAATCGTGATAGCCGCCGGGAAAGCTCAGCAGCCGGCCGCGGTCGAGTTCGCAGATGCGCGTGGCCAGCTTGTCGAGGAAGGCGCGGTCGTGGGTGATGAACAGCACGGCGCCCGGCCAGGTGCGGGTGCGGTTTTCCAGCCACTGGATCGTGACGATGTCGAGGTGGTTGGTGGGCTCGTCGAGCAGCAGCAGGTCGGGCTTGC
>JAHDYM010000038.1 GCA_023383705.1 Gammaproteobacteria bacterium | reverse complement strand
TAAAGATCCTTGTCCATGGCATCGCCCGGATTGATCTTGTTCTGGATGCCGTCGAGACCAGCCATCAACATCGCGGAAAACGCGAAATACGGGTTGGCGGTGCTGTCCGGGAAGCGCACCTCGATGCGCCGGCCCTTCGGGTTGGCGATGAAGGGTATGCGGATCGAAGCCGAACGGTTGCGCGCCGAGTAGGCCAGCATGACCGGCGCCTCGAAGCCCGGCACCAGCCGCTTGTAGCTGTTGGTGCTCGGGTTGGTCAGCGCATTGATGGCGCGCGCGTGCTTGAGGATGCCACCGATGTAATACAGGGCCGTCTGCGACAGGCCGCCATAGGCATCGCCCGTGAACAGGTTCTTGCCGCCCTTGGCCAGCGACTGATGCACGTGCATGCCGCTGCCGTTGTCGCCAACGAGGGGCTTGGGCATGAAGGTGGCCGTCTTGCCGAAGGCGTGCGCCACGTTCTGTACGACGTACTTGAGGATCTGGACCTCGTCACCCTTCTGCACCAGGCTGCCGAACTTGACGCCGATTTCGCCCTGGCCACCGGTAGCGACCTCGTGGTGGTGCACTTCTACCTCGATGCCCATCTCTTCGAGCACCAGACACATTTCGGAGCGGATGTCCTGCTGTGAATCGACCGGCGGTACGGGGAAGTAGCCACCTTTGAGGCCGGGACGATGACCGGTGTTGCCGCTCTCGTATTCCTTGCGGGTATTCCAGGCACCTTCGGTGGAATCGATGAAGTGATAGGCGCTGTTGGTATCGGCGCCATAACGCACGTCATCGAAGATGAAGAATTCGTTCTCGGGACCGAAATAAGCCGTGTCAGCGATACCCGTGGACTTCAGGTATTCCTCGGCGCGGCGTGCGGTCATGCGCGGGCAGCGTCCATAGCCCTGCATGGTGGAAGGCTCGTAAACATCGCAACGCAGGTTGAGCGTGGTGTGTTCGGTAAACGGATCGACTACCAGCGTCGACGCATCCGGCATCAGCACCATGTCGGATTCCTGGATGCCCTTCCAGCCGGCGATCGAGGAGCCGTCGAACATCTTGCCGTCCTCGAAGAAGCCGGCATCGACGGTCTTGGCGGGAATGGACAGGTGCTGCTCTTTGCCGTGGGTGTCGGTAAAGCGCAGATCGATGAATTTGGCCTCTTTCTCTTTGATGAGGCTGAGAGCTTCGGCGGGGGTCATGGCGGCTCCTTGGGTTGTTCGGATCAGTAGCGCCCCATGCTAATGCACGAGTTGTGCCAAAAGCGAGCATGGCAGAAGTGATTGTTTTATAAAGGGTATGATATTTTCAACGCGTGAAAACGCACTATAACAGGGCGGCCAGCGCATGCTACGCCCTGTTTTTGTGCGATGGCTCCCGGAAATCCCGCCAAGTCAGCCACTTTGTGGCTATGCATCCAATCGAAGCTATACTGCCGCGCCCTTTTGTTCATGGACCGCCCGATTGAGCCAGGCCAGGTACCCGCAGACTTTCCAGGACCTCATTCTGTCCCTGCAGCGCTATTGGGCGGATCATGGCTGCGTGGTCCTGCAGCCCTATGACATGCCGATGGGCGCGGGCACCTTTCATTCTGCGACCTTCCTGCGTTCGATCGGGCCGGAACCGTGGAGCGCCGCCTATGTCCAGCCCAGCCGCCGCCCGACCGATGGCCGCTATGGCGATAACCCGAACCGCCTGCAGCACTACTACCAGTTCCAGGTTGCCCTCAAACCCTCGCCGGTCGATATACAGGATCTGTACCTGAACTCGCTGCGCGCACTGGGCATCGACCCCCTCACCCACGATATCCGCTTTGTCGAGGACAACTGGGAGTCGCCGACACTCGGGGCCTGGGGCCTGGGCTGGGAAGTCTGGCTCAACGGCATGGAAGTCACCCAGTTCACCTATTTCCAGCAGGTCGGTGGCCTTGATTGCCGGCCGGTGACCGGAGAAATCACCTACGGCCTGGAACGGATCGCGATGTACCTGCAGGGTGTCAGCAGCGTCTATGAGCTGGTATGGACCGATGGCCCCTTTGGTCGCGTCACCTACGGCGACGTCTTCCACCAGAATGAAGTGGAAATGTCGCGCTACAACTTCGAGGCCGCCGACACCAGCGTGCTCGCACCGCGTTTCGATGCCGCCGAACGCGCCTGCCAGGCGTTGATCGGGCAGGGCCTGACGCTGCCGGCCTACGAGCAGGTACTCGATGCCTCGCACACCTTCAACCTGCTGGATGCACGGCGGGCGATTTCCGTGAGCGAACGGCAGCGCTACATCCTGCGCGTCAGGGAAATGGCCCGGCTGGTCGCGCAGGCATACTACGACAGCCGGGAAGCGCTTGGCTTCCCGCTGGTCACGAAACGCTCGGCCAACTGAGCAACAGTCCTGGTTCCTGGTCCCATGGCGAAAACCGCTGACTTCCTCGTCGAGATTGGCACCGAAGAGCTGCCACCCAAGGCGCTGCGTGTGCTCGAAGGCAGTTTTGCCGAACAGCTGCAGGCCGGCCTGAAGGCCGCCGGGCTTGGCTTTACAGCGCTGCACTCCTTTGCGACACCGCGCCGTCTGGCCGTCAGCGTGAAGAACCTCGATTGCGAGCAGCCCCGGCAACGCGTTGAAAAGCGCGGCCCGCCGCTCAGCGTGGCCTTCGATGCGGAGGGCCAGGCAAGCCGCGCGACACAGGCCTTTGCCGAGAGCTGTGGCGTGTCGGTGGAGGAACTGGGTCGGATCGAGACCCCGAAGGGTGCCTGGCTCCACTACAGCGCCGAGGTGCCGGGCCAGCCTGCCGGCGAACTGCTGCCTGGCCTCGTGAACGCCGCACTGGCGGCCCTGCCCATACCGCGGCGCATGCGCTGGGGCGATGGCGATACGGAATTCGTGCGGCCCGTGCATTGGGTCGTGATGCTGCTCGGTACCGAAATCGTGCCCGGCGCCATACTTGGGCTCAGCCCCTCACGGCACACACGCGGACACCGCTTTCACGCACCGGGTTCGATCGAGCTGCGAAACGCTGCCGACTACGCCAGCGTGCTCGCAGAGAACAAGGTGATCGCGGATTTCGCCACGCGACGCGAGCGGGTACGGGAGCTCGCCGATGCTGCGGCAAAAAGTGTCGGTGGCCAGGCGATGATTGAGGCCGAGCTGCTCGATGAAGTCACCGCGCTGGTGGAATGGCCGGTCGCGCTGACCGGACGCTTCGATGACGGGTTCCTGCGCCTGCCGGAGGAAGTGCTGATCGCCGTCCTGCAGGGCCATCAGCGCTATTTCCCCGTGCGCAACGCGGAAGGCCGGCTGCTGGCGCATTTCATCGCCACGGCAAATATCGAGAGTCGTGATCCGTCGCAGGTCCGGCAGGGCAACGAACGGGTCATCCTGCCGCGGCTGTCGGATGCCGCGTTCTTCTGGGACCAGGACATCAAGGCCAGCCTCGAGTCACGTCTCGAGCGCCTCGATTCGGTGGTCTTCCAGAAAGGTCTCGGCAGCCTGCGCGAGCGGTCCACCCGCGTCGCCCGGCTCGCCAGCGGTGTTGCCGGCAAACTCGGCTCGCCGGTGGCCCAGGCCGAACGCGCTGCACTGCTTGCCAAGGCAGACCTGCTGACCCAGATGGTCGGCGAGTTCCCCGAACTGCAGGGCCGCATGGGTTATCACTACGCAAAGCTCGATGGCGAGGCTGCCGAGGTCGCCGTCGCCATCGAAGAGCAGTATCTGCCACGCCATGCCGGCGACCGGCTGCCGGGATCAGCCACCGGGCGCGCACTTTCGGTTGCAGACCGCGCCGACACCCTGGCAGGTGTTTTTGCCCTCGGCAAGCGGCCGAGTGGCGCCAAGGATCCCTTCGGCCTGCGCCGCACCGCGCTCGGCTTGTTGCGCATCCTGGTCGAGGACCGGCTTGACCTCGACCTGCCTGCACTGCTCGATGAAGCCGTCAGCCTGCAGCCGCTAAAGATCAAGGATCCCGCTGCTCTGGCCAGCGAGCTTTTCGAGTTCATCATGGACCGGGCGCGCGCCTGGTACCTGGATGGCCAGGCGCCCGGGCTGGCAGCTGGTGCCATCACCGCCGAAATGTTCGAAGCCGTGCGCAGCCGTCGAACCCGTTCACTGGTCGATTTTCACGCCCGCCTGCTCGGCGTATGCGCATTCATGCGGCTGCCCGAGGCGGAGAGCCTGGCAGTTGCCAACAAGCGCATCGCCAACATCCTGCGCAGTGCCACCGTCGATGTCGGTCAGGTCGATCCGGCCTTGTTCAGCAGCAGCGAGGAAAGCGCACTCCACGAGGCGGTGGAGCAGGCAGCGACGGCTCACGGCCGCCATCTTGGGAGGCGTGATTACCAGCAGGCCTTGTGCGCCCTGGCGGCACTGCGCGCACCGGTCGACGATTACTTCAAGGCCGTGATGGTGATGGCAGAGGACGCAGCGGTGCGGAATAACCGCCTTGCCCAGCTCCGGCGTCTGCAGCAGCTGTTCCTCGATGTGGCAGACCTGTCCTGCCTGACCGGCGCCCCGAACGGCTGAGCGCCGTGAGCAGCAGCCAAGGGGCGGGATCGGGAGTGCGGCTCGTCGTTCTGGACCGCGACGGCGTCATCAATCGCGAATCAGCTGCGTTCATCAAGACCGCCGATGAATGGCTGCCTCTGCCGGGCAGTCTCGAGGCGATCGCGGCCCTCACCAGGGCCGGCTTCACCGTCGTCGTCGCGAGCAACCAGTCCGGCGTCGGCCGCGGCCTGATCAGCCCGGGAGCCCTGCAGGAAATACACGCACGGATGCGGAAGGCCGTGGAACAGGCCGGTGGCAAACTCGCCGGCATCTTTTTCTGTCCGCACCTTCCCGAGGATAATTGCGACTGCCGCAAACCGAAGCCCGGCCTGCTGCTGCAGATCGAAGCGCAGTTTGGCTGCAGCCTGAAAGGCCGGCCAGTGATCGGCGATTCGGCGCGCGACCTGGAAGCAGCGCAAGCGACGGGTGCGCGGGCCATACTGGTCCGCACGGGGAATGGTGTTGCCGCTGAAGCTGGCCTGGGCGGTGATCACCCGCTCGAGGTTTTCGATGATCTCGCTGCCGCCGCCAGCGCACTGATCAGCGAGGAGGTCGCCGGATAGTGTTGCTGCGTTCTTTGTTGTTCAATGCGGTGTTGTTCCTGAGTGTCGCGATCTGGAGCGTCGTGGTGGTTGTCGGCCGCCTGTGGGGTTATGCGGTTGCCTACGATCTGACCGTCAGCTGGGCGCGCTGGATACTCGCCGTGTGCGGGAAGATTTGCGGCCTGCACTACACCGTCGAGGGCCTGGAAAACCTGCCGCGCGACAACTCGGTGGTGCTGCTCAAGCATTCCTCCGCCTACGAGACCATCGCACAGTGGGTGATATTCCCGCGCCAGACCTGGGTGCTGAAGCGCGAAGTACTCTGGACACCATTCCTCGGCTGGGCGGTAGCCGGCGTAAAACCGATTGCGATCAACCGGCAAGCCGGCAGGCAAGCAGTCGACCAGGTCATTCGCCAGGGTCGTGAACGCCTCGCTGAGGGACTCTGGGTGATGATTTTTCCGGAGGGCACCCGCATGCCGACCGGCGAGACCCGCAAGTATGGTGTCAGCGGCGCGCTGCTCGCCATCGAAGCCGGCAAGCTGCTGGTACCGGTCGCACACAATGCCGGCGACTACTGGCCGCGGCGCGGCTGGCTCAAGCGGCCGGGCACGGTGATTTTCCGCATTGGCAAGCCGGTCGACCCGGCCGGCCGCGAGCCACGGGAGCTCAATGCGGAGATCCAGCGCTGGATCGAGGCGGAAGTGGCAGCGATCCGCAAGTCAGCCGGAAAGTGCTGAGCCTCAGATGTCGATGTTCTCAGCAGCCAGCGCGTTGCGCTCGATGAATTCGCGGCGCGGCTCCACCTGATCGCCCATCAGCGTGGTGAAGATTTCGTCGGCGGCGACGGCATCCTCGATGCGTACCTGCATGAGGCGGCGGGTGGCCGGATTGACCGTGGTTTCCCATAGCTGTTCGGGATTCATTTCACCGAGGCCCTTGTAACGCTGGATGGCCTGCCCCTTGCGGGCCTCGCTCATGAGCCATTCCATGGCCTGGCGGAAGTTCTGTACATCACGCTTCTGCTCGCCGCGGACAACCTGACTGCCTGGACCGATGAGTCCGCGCAGGCTGTGGCCAAGTTCCGCCAGCTTGCGATATTCAGCCGACTCGAAGAAGCGCAGCGACAGTTCACCGGGTTCCTCGACGCCGTGGCGTGAACGCCAGATGATGAACCCCTGCGGCCTGTCATCGCCGAGACTGAGCTCGACGCGGTAGGAGACGGTTTCTTCTACGGCATTGAGTGCACTGGAAAGGCCGTTGGCCCAGTCCGCAAGCCAGACCTGATCGGCAAACCTTTCGACTGACAGCTCGGGCAGGGTAATCAGTTGCTCGAGGAGATTGCTGTCGTAGCGACGCGAGAGACGATCGATGATCGCCATGGCCAGGATGAATTCACTGCACAGGCTGCCCAGGGCCTCGCCCTGCAGCGGCGACGCACCGCCACCAGGCAGGATCGCGGCACCATCGAGAGCCGACTTTAGCAGCAGCGCATTCAGCTCCATGTCGTCCTTGACGTAGGTTTCCTGCTTGCCCCGCTTCACCTTGTAGAGCGGCGGCTGGGCGATGTAGATGTGGCCGCGCTCGATCAGCTCCGGCATTTGCCGGTAGAAGAAAGTCAGCAGCAGCGTGCGGATGTGCGAACCGTCGACGTCAGCGTCGGTCATGATGATGATGTGGTGGTAGCGCAGCTTGTCCGGATCGAAGTCTTCCCGGCCAATCCCGCAACCCAGCGCCGTGATCAGCGTGCCGACCTCGGCCGAGGCGAGCATCTTGTCGAAGCGCGCCTTTTCCACGTTGAGGATCTTGCCCTTGAGCGGCAACACCGCCTGGGTCCTGCGGTCACGTCCCTGCTTGGCTGAGCCGCCTGCCGAATCACCCTCGACGAGGAAAAGTTCGGAGAGGGCCGGATCCTTTTCCTGGCAATCCGCCAGCTTGCCCGGCAAGCCGGCGATGTCGAGCGCGCCCTTGCGGCGGGTCATCTCGCGGGCCTTGCGCGCTGCCTCACGGGCGCGGGCCGCATCGATCAGTTTGGCGACGATGATCTTTGCTTCTGCCGGATGCTCGAGCAGGAAGTTTTCCAGGTGGTCTGCGACTGCCGTTTCGACGGCGGCCTTCACCTCCGAGGAAACCAGCTTGTCCTTGGTCTGTGAAGAAAACTTCGGGTCAGGCAGCTTGACGGACAACACGGCAGTAAGGCCTTCGCGGGCATCGTCGCCGGTGGTCGCGACCTTTTCCTTGCGTGAGGCGAACTCCTTCTCGATGTAGTTGTTGAGCGTGCGGGTCAGCGCTGCGCGGAATCCGGAGAGGTGTGTGCCACCGTCTTTCTGCGGAATATTGTTCGTGTAACAGAACATGTTTTCCTGGTAGCCATCGTTCCACTGCAGGGCACATTCCACGAGCACCGAGTCCTGGGCGCGGGACAGATATATGACGGTGGGCTGGATCGGTGTCTTGTTGCGGTTCAGGTGTTCCACAAAGGCACGGATGCCGCCTTCGAACTGGAAGATATCGCTGCGCCCGTCACGTTCGTCCACCAGGTGGATACACACGCCCTGGTTAAGGAAGGACAGCTCACGCAGTCGCTTGGCCAGGATGTCGTAGTGAAACTCGATGTGGCTGAAGACTTCAGCGCTGGGCTTGAAGTGGATGGTCGTGCCGCGGCGCTTGGTCTCGCCGGTTACTGCCAGCGGCGCCTGCGGCTCGCCCAGGTGATAGCGCTGCTCGTGGATGCGGCCATCGCGGTAGATGGTGAGGTCGAGCACCTCGGAGAGCGCATTGACGACCGAGACACCAACACCGTGCAAACCGCCGGAGACCTTGTAGGAGTTGCTGTCGAACTTTCCGCCCGCGTGCAGCACGGTCATGATGACCTCTGCGGCAGAAACTCCTTCGTCTGTGTGGATATCTACCGGGATCCCGCGCCCATCGTCGCTGACCGTGATGGATTCGCCCGCATGGATAGTTACCGAAATCTTGCTGCAGAATCCCGCCAGTGCCTCATCGACCGCATTGTCGACGACCTCAAAAACCATGTGGTGCAAGCCGGTGCCGTCATCGGTATCACCGATGTACATCCCGGGTCGTTTTCTGACTGCATCGAGGCCTTTTAAGACTTTGATATTGCTGGAATCGTAGCGTTCTGAATCGACCATGGGAAACCCCGATTGACAAGCGGCTCAGTATAGCAAAGGCCGCACCGATCCTTGTTCCACGTGGAACAAACGTCCTGATTCCGGTATCTCCAGGAGCTCGGGCTCCAGAGAAGTGACGAAGGCTTGAACGGGCGCTACCAGCACCGCTGCCAGCAGCTTGCGCAGGTGATGCCGGTCGAGGTCAGCACCCGGCTCATCGACCAGCAGGACAACCGGTCGGCCGACGGCCTCCGCGACCACCTCAATCTGGGCCAGCGTGAGCGCGGCGACCACCAGCTTTTCCTGACCCCGCGAGACGGTATCCCGGGCGCGGCGCTCCCGCACCGTGACCACAAGGTCGGCACGATGCGGACCCACGCTCGTCGAGCACAGCTGTTGATCCCGTTCCCGAGCGGCGACTAGCGCGGCTGCGAGGTCGGTACCTTCAGCCCAACCAGACAGGTATCTGAGCTCGATATCCACATCCAGCAGAGAATTGCCTGCCCGCCGCACCGGCTCCACCATCCGCTCCACCAGCCGGCGGCGGCACTGATCCACCAGTAGACCGGTTGAGCTCAGGGTGGAATCCCATGCCCAGGCTGCCGGCATGGAACGCTGTTTGAGGGCAGCATTTCGTTGCTGCAGGGCCCGTCGATACTGCTGCCAGGCCTCCAGAAAGATCTGTTCCACGTGGAACACTGACCAATCCAGGAATTGCCGCCGCACCGACGGAGGGCCCGCTATCAACTCGTGGCTGGCCGGCTCCAGCACCTGGACCGGTAGCGCCCGGACCAGCTCTGCGCGGGTACCCGCGCGGCCGTCGATCCTGACGCTGAGTCCCTCGCCTCGCGAGACCGCGACCCCGACCCGACTGGCCTCACCCTCACCGAGGCTCCCAAAAACCGTGAACTGATCAGCCCCGAACTGGATCGCCGCGTCGACTTTTGAGCTGCGGAACGAAGTACCCCGGCCCAAAACGAAAATCGCCTCGAGCAAGCTGGTTTTGCCCGAGGCGTTCAGTCCAGCGATGACGTTGAGCTGCGGCCCCGGCTCAAGGCACGCCGAGTTGAAACAACGGAATGCTTCCAGCCGTATTTCCGAGATCAGCCGCTTGTTCACATCGCGCTGTCAGTCCGGCCTTAGAGCCGCATCGGCATGACGACGTAACGAGCACCTTTACCGTCCGGTGAACTGATCAGACAACTGCTGCTGGCATCGACAAAGCCCAGCTGCACCTGCTCACTGTCAACGGCAGCCAGGGCGTCCAGCAGGTAATTGACGTTGAAGCCAATCTCGATGGGTTCCCCCTTGTACTCAACCTCGATCTCGTCGCGGGCTTCTTCCTGGTCCGGGTTATTGGCCTGAATCCGCAACATCGACGGTGTGAGATCCAGACGCACGCCCCGGTACTTCTCGTTCGACAGGATCGCTGCACGCTGCAGCGCACCACGAAGCACGTTCCGGTCGGCTTTCAGAATGTTGGCCTGGGGTTTGGGGATCACCTTCTCATAGTCAGGGAATCTTCCGTCTATCAGCTTCGATGTGAAGCGAATATCGTCGATCGTGGCGCGAATATGATTGGAACCTATGGTCAGGCTCAGCGCACTTTCACCGGTCAGCAGGCGTTGCAGCTCCTGCACACCCTTGCGCGGAATGATGACCTGCTGGGTACCACCCTTCTGGTCCGCCATCGGCAGTTCGCAAACAGCCAGGCGGTGTCCATCCGTCGCCACGGCACGAATTGCCTTCTTGCCGGTCTCGAGCAGCAGGCCATTGAGGTAATAGCGGACATCCTGCTGGGCCATCGCAAACTGCGTCTTCTCCAGCAGTGAGCGGAGTTCAGTCTGCGACAACTCCAGGTTGTGCGCCGCCTGCACATTCTCGACGACGGGAAAGTCAGCGGCAGGCAGGGTGCCAAGCGCAAAGCGTGAGCGACCCGATTTGAGGATCACACGCTCGCCGTCGGTTTCCAGCTGGACGCTGGCGTCATCCGGCAGTGACCTGCAGATATCCAGCAACTTCCGTCCAGGTACGGTGATCTCACCCGGCGTACCGGCTTTTTCCAGTTCGACCTTCGCAACAAGCTCGACTTCCAGGTCGGTAGCCGTAACGGACAGCTCACTGCCTTTTACCACCAGCAAGACGTTTGCCAGTATCGGCATGGTCTGCCGACGCTCTACAACTCCGATCACAGCCTGTACCGGTTTGAGTAGTGTTGAACGCGAAGTGCTGAACTTCATCACCAGGTCCTGCTTATAAAATTAATAGGGAGATATATAGATAGTAGTAGTTATTAGTGACTGCCAGAAATCTTGATAACTGCATTTTAACCCGGCAAATCCCGGGCTTTTTTGCCATCTTTGCCCGTGCGTATCCAGGTCGGTTTCCGTGGTATTGGCTGTGGACAAATTGTGCGTCTCTCGCTCGCCCCGAATTACCCACAGCATGTTAACGGTGTTCGCACTCATCATGCACCCGTACGGGGTTCTGCAATCAGGCCGTCAGTATTCTCAACAGGTTCTGGTAATCCTCACGCACGCGCGCATCGCTTTCCCGCAGCAGCTTGATGCGCCGACAGGCGTGCAGCACCGTCGTATGGTCGCGACCACCGAAACGGTCACCGATTTCCGGCAGGCTATGATTGGTAAGTTCCTTCGACAGGCTCATCGCGATCTGGCGTGGCCGCGCCACTGAACGATTGCGTCGCTTCGACAGCAGGTCGGCAACGCGGATCTTGCAGTACTCGGCGACGGTCTTCTGGATGTTCTCCATCGTCACCAGCTTTTCCTGCATCGCCAGCAGATCGCGCAGCGCCTCCTTGGCAAACTCCAGGGTGATCGGCCGACCGGTGAAGGTGGCGTTCGCCATCACCCGGTGCAGCGCGCCTTCAAGTTCGCGCACATTCGAGCGGATGCGCTGGGCGATGAAGAAAGCCACCTCTTCAGGCAGCACGATTTGCCGCGCGGCGGCCTTGCTCATCAGGATGGCCACGCTGGTCTCGAGTTCCGGCGGCTCAATAGCCACGGTGAGTCCCCAGCCGAAGCGCGATTTGAGCCGCTCCTCGAGGCCGCTGACTTCCTTGGGGAAGCGGTCGCAACTCAGGATTACCTGCCGCTGTCCCTCAAGCAACGCATTGAAAGTATGGAAGAATTCTTCCTGTGACCGCTCCTTGTTGGCAAAGAACTGGATATCGTCGATCAGCAGGGCATCCAGCGAGCGATAAGCGGCCTTGAAGGCATTGATGGTGTTGTGCTGCAGCGCCCGCACCATGTCGCCGACGAACTGCTCCGAATGTACATAGGCCACCCGCGCATCCGGCCGGCCGGCCATCACCAGGTTGCCGATCGCGTGCATCAGGTGGGTCTTGCCGAGGCCGACCCCACCGTAGATGAAGAGCGGGTTGTAGGCCATGCCGGGATTGCTGCCCACCTGGAGGGCGGCGGCCTTGGCCAGCTGGTTGCTCTTGCCCTCGACGAAATTCTCGAAGGTGTACTCGCCATTCAACCGTCCGCCGATCGTGGCGTGGACACGCGGCGTCTTGCTGTTGGCCATCGGTTCTCGCGGCGGGCTGGCGATGCTGCCCACCTCGATCCGTACGTTTACGCCGGGTGCATCGCGCAGGCTGTCCTGGATACGGCCCAGGCAGTTGCTGTTCACCCAATCGACAACGAAGCGATTCGGGGCCAGCAGCCGGATCTGCTGCTCGTCCTCGATGGCCTGCAAGGGCCTGATCCAGGTATTGAATTGCTGTTCGGACAGGTCGGACCGCAGTTCCTGTACGCAGCGGTCCCAGAGGGAAGACTGCACGGATTCACCCCGTGAATCTGTTTATGGTTGTACGAAGTCGAGTTTCGCAGTCTAGACTGCAGCCGACGAGTTATCCACAGGGCATTTGTCTACTTGACAGGGCTGCGGTCGGTCCTTAACCTTGCGCCTCCCGAAAGGGTCCATCCTACGGAATTTCCAGCGGATTTTTCTCATGAAAAGAACTTATCAGCCCAGCAAGCTCAAGCGCGTTCGCACGCACGGTTTCCGTGCCCGCATGGCTACCCGGGGCGGTCGGCTGGTTATCAAGCGTCGCCGTGCAAAGGGCCGCGCCCGTCTCTGCGTTTGAACCAGGCGGCGGTTGTCCCGGGCCTGAGCATCCGGACCAGCACCCGCAAAGCTTCGAACGACGTTACCGACTTCTCAGCGCCGCCGACTTTGACAGCGTGTTTCGTCTGGGCCAGCGTTCAGCCGACCGCTTCTTCACGGTCCTCTACCGGCCCAATGAACTGAACCAGCCGCGGCTCGGCTTTGCCATCGCGCGCAAGAAAGTCCGCCACGCGACTGACCGGAACCGCCTGAAACGTGTCGTACGAGAAAGCTTTCGCGGCCATCGTGTGGAGTTGCCATCCCTTGATCTGGTCGTGCTCGCCCGGGATGCGGCGCAAGGCGCAGCAAACCCCGAACTGTTCAGCAGCCTTGCACGGCATTGGTCCAAGTTGAAAGAGGCCTGTCAGTGACGATCGATAATCTCCGCATCATTTCCTGGGCCGGCCTGCTGATCCTGATCTGGCTGTGTTTCCAGACCTGGCAGCTGATGTTCCAGCCGCAGGCACCCGCCGCGCTTCCTGCCAGCACCAGCCTGCCCGCCAATACGGCGCCGGCAGCCAGTGCAGCCGACGGCGTGCCGGCTCTGCCGGGTACTGCAACGCCAGTCGTCGAAGCAGCCCAGCCGGTCGGGCAGGCAGCCCCCGTGCCAGCGCGCCTGATCACGGTTCGCACAGGCGTGATGGAGGTCGAGATCAATCTGCGCGGTGGTGACCTCAGCTCGGTGCGGCTGCCGACCTACCCGGTGCACAAGGACCAGCCCGACGTCCCGCTGCAACTGCTCAACACCCGGCCCGAAACTTTCTTCGCGATCCAGAGCGGCCTGCGCGCTGACGCCAACCGCCCGGAAGCCAACCACCTTGCCGACTACACCTCGACCGGCACAGAGTTCGTGCTTGCCGAAGGCGCGGATGAGCTCGTGGTACCCCTCAGCTGGCAGAGCCCTGACTCGGCGCTGAAGGTGGAAAAGATCTTCCGTTTCCACCGCGACAGCTTCAAGGTAGATCTCGAGTACACGGTGAACAACGCGGGCGCTGAACCCTACCGTGCCGCCAGCTACCTGCAACTGCAGCGGCACTACGCGCCGCCGGAACGCTCGATGTTCGATGTCGAGAGTTATTCCTTTTTTGGCCCGGTGGTCTACACCGGCAGCAAGTACGAAAAGCTCGATATCGACGACCTGGCCAAGGCGCCGTTCAGGCAGACGGTGGAGAAAGGCTGGCTGGCAGCCATCCAGCATCACTTTCTCGGTGCGGCCGTGCCCCCGGCAGCCGAGAGCTGGAACTATGAGGCGCGCTTCACCGAGGGACGTTTCCTGGTCAGCGCCATCGGGCCATTGCAGGAGATCGCGCCCGGCAAGTCGGCAAGCTTCCGTTCGCAGCTCTTCGTCGGTCCCAAGATGCAGGCCGAGCTCGCCACCATTGCACCAGACCTGGACCTGACCGTCGACTACGGCGCCTTTGCGCTGCTGGCCCAGCCCCTGTTCTGGCTCATCCAGATGATCAACAACTATGTCGGCAACTGGGGTGTCGCGATCATCATCTGCACCCTGCTGATCAAGCTGGTGTTCTACAAGCTCAGTGAGACCAGCGGCCGCTCGATGGCGCGCATGCGCCAGATGGCGCCGCGCATGAAGGCGCTCCAGGAGCGTTACAAGGACGACAAGCAGGCGCTCAGCACCGCGATGATGGATCTCTACAAGAAGGAGAAGATCAATCCGGCTGCCGGTTGCCTGCCCATGCTCGTGCAGATTCCCTTCTTCATGGCCTTCTACTGGGTACTGCTCGAAAGCGTGGAGATGCGTCAGGCGCCATTCATGCTGTGGATCACCGACCTGTCTTCCCGCGATCCGTACTTCGTGCTGCCGCTGCTGATGGGCGCGGCGATGTGGTTCCAGCAAAAACTCAACCCGCCGCCGCCGGACCCGGTGCAGGCCAAGATGATGCAGGCCATGCCGATCATAATGACCGGCATGTTCGCCTTCTTCCCGGCTGGACTGGTGGTGTACTGGCTGACGAATTCCGTACTGTCGATCGCCCAGCAGTGGCGCATCAACAAGGTGCTGGGCGCCGACTGAGCCGGCGGCGCCCGATGCCTGTGCTGTCGGGTCGTTTGTTGTCGGGTAGGGGGTCATGAGCGAGTCCAGCCTGACCATCGCCGGTCGCGCCACACCGCCCGGGCGCGGCGGCATCGCCGTGATCCGCGTGTCGGGTCCTGCAGTACGCACCATCGCCGGTGCCGTGCTCGGCCGCTGTCCGCAGCCACGCCACGCCGAACTCCGCGGCTTCCTGGATGCCGAAGGCCAGGCCATCGACACCGGCATCGCGCTGTTCTTCCCGGCCCCCGATTCCTATACCGGCGAGGATGTGCTCGAGCTGCAGTGCCACGGCGGCGTGGTGGTGACCGAGCTGCTGCTTGAACGCGTGCTGGCACTCGGCGCCCGCATGGCCCGTCCCGGCGAGTTCTCCGAACGCGCCTTCCTCAACGACAAGCTCGATCTGCTGCAGGCCGAAGCCATCGCCGACCTGATCGATGCCGGCTCCCGCGCCGCTGCGCGGGCCGCCCAGCGCTCGCTGCAGGGCGATTTCTCGGCCGCGGTGCTGGCGCTGAACGAGGAGGTGACTGGCCTGCGTATCTACATCGAGGCGGCCATCGATTTTCCCGACGAGGAAATCGAGCTGCTGGGCGACAGCGAACTGCAGCGGCGCATCGCCGTGGTCGCGGCCGGCTTCGCGCAGCTCGAAAAGACCACCCGCCAGGGCTGCCTGCTGCGCGACGGCCTGCATGTGGTGCTGGCCGGGCGGCCCAACAGCGGCAAGTCGAGTCTCTTCAATGCGCTCGCCGGTTACGCCGCAGCGATCGTCACCAGCCAGCCGGGCACCACCCGCGACCTGGTCCGCGAGCAGATCAACATCGATGGCCTGCCGCTGCACATCGTCGACACGGCAGGCCTGCGCGCCGCCGTCGATCCGGTCGAGCAGGAGGGCGTGGCACGCACCCGCGGCCAGCTCGGCGTCGCCGACCTGGCCCTGCTGGTCATCGATGCCAGCGAGCAGGCCGCTGCCGGCGATACCGCCGAACTGCTCGCTGAATTCCCCCCGGGCATACCGGTGCTGATCCTGCGCAACAAGATCGATCTCTGCGGTGAGCCCCCTGGCGCTGCCACCGGGTCTATGGCCGGACATCCGGTGTTGTGCGTGTCCGCGCTCACCGGCGCCGGCATCGATGAGCTCCGGCAGGCCATCAAGGCCATCGCCGGCTTCAGCGACCCGGGCGAGGGCACCGTGATCGCGCGTCAGCGCCACCTCGATACGCTGCAACGGGCGCGGGCCCACTTCGAGGCCGGCCGTCGCGTACTGGCGGAACGTCAGGCCGGCGAGCTCTTCGCCGAAGAACTGCTGCAGGTCCAGAACGCGCTCGCCGAGATCACCGGCGAGTTCAGCAGCGACGATCTGCTGGGGAAGATTTTTTCGAGTTTCTGTATCGGGAAGTAGGGTGGCCCCTTCCGCCCCTCAGCCCGTCGCCGACATGTCCGGCATGACGATGGCGTTCGGGCCGCCGTCGAGGGTGGCGCAGTGGACGCGGTTGCGGCCGGCGTTCTTGGCGCCGTAGAGCGCCTGGTCGGCGCGGTCGATGAGGCTGGATACGGTTTCGCCGGGGCGCAGCTCGGCGATGCCGATGGAGACGGTGACCTGGTACAGGCCCTCGAAGGGGCGCCGCACGATGGCCTTGCGGATCCGTTCCGCGCTGCGCAGCGCGCCGCGCAGCGAGGTGAGCGGCAATACGACGATGAATTCCTCGCCCCCGACCCGTCCCATTGCGCTGCCGAGGCCATTGGCGTTGACGCTGTCCATGGTGCGCAGCGCGCCACGCACGCGACGCGCGAAGGCGGCGAGGATGCGGTCGCCGGTGACGTGGCCGAAGCGGTCGTTCATGTCCTTGAAGTGGTCGATGTCGAGCAGGCATACGCAGAGCGGCTCGCTGGTGCGCTCGGCGCGGGCCTTTTCACGCGCGAGCATGTCGAGGATGGCGCGGCGGCCCCAGGCGTTGGTGAGCTGGTCGCGTTCGGCGCGCCGCTTGACGGTTTCGAGATCCTTCTGCAGCTGGGCGTTGTCGGCCAGCAGTTGCTGCTTTTCGCCGTGCAGGATTTTCAGGATCGCGTGCAGCCCGAAGCCGACGGCGGTGGCGTACATGCCGGCGGCCATCAGCGGCGTGCCGCTGGCGAAGTAGGCGTAGAGCGTGGCCCAGATCAGCCCCATCAGGACCTGGGTGGCGATGATGGTCGTGGCGGTCGGTTGCTCGTCGCCGGGTATGCGCGCGAGCCCGACGAACAGTGCGCTGGTCAGCGCGATGCCGGCGATCAGGATCAGCCCCGCGCCGCCCGGCAGGGTGGCGATGCCCAGCGCGTTGGCGCCCAGGGCAAGTCCGGTCCACAGCGCGTAGAGCAGTGCTGCGCGGAATTCGGTCGGGAAAGTGGCATCCATGCTGGCCGCCTTTTTTGTTATGTTGCGCGCCACTTCGGCAGTGACGTCCGGCTGCTGTGCGACAGATGCTCGCACAGCCATCGGCAGGCAAACTGTGACGAAGCTCTCATGCACAGGTGTACCGTATGTGGGCGGCTTTCCATAACCCGGTTTGCTCATGAACAGCGATAACTCTTTCGACGTGATCGTGGTCGGTGGTGGCCACGCCGGCACCGAAGCCGCCGCTGCGGCGGCGCGCATGGGCGCGCGCACACTCTTGCTCACCCAGAACCTCGAGACTGTCGGGCAGATGAGCTGCAATCCGGCGATCGGCGGGATCGGCAAGGGACATCTGACGCGCGAGATCGATGCGCTGGGCGGGCTGATGGCCCGCGCCGCCGACCGCGCCGGCATCCACTTCCGCACGCTGAACGCCAGCAAGGGTCCGGCGGTGCGTGCGACGCGCGCGCAGGCCGATCGCATGCTGTATCGCCAGGCGATCCGTGGCCTGCTGGAAAACCAGCCCGGGCTGCAGATGTTCCAGCAGGGCGTCGAGGACCTGATCGTCGAGGGCGAGCGGGTGGTCGGCGTGCTCACCCAGGGCGGTTTGCGTTTTCATGCCCCCGCCGTGGTGCTCACGGTCGGCACCTTCCTGGCCGGGCGCATCCACGTCGGGCTGACGAACTATTCGGGTGGCCGGGCCGGCGATCCGGCTTCGATCGGGCTTGCGGCACGCCTGCGCGAACTGCCCTTTGCAGTCGGCCGGCTGAAGACCGGCACGCCACCGCGCATCGACGGCCGCAGCGTCGATTTCAGCCTGATGTCGGCGCAACCCGGCGACAGCCCGGTACCGGTGTTTTCATTTATGGGCCGGCGCAGCGACCATCCGCCGCAGGTCGCCTGCCACATCACGCACACCACGGCCGAAACCCATGCGCTGATCCGTGGCGCACTCGACCGCTCGCCGCTGTACACAGGGGTGATCGAGGGCGTGGGCCCGCGCTACTGTCCCTCTATCGAAGACAAGATCATGCGCTTCGCCGACAAGGAGACGCACCAGATCTTTGTCGAGCCGGAGGGCCTGACGACCACCGAGCTGTATCCGAACGGCATCTCCACCAGCCTGCCCTTCGATGTGCAGCAGGCGCTGGTGCGCACCATTCCGGGTTTCGCCGCAGCGCGCATCACCCGGCCCGGCTATGCGATCGAATACGATTTCTTCGATCCGCGCGGTCTGGCGCCGACGCTGGAGACGAAGAGCCTGCGTGGACTCTGGTTTGCCGGCCAGATCAACGGCACCACCGGCTATGAGGAGGCTGGCGCGCAGGGGCTGGTCGCCGGCAGCAATGCGGCGCTGGCCGTGCGCGGCGAGCCCGGCTGGTATCCGCGCCGCGACGAGGCCTATATCGGTGTGCTGATCGATGACCTGATCACGCGCGGCACCAGCGAGCCCTACCGCATGTTCACCAGCCGCGCCGAATACCGCCTGCTGCTGCGTGAAGACAATGCCGACGCGCGCCTGACGCCGGTTGGCCGCCAGCTGGGCCTGGTGGACGATGAGCGTTACCGCGTGTACTGCGACAAGCAGGCGGCGATCGATGCCGAACGCCAGCGGCTGGCCGGTATCACGGTACGGCCGGCCGACCTGCGGGATACCGATGGCGAATTGCGCCGCGAGCAGCGGGCGCTGGAGTTGCTGCGCCGGCCGGAATTCTCGCATGCGCTGCTGAGCAGCCTGCCGGTGGTCGGTGCGCGCGAGCCTCCCGCTGGCGAGGCACCCGAGCTGAGCGCGCAGATCATCGAGCAGATCGAGATCGAGGTCCGCTATGCCGGCTATGTGCAGCGGCAGGAGGAGGAGATCGTCCGCGCCCGCGCGGCGCAGGAATTGCGCCTGCCGCTGGATCTGGACTACGCGGCGATACACGGCCTGTCACATGAGATCCGCCAGAAGCTTTCCCGCCATCGCCCGGCGACGGTTGGCCAGGCTGCGCGCATTTCCGGCGTGACACCGGTGGCGGTCTCCCTGCTGCTGGTACATCTCAAGAAGCGCCGGTCGCGCGCATGAGGCGGTGCCTGCTGGCGGCTGCGCTCACCGCCGTCTGCCTGCTGTCGGCGGCCTGTGCTCCCCGCGATGCGGGTCCGGCGCCGGTATCCACGACGCGGGTCGGCGGCGCCAGCGGCACGGAGCTTGCGGCCGTGCAGATCCTGCGCCGGGGCAACGGCACCGAACCGGAAAGCCTGGATCCGCATCGTGCCGAAGGCGTGACCGCGGCCAACGTGCTGCGCGATCTCTTCGAAGGCCTGGTGACCGAAGCGCCCGACGGCACGCTGATTCCGGGTGCGGCGGAGAGCTGGACGGTGAGCGCCGATGGCCTCGTCTATACCTTCAGACTGCAAGCCGACGGCCGCTGGAGCAACGGCGATCCGGTGACGGCGGAGGACTTCGTCTACGGCCTCCGTCGCAGTGCCGATCCCGCCACCCTGTCCGAGTACTCGGCGATCCTCTATCCGCTGGAAAACGCCGCCGAGGTGGTAGCGGGCACGCTGCCGCCGGACCGGCTCGGCGTGCGGGCAATCGATGCGCAAACGCTGGAGCTGCGCCTGCATTCGCCCACGCCCTATCTGCTCGGCCTGCTGACGCATGCGAGCACCTATCCGGTGCACCGCCAGTCCGTCGAGCAGCATGGCGCGCGCTTTGCGCGGCCGGGGAACCTGGTCAGCAACGGGCCGTTCCGGCTCGGCGAGTGGGTGGTGCAGTCGCACATCCGCCTGTTGCGCAACACGTACTATCGCGATGACGCCCACACCACGCTGGACGAGGTCTGGTATTACCCGGTCGACAATGCCGAGGCCGAGCTGAACCGCTACCGCGCCGGCCAGTTCGACATGACGGAAACGGTACCGGCCCGGCAGATCCCCTGGCTGCGTCAAAACCTGCCGGACGAGTTGCACATCGCGCCCTATCTGGGGAGCTACGTGTTCGGCTTCAACACCACACAGCCGCCGTTTCGCGATGCGCCGAAGCTGCGCAAGGCGCTGGCGCTGGCGCTCGATCGCGAGATCCTGACCAGCAAGATCAGCGGCGCCGGCGAGCTGCCGGCCTACAGCTGGGTGCCGCCGGTCAGCGGCTACACGCAGCAGCTTCCCGACTGGGCACGGTGGACGCAGGCCGAGCGCAACGCCGAGGCGCAGCGGCTGTATTCGTCAGCCGGTTACTCGGCCAGCCGGCCGCTGCGGATGCAGCTGCTCTACAACACCGAGGGCAACCACCGCCGGCTCGCCGTGGCCATGGCGGCCATGTGGCGCGAGGTGCTGGGTGTGGAAACCGAACTGCTGAACCAGGAATGGCAGGTCTTCCTGCAGACACGCCGCTCGCGTATCGATACGCAGCTGTTCCGCTATGGGTGGATCGGCGATTACAACGATCCCTATACCTTTGCCGAAATACTCGAGTCCCGGCATGGCCTCAACGACATGGGCTACAGCAACCCGCGCTACGATGCCTTGCTGGCCGCCGCCGCGCGCGAGGCCGATCCGGTGAGGCGCATGGACACGCTCGCCGAAGCGGAGCGGGTCATGCTCGAGGACATGCCGATCATTCCACTCTATTTCTATGTCAGCAAGAAGATGGTGAAACCCTGGGTCGCAGGCCTGGAGCCCAATATCATGGACCACCACCACAGCCGTCATCTGCGGATCCTGAAGCATTGAGGCGGGTCTGAACGCATGCTGGGTCTGTTGCGCAAGCGCCTGCTCGAAGCGATACCCACGCTGCTGGTGCTGCTGGCCGGAACCTTTTTCCTGATCCGCGCCGCACCGGGCGGGCCCTTCGACAGCGAGAAGCGCCTGCCGGCGGAAGTCGAGGCCAATCTGCGCGCCGCCTATCACCTCGATGAACCGCTCTGGCAGCAGTTCGGGCGCTATCTCTGGAACCTGGCGCATGGCGATTTCGGCCCGTCCTTCCAGTACCGCGACCGCACGGTCACGGAGCTGATCGCCGGCGGCTTTCCCGTGTCGCTGCAGCTCGGTGCGCTGGCGATGCTGCTGGCCGTGACCGTGGGCGTGACGCTCGGCAGCCTGGCGGCGCTGCGCCAGAACCGGCCCGCCGACTACGCCACCATGGCGGTGGCGATGACCGGCATTTCGATCCCGAACTTCGTGCTCGCCCCGCTGCTGGTGCTGCTGTTTGCCGTGCTGGCCGGCTGGCTGCCCGCCGGCGGACTCGGCGCGGGTGGCTGGCAGAACCTCGTGCTGCCGGTGATCTCGCTGGCCCTCACGCAGGTCGCCTACATCGCGCGGCTGACCCGCGGCAGCATGATCGAAGTGCTGGCCAGTCCCTTCATCCGCACTGCGCGCGCACAGGGCCTGCCGATGCGCACCATCCTGCTGCGGCATGCGCTCAAGCCGGCGCTGATCCCGGTGATCTCCTATCTGGGCCCGGCCACGGCGGGACTGATCACCGGCTCGGTGGTGATCGAGCAGATCTTCGGCCTGCCGGGCCTCGGCCGTTACTTCGTGCAGGGCGCGCTCAACCGCGACTACACGCTGGTGATGGGCATCGTGGTCTTCTACGGTGTGCTGATCATCCTCTTCAACCTCGTCGTCGACCTGCTCTACGGCTGGCTCGATCCGCGGGCCCGGCAATGAACGCGGGCAAGCCGGCGATCGAAGCGCCCCGCAGCCTGTGGTCCGATGCCGGCCATGCCCTGCGTCGCAATCGCGCGGCGATGACGGCCGCCTGCGTGCTCGGCCTGCTCGCGCTGCTGGTGGTCTTCGGTCCGGCGCTCAGTCCCTGGCAGTTCGACAAGCCCGACTGGGAGCACATCGCCATGCCGCCGACGCTCGCCGACGGGCACCTGTTCGGCACCGATGCACTCGGCCGCGACCTGCTGAGCCGCACGCTGCACGGCGGGCGCATGTCGTTGCTGGTCGGTCTGGTTTCAACCATCGTCAGCCTGGTGATCGGCATCGCCTGGGGGGCAACCGCCGGCTTCATCGGCGGTCGCACCGACCGGATCATGATGCGCATCGTCGATATCCTCTATGCGCTGCCCTTCATGTTCCTGGTGATCCTGCTGATGGTGCTGTTCGGCCGGCAGATCGTGCTGATCTTCGTGGCGATCGGCGCGATCAACTGGCTGGACATGGCGCGCATCGTCCGCGGCCAGACGCTGGGCCTGAAGCAGCGCGAATTCGTCGAAGCGGCGCGCGTGTCCGGCGTGGGCACGGCGCGCATCATCCTGCGGCACATCGTGCCGAACCTGCTCGGGGTGGTGGTGATCTATGTGACGCTCACCATCCCGCAGGTGATCCTCGTCGAATCCTTTCTGAGTTTCCTCGGCCTCGGCGTGCAGGAGCCGATGACCTCCTGGGGCGCGCTGGTCAGCGAAGGCGCCCAGGAAATGGAGAACGCGCCGTGGATGCTGGTGTTCCCCTCGCTGTTCCTGGCGATCACGCTGTTCTGTTTCAACTTCCTCGGTGACGGGCTGCGCGATGCGCTGGACCCGCGCGACCGGAGCCGGACATGAGCGCGCTGCTCGAGGTGGCCGGCCTCAACGTGTCCTTCGCCACGCGTGACGGCGAGGTGCAGGCGGTGCGCGAGCTGTCCTTCAGCCTGGCCCGCGGCGAGGTGCTCGGCATCGTCGGTGAGTCGGGCTCGGGCAAGACCCAGGCGGCGCTGGCTCTCACCGGCCTGCTGGCCGGGAACGGCCGCATCGGCGGCAGCGTGCGCTTCGATGGCCGGCAGCTCTGCGGCTTGCCGGAGCCGGAACTGGCAGGCATCCGCGGGGCCCACATCGCGATGATCTTCCAGGACCCGATGACGGCGCTGAATCCCTACCTGACGATCGGCGCGCAGATGTCGCTGGTGCTGAAGCGCCACCGCAAGCTCGGCAATGCCGCCGCGCTGGCCGAGTGCGAGCGCCTGCTCGATGCGGTGCGTATCACCGACGCCGGCCGACGGCTGCGCATGTATCCGCACGAACTCTCCGGCGGCATGCGCCAGCGCGTGATGATCGCCACCGCCTTGCTGTGTCGTCCGTCCCTCCTGATCGCCGATGAGCCGACCACTGCGCTGGATGTCACGGTGCAGGCGCAGATCC
>JAHDYM010000149.1:1058-2660 GCA_023383705.1 Gammaproteobacteria bacterium | reverse complement strand
GGCTGCGCGGCAAGCACAAACCCGAATTTACGCCGCATGTCGATACTGGCGATTACATCGTCATCATCAATGCTGCCAACATCCGCGTCACCGGCAACAAGCTGAAAGACAAGCTGTATCGCCATCACACCGGTTATGTCGGCAACATGAAGACCATCGCCCTCGGCAAGATGATGCAGGAGCACCCCGAGCGTGCCATCACCAAGGCCGTGAAGGGCATGCTGCCCAAGAACAGCCTGGGTGCCGCAATGCTCAAGAAGCTGCGGGTATTCCCGGGCGCCGAGCATGAGCATGCGGCCCAGCAGCCGGAAGCCCTGAAGCTCTAAACCTTCAACCAGACCCAGCAAGGCACCACCACAGATGGCCACTCAGACCACCCAGTTTTACGGCACCGGCCGCCGCAAGTCCTCCACCGCACGGGTATTCATTCGTCGTGGCAATGGCGACATCACCATCAACTCCAAGCCGATGGATGTGTTTTTCGGCCGCAAGACGGCCCGCATGATCGTCCGGCAGCCGCTGGAACTCACCAAGCTCGACGGCCAGTTCGACGTCGATGTGAATGTCGCCGGCGGTGGCATCACTGGCCAGGCCGGCGCAATCCGCCACGGCCTGACCCGCGCGCTGATGGCTTATGACGAGAGCCTGCGTTCCCCACTGCGCAAGGCCGGCTACGTCACCCGCGATGCCCGCGAGGTCGAGCGCAAGAAGGTTGGTCTGCGCAAGGCCCGCCGTGCAACCCAGTTCTCCAAGCGCTAGTTTTCGACCGGTCTATAATGCGTCCCACCCACTGGGGGATCGTCCAGCGGTAGGACATCGGACTCTGACTCCGAGAACCTAGGTTCGAATCCTAGTCCCCCAGCCAATACCGAAACGGCCCGCATGCAGCGGGCCGTTTTTTTTCGTGTTGCCGGCAGCCGGGATGGTCAGCGCCGGTCGAGGCGCTTCACGCCACTGTCGTCCGCCATGAGAATCACGTCGGCTGGCCGGTTGGCGAAGAGCCCGACGGTGACGACGCCGGGAACCTGGTTGAAGCGGCTTTCGAACTCGACCGGGTTGGTGATCTGCAGGTTGCGCACATCGAGGATGTGGTTGCCGTTGTCGGTGACGAAATTCTCCCGCCAGACAGGCTGGCCGCGCACCTTGAGGAACTGCCGGGCGACCCAGGACCGCGCCATCGGAATCACTTCCACCGGCAGGGGGAACTGGCCGAGGGTGGCCACCCACTTCGACTGGTCGATGATGCAGACGAATTTGCGCGAAGCCGCGGCCAGGATCTTCTCGCGGGTCAGGGCCCCGCCGCCGCCCTTGATCAGGTGGAAGTGCTTGTTGGCCTCGTCGGCACCATCCACATAGAGATCCAGGTCGCCGGTGTCCTCGAGTTCGCTGACCGTCAGCCCCCGGGCGCGCAGTCGTGCCTCGGTGGCCCTGGAGCTGGCGACTATGGCGGCCAGGTCGTCGCGATGGCGGACCAGTTCATCGATGAAGAAGTTGACCGTCGACCCGGTGCCCACACCGAGTGTCACGCCTGGCTTGATGAATTCGAGTGCAGCCTGCGCGGCTTGTTGCTTTCTGGCGGCCTGGTCCATGTGCGTCTCCGCT
>JAHDYM010000149.1:0-1048 GCA_023383705.1 Gammaproteobacteria bacterium | reverse complement strand
TATTTCGCTCGGCGATTATAGGGATGCGCTGCGGGGAAGAGGTACAAAAAAAAGTGCCCGCCGAAGCGGGCACCGATTTTCGTGAGTCATCTCCCTTCGGAGATCGGCCAGAAATCTTTTCAGATTTCTGGCCGGCGTTCAGCGACTAACGCTTTTTCTTTGCGGCCTTTTTCTTGGCCTTCTTCTTGGTCTTGGGAGCAACTTTTTTCTTGGAAGCTTTCTTCGTAGCCATAGTTTCAGTCTCCGTGTCGAGGTAGACGGGGCTGAGTATATACAAGAGTTTGCAGAATTCCAGCAACCGGGGTGATTTGGTTCTCATTCGGGTCAGGGGGGTGTTTCGCCGGCGCGACACCTGCAGAGAGAGTTTTTCACTCCTGTCGTGTGCCGAGACGGCAGTTGAAGCAGCCTTCATCAGTCACCACGGCTTCAAGTTGTACATCATGTTTCTGGCGTGGGACGGCGTTGATACGCTGGAATTCGTAAGCAAGTCCGATGAAGTGTGGCCGGCAAAAATGCCTGCGTTGCGCAAGAAAGGCGAGCGTCCTGTCGTAGTAACCACCGCCCATGCCGAGTCGGTACCCGTCGGCGTCGAAGCCGAGCAGCGGTGCAAAAATCACATCCATGTCGCGCGCACTGCACAGTTCGTCATCACCGCATGCCGGCTCGGCAATGCCGAAACGGTTGGTGGTCAGCGCGCTGTCCCGTGCAAAGGGGGCAAAGAGCAGCCCGTCACCGCTCAGTACCGGCAGATAAACCCGGCGTCCGCGCCGCCACGCTCCGCGGATCACGGGCATGCAGTCGAGTTCACCGGATACCGGAAAATACAGGGCCAGACGCCTGCTGCGCGCGAGCACCGGCAGTCGCCAGACCCTGGCGGCAACCTGCGTGGCAGCGCGCTGTATCTGCCCGGGGGTCAATGCGCGGCGCTGTGCCAGCAGTTGCCGGCGGTATTGCGACTTGGAGGGTTGCTTGCCGTTGGTCATGGCGGGGAAAGTGGCCCCTCCCGCCTGTGCCGGTGCGGCCTGCTGCTCACCGACCGGGAGCATCA
>JAHDYM010000148.1 GCA_023383705.1 Gammaproteobacteria bacterium | reverse complement strand
CGCGACGGCCTGCCGGCCGATGCCTGGATGAGCTACGGCCTGCAGGACGTGATCATGCTGCGGCAGATGATGGCGGAGTCGGATGCCGACGAGACCCACAAGCGTGTGGAACGGCACAAGCTCGATGCGATGCTCGGCCTCTGCGAGCTGACCGGCTGTCGCCGCCAGGCCTTGCTGGCCTATTTCGGCGAAACGCTGGCGAAACCCTGCGGCAACTGCGACAACTGCCTGACGCCGCCGGAAACCTGGGATGCGACGCAGGCGGCGCAGAAGGCCCTGTCCTGCGTGCATCGCACCGGCCAGCGCTTTGGCGTGATGTATCTGATCGACGTGCTGCTCGGCAAGGATGAGGAGCGGATCCGTCGCTTTGGCCACGACCGCATCTCGACCTTCGGCATCGGTACCGAACTCGATGCGACGGCCTGGCGCGGCGTGTTCCGCCAGCTCATCGCGCGCGGACTGCTCAGCGTCGATGTCGACGGGCACGGTGGCCTGCATCTGACCGATGCCTGTCGCGTCGTGTTGCGCGGTGAGGAGCAGCTGTGGCTGCGGCGCGAATCGGCGGCAGCGAAGGGCCGCGGCAAACGCAGCGGCGGCAAGTCAGCCAGCAGCGCCGCCGCCGGTGGCTTCAGCGATGCGGCTGACCGGACGCTCTGGGACGCACTGCGCGAGCTGCGCATGGCGCTCGCGAAAGCCCAGAACGTGCCGCCCTATGTGGTGTTCCACGATGCCACGCTGGCCGAGATGGTCCGCCGGCGGCCGCTGGACCGCGAGGCGCTGGCCGCGCTGTCGGGCATCGGCGAGCGCAAGCTGGCGGCCTACGGCGAGGAGTTCCTGCGCGTGATCCGGGCTGGCGGCGGCCCGCTGCCGGACTGAAGGCCGCGGTCAGGCAGCCGCATCGAACTCGAAGTGCAACCAGTGCCGGCCCTGCGTGTCGTGCTCGAAGACCTTCCACTCCCGCGCCGGGTTCCAGCAGATGATCAGCGAACGCAGCCGGTTGCCATGCGGGCCGAGCAGCTTGCGCAGCGTCTTCGAGGTCCTGATATCCGCGCGCGAGGGCCGGGTATGGCCGTCGTGCACCGGGTGGTTGTGATACTGGCGGATCTCGTCGCAGCCGAGTCGCTCGAGGTGTTCCTTCCAGCGGGCCGGGTTGTCGGCTGCCGAACAGCGCATCGGTGAACCGATCGAGGCCGTGACGCGCACCGCGATGCCCTGGCGCATGAAGGCGGTCACGAACACCTCGCGGCGCTCGCGGAACATGCCGACCGAGAGCGCTTCCTCGAGTTCGCGCAGCGGGCGGCCGGCGAGTTCATAGGCTTTCTTGAAGTGTTCGCCCTGCTGGCGTTGCCGGTAGCCGGCAAAGATCGCCGTGATGCGCTGGTCGAGCTGCCGCAGCTCGCTGCGGATCGCTGTACAGCGCTCCGCACGCCGGCGGTAGGCGGGAAAGAGGCGGCGCCACAGGTAGTGCGCAGGTACCGGCAGCAGCAGGATCGCGGCGAGTGCCAGGGCCAGTCCGGTGCGGTAGTTGTCGGCGCCGAAGGCCAGGCCGATGGCGGTGGCGACCGTCGGCAGCATGATGGCGACATGCTGCCGACGGGCCAGTGGACCCAGCTCTGCCTGCAGAACCTCGTATCGCGACACGGTGCGGGAACACCTGTGGGAGCGGCTGTAGGAGCGGCTGTAGGAGCGGCCGTAGGAGCGGCCGTAGGAGCGGCTTCAGCCGCGATCCCTGTCCGGTCAATCGCGGCTGAAGCCGCTCCCACAGCCGGTATTTACATGTTCCGGATCAGCGCGTCGCCGAACTCGGAGCACTTCACTTCGGTGGCGCCTTCCATCAGGCGCGCGAAGTCGTAGGTGACGGTCTTGTCGCCGATGGTCTTGTCCATCGCGTTGATGATGCTGTCGGCGGCTTCCGTCCAGCCCATGTAGCGCAGCATCATCTCGCCGGACAGGATCACCGAACCCGGGTTCACCTTGTCGAGGTCGGCGTACTTCGGCGCGGTGCCGTGCGTGGCCTCGAACACGGCGTGACCGGTCAGGTAGTTGACGTTGCCGCCCGGTGCGATGCCGATGCCGCCGATCTGCGCGGCCAGTGCGTCGGACAGGTAGTCACCGTTGAGGTTCATCGTGGCGATCACGTCGAACTCGGACGGGCGGGTCAGCACCTGCTGCAGGGTGATGTCGGCGATGGCGTCCTTGATGAGGATCGCGCCGCCGGCCAGCGCCGCCTTCTGCTCCTCGTTGGCAGCCTTCTCGCCCTTGTCGGCCTTGGTGCGTTCCCACTGGTCCCAGGTGTAGACCTTGCTGCCGAATTCGCGCTCTGCAACCGCATAGCTCCAGTTGCGGAAGGCGCCTTCGGTGTACTTCATGATGTTGCCCTTGTGCACGATCGTCACGCTCTTGCGCTTGTTGGCAATCGCATACTCGATCGTCGCGCGGAACAGGCGCTCGGTGCCTTCCTGGGAGATGGCCTTGATGCCGATGCCCGAGGTGCCCGGGAAGCGGATCTTGCCGTATTCCTTCGGGAAATTGGCCTTGAACAGTTCGAGGAACTTCTTGTTGGCCTCGGTGCCGGCCTCGAACTCGATGCCCGCGTAGATGTCTTCGGTGTTCTCGCGGAAAATCACCATGTCGACTTCTTCCGGCTTCTTGACCGGGGAGGGCACGCCCTTGAACCAGCGCACCGGGCGCAGGC
>JAHDYM010000037.1 GCA_023383705.1 Gammaproteobacteria bacterium | reverse complement strand
TGTTCAACCGCGAGTGCGCCTTCTACAAGGATCTGAAGACCGGCGAGTTCATCGACAAGTGGACCAATCCGTACACGAAGGAAGTCTGCGACGTGAAGCCGATCCACAACCTGACGGTGAATGCGCACCTGATCGTCGACAAGAAGGTGGGCACGGCGATTGAAATGGATTTCGACGGCAAGCTGCTGGCAGTTCCGCTGCGGCTCGACTGGCAGACCTTCGGCGACAAGGTGTTCTCCAACTTCGAGGTGCATGTGGCCTTCCCGAGCGAGCTGACCCCCGAGAAATGGCCGCGCGAGTCTGCCGGCAAGGTGCTGCGCATCGCCGAGATCTTCCAGCGCGTCGCCAGCCTTGCCGAGGTGGAGAACCCCGACACCACCAGTGCCGACTACTCGGGTACCTGGACGCGGGTCGGTCCGTGGCTGCCGTGGATGCGGCAGGGCCAGGCCGACGGTTCGCTGCTGTTCCGGACCTTCATGACCAAGCTGTCCAGCATCGACCAGCTGCCGGCCGGCCTGCGCAAGATCACCGAGGAGCGCCTGCCGGAATACTTCCAGGCGCCGCCGGCCAGCAGCTGGGGTAGCAAGAACGACTCCAGCTTCAGCGTCTACGCCAAGGAGAGCACGCCGCTGCCGGCGAAGTAGGAGGGGCTGCAGCCGCGATCGCGATGCCGCCGGGATCACCCGGTAGCCCGCGACATCCCGGACGGGAAATCCCTTCCGGCTACCGTGAGTACACGGTTAGCGCCGGAAGGGAGACCCGTCCGTGCTGCCGCTCCTAAGGTAAACTGGCGCCCATGCTCAGTTACCCCCACTTTGATCCGGTGGCGTTCTGGATCCCCCTCGAATTCACCCTGCCCTGGGGCACGCACTTCGGTCCGCTGGCCGTGCGCTGGTATGGCATCACCTACCTGGTCGGCTTTGCCGCCGCGTGGATGCTGGCCCGCCGCCGGTCGCTGCGCTCGGATTCGCCGATCACGCCGGACCAGGTCGATGACCTGATCTTCTACGCCGCCTGCGGCGTGATCCTCGGCGGGCGGATCGGCTACATGCTGTTCTACGGCTTCGACCAGATCCTCGCCAATCCGCTCAATATCCTGCGCATCTGGGAAGGCGGGATGTCCTTCCACGGCGGTTTTGCCGGCGTGCTGGTGGCCATGTGGCTGTATGCCCGCAAGCTCGACACGCGTTTCTTCAGGCTGACCGACTTCATCGCTCCGCTGGTGCCGATCGGGCTCGGTGCCGGCCGCATCGGCAACTTCATCAACGGCGAGCTGTGGGGTGCAACGACCACGGTGCCCTGGGCGCTGCTGGTGGACGGCGAGGCCCGCCACCCCTCGCAGCTTTACCAGGCCGGGCTGGAGGGGCTGCTGCTGTTCCTCATCCTGTGGATCTGGTCGTCGCGGCCGCGGCCGCTGATGTCGGTCTCGGCACTGTTCCTGCTCGGTTATGGACTGTTCCGCTTCGGCGTGGAGTTCGTCCGCCTGCCCGATGCGCACATCGGTTATCTCGCCTTCGGCTGGCTGACCATGGGCCAGGCCCTGTCGCTGCCGATGGTGGTGGCCGGGATCATCATGCTGATGATGGCACTGCGCGGGCCGGACTCGGTGCCGCGCAGCTGAGTCAGGGAGCCCGGTTCTGCAACAGTATCTCGACATGATGCGCCACGTACGCGAGCACGGCATACGCAAGGACGATCGCACCGGCACCGGCACGCTGTCGGTGTTCGGCCACCAGATGCGCTTCGACCTCGCCGCCGGTTTCCCGCTGGTGACCACCAAGAAGCTGCACCTGCGCTCGATCGTCCACGAGCTGCTGTGGTTCCTGCAGGGCGATACCAACATCGCCTACCTGCGCGAGAACGGCGTGGGCATCTGGGACGAGTGGGCCGATGAGCAGGGCAATCTCGGTCCGGTGTATGGCGCGCAGTGGCGCTCGTGGCCGGCGCCGGATGGCAGCCATATCGACCAGATCAGCCAGGTCATGGCGGAGCTGGGCCGCAATCCGGACTCGCGGCGGCTGATCGTCAGCGCCTGGAATGTCGCCGAGCTGCCGAAGATGGCGCTGGCGCCCTGCCATGCGCTGTTCCAGTTCTGGGTGGCGGAGGGCCGGCTGTCCTGCCAGCTCTACCAGCGCAGTGCGGACATCTTTCTCGGCGTGCCCTTCAACATCGCTTCATATGCCTTGCTGACCTGCCTGGTCGCCGAGCAGGCGGGCCTGCAGCCCGGCGAGTTCATCTGGACCGGCGGCGATTGCCACCTCTATCTCAATCACCTCGAGCAGGCCGATGAACAGCTGCGCCGCAAGCCGCTGCCGCTGCCGCGCCTGTTGCTGAAGCGCAAGCCCGCGACCTTGTTCGACTATCGCTATGCGGACATCGAGATCGCCGACTACGCCTTCCACCCGCACATCAAGGCGCCCGTCGCGGTCTGAACAGCGCGGTCAGCCCTTGCCGCGCGGCACGCTGAAGATCCTTGCCGGCCCGTCGAGGCGCACGGCGGTGAGCGTGCGGCCCCAGACGCAGCCGGTATCGATGCCGAGCAGCTTGTCCCGCTGCAGCAGGCCGAGCGAAGCCCAGTGGCCGAACACGATACGCACCGCCGTGGTTTGCCGGCCCGGCAATTCAAACCACGGGATGAGTCCCGCCGCCTGCGTGCCGGGTGCGCCGTTCTCGACCAGGTCGAGGCTGCCATCGGCACGGCAGTAGCGGATGCGGGTCAGGCAGTTGGTGATGAAGCGCAGGCGATCCTGGCCGCTGAGCGCGGGCGACCAGCGCGCCGGCTCATCGCCGTACAGGTCGCGGATGTAGCTCGCACAGTGCGGGCCACGCAGGGCCTGCTCGACTTCGCGGGCCAGCTTGATGGTCAGCAGCGGATCCCACTGCGGGGCGACGCCGGCGTGTACCAGCAGGGTGTTGAGTTCAGGCCGGTAAACCGCCAGTGGCCGGTGCCGCAGCCAGTGCACGAGATCTGCGCCATCCGGCGCGTGCAGGACATCGGCCAGTTCCTGGTCCTTTGCGCGCGCCTGGTTACCGAAGGCCAGGGCGATCAGGTGCAGGTCGTGATTGCCGAGTACGACGGTGGCCTGGCTGCCGAGCGAGCGGACCAGGCGCAGGGTCTCCAGTGATTTCGGGCCGCGATTGACCAGGTCGCCGACGAACAACAGTTCGTCCTGCTGCCGGTCGATGCGCAGGATGTCGATCAGCTGTCTGAGTTCGTCACAGCATCCCTGGACATCGCCGATTGCATAGATCGCCATGGGGCGGTGTGCCTGCCGGCTTCAGTGCAGGACGCCGGGTACCGCGAGCCGGAAACAGGGGATGTCGGCACGGAAGCGCACGCCGTCATCGCTGCGCATGCCATAACTGCCTTCCATGGTGCCGACCGGGGTTTCGATCACCGCGCCGCTGGAGTAGCTGTGCCGCTGCCCGGGCAGGATCGTGGGTTGTTCGCCGACCACCCCGTCGCCGCGCACCTGCTGCACCTTGCCGTTGGCGTCGGTGATGATCCAGTGGCGGTCAAGCAGGCGGGCCGCCACCTCGCCGGTGTTCTGGATGGTGATGGTGTAGGCGAACACATAGCGCTCGCTCTCGGGCTCGGACTGCTCGGCGAGATAGTGGGTTTCCACCGTGATTTCGAGGCTGGTCGTGCTGCTGCGTGCGCTCATGACGGCAGCCATTCTGGAAGAGCGTTCCCGTGCTTGGCAAGTTCGGGTTTCACGCGGGCAACATGGCTGCTGAGCTGCAGCCAGCCGGCCGGCGGCAGCTGCTCGGGCCGCAGCCCCGGATCGATGCCGGCGGCGCTGATCTCCGCCTCGGCCACCAGGCCGCGCAGGCCGTTGCGGAGCCGCTTGCGGCGCATGCCGAAGGCTGCTGCAACCAGCCGGTCGGCGACTGACAGGATGTCGGCACTGGCCAGCGGCACCGGATGCGGCACCAGCCGCAGGAAGACCGAATCCACCTGCGGTGGCGGATTGAAACTGCCCGGGCTGATGCCGAACAGCTGGTCGATGCGACAACGCAGGGCAAGCGCCACGGTCAGCCGGCCGTAGGTCTTGTTGCCGGCCGCTGCGGCCATGCGTTCGCCGACTTCCTTCTGCAGCATCACATGCAGGTCGCGCCAGACCGGCGCGTAGTGCAGGAAGTGGAACAGCAGCGGTGTGGAGACGTTGTAGGGCAGGTTGCCGACCAGGCGCAGCTTTTCCCCGGGCGTTGCCAGGCTGCCGAAGTCGAAGTTGAGCGCGTCGGCGCAGTGCACGGTGCAGCGTTCCGTTGCCACCCGGCCGGGCAGCTCGCGGGCCAGGTCGCGGTCGATCTCGATGGCATCGAGCCGTGCGCCGCTCGCCAGCAGCGGGCGCGTGATCGCGCCCTGGCCCGGGCCGATTTCGACGAAGTGATCGCTGGCGGCAGGTGCCACGTGCGCGATGATCTTGCGGATGATGTTGCCGTCATTGAGGAAGTGCTGGCCGAAGCGCTTCCGCGGCCGCCCGCTGCTCATGACTGCTGGCGGGCAGCCATCTCGATGGCGAGTTTCACCGCGGCACGCAGGCTGCCCGAGTCGGCGCGGCCCGTACCGGCCAGTTCGAAAGCCGTGCCGTGATCGACGGAGGTGCGGATGATCGGCAGGCCGAGCGTCACGTTCACCGCGCGCCCGAAGCCGTGATGCTTGAGCACGGGCAAACCCTGGTCGTGATACATGGCGAGCACGGCATCGACGTTGGCCAGGTTGCGGTCGACGAAAGCGGTATCGGCGGGTACCGGGCCGCTGATGGCGATGCCTTCCTTGCGCAGCGTGGCGAGCGCCGGCGAGATTTCCGCGATCTCCTCCCTGCCCAGGTGCCCGGATTCACCGGCGTGGGGATTGAGGCCCAGGGCAACGATGCGCGGCCGGCGGATGCCAAACAGCCTGCGCAAACCGCTGTCCAGCACGCGCCCGGTGGTTTCCACCAGTGCGCGGGTGATGGTTGCCGGCACGGCCTGCAGCGGCAGGTGGGTGGTGACCAGTGCCACGCGCAGTTCGCCGGCGACCAGCAGCATGACCGGCTTGGGCGTCGAGTTCAGGTCGGCAAGGAATTCCGTGTGTCCGGTGAACGGGATCCCGGCATCGTTGATCACCGCCTTGTGCACGGGTGCCGTCACCATCGCGCCGAACTGCCGGAGGCGGCAACCGGCGCTGGCGCGCTTGAGCAGTTCGAGCACCCAGGGGCTGTTGCGCGGATCCGGATGGCCGGGCGCGGAGGGCGCGCGCAGCGGGAGATCGGCCACCAGCAGGCGACCGGGCCGGGCCGCCTGCGGTGCGGCCGTGCCGGCAGTCCATGGCACGATCTCGAGCTGCTGTCCGAGGGTCGCAGCGCGTGCCGCGAGCAGCCTGGCATCGGCAAACACGACGAGTTCGGCAGGCCAGGCCTGGCTGGCGAGCGCCAGCGTCAGCTCGGGGCCGATGCCTGCCGGTTCTCCGCAGGTGATGGCGATACGTGGCAGCGCTTTGCTCATCGGGGCTCGAGTGCCGTGACTGGCGATATCGGGCGGCCGGCGACGGCCTAGATGCGGATCTCGACGAAGGCCTCGTCGCGCAGGCGCCGCGTCCACAGCTCGGCCTCATCGCCGAGCTTGCTGTTGCGGATGGCGAGTACCGCATCCTGGCGCTGCCTGTCGGTGGTGGCGTCGTAAACCCTGCGCTCCAGCACCTGCAGGATGTGCCAGCCGAACTGCGTCTGGAAGGGCTCGCTGATTTCGTTGATCTGCAGGGCGTTCATGATCTTCTCGAACTGCGGCACGAAGTTGCCCGGCCCGGCCCAGCCCAGGTCGCCACCCTCGATGGCCGACTGCGGGTCTTCGGACACGACTTTCGCGACTGCGGAAAAATCCTCGCCACCGAGGATGCGGGCGCGGATCGCCAGCAGTTTCTGGCGGACCGTATCGTCATCCTGCACCTCGTTGGTGGTCATCAGGATGTGGCGTGCATGAGTCTGGTCTTCCATGATCGGTTCGCCACCGCGCCGGTCGTCGAGCCGGATCAGGTGGAAACCGCTGGCATTGCGGATCGGTTCGGACACCCCGCCCCTGGCCAGGCCGGGGACGATGTCGGCAAAGATGCTTGGCAGCTCGCTGCCCTTGAGCCAGCCCAGGCTGCCGCCTTCGAGGGCCTGCTGGCCGCTGGAGTAGGTCAGTGCGAGCTTGGCGAAATTCTCGCCAGCCAGGATGCGGGCATGCAGTTCATCGGCAAGTTTCTGTGCCTTGTCGATTTCGGCGGATTGCGCGGTCGCTGAAACCGAAATGAGTATGTGCGAGATCAGGTAATCCTCGCGCAGGTTCGCCTTGCCTTCCTGCCGGGCCAGGAAGGCGTCGACTTCCTGCGGCGATACCGCGATGCGCTGCAGGACGTCGCGCTGGCGCAGCTGGTCGATGGTGATCTGCTGGCGGAGTTCGCGGCGATAGGCGCTGTAATCCACGCCTTCGCGCGCCAGCAGGGCCGGCAGCTCGGCAAGCGAGACGTTGTTGCGCGAGGCAATGTTGGCCAGTGCCTGGTTGAGCGTTTCGTCGGAAATCTTGATGCCGACCCTTTCGGCACGTTGCAGCTGGAGTTCCTGGATGACCAGCCGGTCGAGCACCTGCCGCAGCAGCACATCGTTCGGAGGCATCTGGGTGTTCTGGGCCTTCAGGCGGTCGACGATGCGCCGGGTCTCGAGCTGCAGCTCGCTCTTCAGTACCACGCCATCATTCACGATGGCGGCGATGCCATCGAGCAGTTCACCGCTGCTGCTGAGCTCGCGGCTCTGGCCCATTGCCGCGGATGGCGCGAGCATGGCGATCGCGAGGCCTGCCAGCAGGGCTGGCAGCCAGTTCAGGCGCGGGTCATGCGGCCGGCGGCTTGCCGGCGACGGTATCTGGAGCATGCAAAAAAACCGGGCTCAGTAACGATCGTAGCCAAGGGTACCACGGCCAAGCAGCTGTTCCGGACGGCTGCCGGGGCTGCCAAAGCCCTTCAGCAGCAATTGCAGCGTGATCGCGGTATCCGAGTCGCCGTCGCGGCTGGTGAGGTGGCGCTGGGTAACCAGCCGCAGCCCCCAGCAGCAGGTCGAGTATTCCAGCCCGAAGAAGCTCTCCAGGACCTGGTTGTCGAGCAGGGAGTAGTCGTAGCGGCCGACGAAACTCCAGCGGTCGGCGATCGGCCAGGTGCCGGTGATGTCGATTTCGCGCAGCGAGTCGCGCCGGAAACGGTACGACAGATTGACGATCTTGTTCTCGGCCGGCTTGTACATCACGCGGGCCTCGGCCATGCGCGTGACGTTCTCGTCTGAATCCCACTGGTAGCCGAGATCCAGGTTCCAGCGGTTGTTGATATTCATGCCGAGTTCGGCGATGTAGTCGGAGCTGTCGTCGTCGGTGGGCTGTTCGCCCGGCAGCGTCACATCGCGGGTACTTAAATACCGCGTTTCGCCGACCGTGGCGGTCAGCACCTGCGAGCCGTCTGCCGAGCGCATCAGGCGGGTGGTGATGCCGATGTTGAGCTGGTCGGTGTCGCCGAGGCGGTCGAGGCCGACGTAGCGATTGGTGCGGAACAGCTGCACGACATCGAAGTCCGGCTGGATGGTGTCGAAGACCGGCATGTCGCTCTGGTCCTCGTAGGGCACATGCACGAACTGCACCCGTGGCTCGATGGACTGCAGCCAGGCACCGTCCTTGCCCCATGCGCGTTCGAGCAGGGTGGCCAGCGAGACGCTGTAGATCGGCAGGCTGCGGCTCGGTGACTGCGCCGCATCGGCTGCGGTTTCGTCGAGCGAGTAGGCCGTGTAGTCGAAGGCGACCGAGGAATCGACCGACAGCGGGCCAATGCGTACGGGCAGCGCCACCTGCGGCCGCAGGTTTGCGCGCAGGCCGGTGGTACCCGTGTCGCGGTTGAAGTAGCTGAGGTCGGTCTGCAGCCGGTACTCGATACCCAGGGGATTGTCGGGCCAGTAGCCGTTGACCGACACCTGCGGCAGGCGCTGGTAGGGTTGCTCGGCGTCGGTCAGGGAATCGTCGAGGGTCTGGTAGTCCTCGATTCGCAACAGGGCCGACCAGGTGTTGTCGAAGTACTCGAAATCCACCCGCTGGCGCAGATGCGTCTGGCTGGCATTGCCGAGACCCGTGGAAAGATCCTCGAAATAGGCGGAGTCGCTGACCTCGGTACCATCAACGGTTGCCCGCCAGCGTGTGCCGAGCCGTGACTGGTTGTACCAGTGGACCAGCGCACGGTCTTCGCCGGTGACGTCGTCGTTGGGCAGAAACTCGCCATCGAGCACGCCGGTGGAGCTTGCCGACAGGTAGCGGAATTCACCCCGTGCCAGCAGGCCGCGCTTCGACATGTAGTGCGGTGTGAGCGTGGCATCGTAATTCGGGGCGATATTGAAGTAGTAGGGGACTGCAACCTCCACGCCGCGCTGCCCGCCGCTGCCGAAATCCGGCAACAGCAGTCCCGAGCGGCGGCGCCCGTCGACCGGGTAGGTCAGCCAGGGTGAGTAGAGGATCGGCACGCCCTTGAATTCCAGGCGCGCGTTGCGCGCGGTAGCGACGCCGGTTTCGCGGTCGATGCTCAGGCTCCCGGCGCGCAGCAGCCAGTCGTCCTTGCCTCGTGCGCAACTGGTGTAGGTGGCATCCTTGAGGGTCAGGACCCGGGTTTCCTCCAGCGTGATGCGGTCGGCCGAGCCGCGTGCCGGCAGGGTATACAGCTCGAATTCCGCAGCGTCGATCCGGAACAGGCCGCTCTCGGTGTTGTAACTCGCCGAGTCGCCGCCCAGCCAGGTGTCGGCGTTGCGCAGGTCGATGTTGCCGCTGAGCGCGAATTCGCCGGAGTTGCGGTCGTAGCGGGCACCGTCCGCGCCCAGCTGTATGTCGTCGCGACGGAGTACCAGCCGGTCCCTGAATATCGCGGGACCGTTGAGATCGACCTCTGCATCGCCGCTCAGTACATCGACGATATCTGCGGCGACATCCGTGCGCGGCGCGAGCGGTTCCGGGGCCGGGATCGCGCAGCCGTATACGGGCGCCGGCGCTGGTTCAGCAGCACCGGTGGCCGTGGCCCACAGCAGTATCAGCAGTGCACGTCGCAATGTGCCCCCAGGAAGTCCCGACAGGAATGGACGGGCAAGTATAACGGCCAGCCGCGCATCGCGGTCGGGCCGGTTTTCACCGTACCATTGCCGGATGCGTGCACTGATCCTTGCGGCCGGTCGTGGCGAGCGGATGCGCCCCCTGACCAGCGATATGCCCAAACCGCTGCTGAGGGCGGGCGGCAAGCCGCTGATCGACTGGCACATCGAGGCGCTGGTGCGCGCCGGCATCACCGGGCTGGTGGTCAACCTGTCCTGGCAGGGGGCGAAGTTGCGCGAGTACCTCGGCGATGGCGCGCGCTATGGTGCAAGCCTGCAGTTCAGCGAGGAGGGTCCCGAGCCGCTCGAAACCGGTGGTGGCATTCACCATGCCTTGCGGCTGCTCGGGCCGGAGCCCTTCTGGGTGGTGAATGGCGATATCAGCTGTGATTTCGGCTTCGCGTCGCGCGGACTGCCGGCTGGCATGCTGGCGCACCTCGTGCTGGTGCCGAATCCGGCGCACCACCCGGGTGGCGATTTTGTCCTGCGTGACGGGCGGATTGCCGGTGCCGATGGCGGCGATGCCGCCAGGCTGACCTTTGCCGGGATCTCGATACTGAGTCCCGCGCTGTTCAGCGCCTCGCGGCCGGGCCGCTTCCCGCTCGCGCCGCTGCTGCGGGCGGCGGTCGACAAAGGACAGGTGAGCGGTGAGGTGCATGCCGGTCGCTGGACCGATGTCGGTACGCCGGAGCGCCTGCGCCAGCTGGACGCCGAGTTGCACGGGCTCTGACTGGGCGTCGCTGGCGGGTGTAGAGTGGCGATCCCGTCAACCCATATCGACAGGACGCATCGCCATGTACAAGAAATCCCTCGCACTGATCCCGGCAGCCACGCTCGCGCTGCTCACACTTGCTGCGGCACCGGTCCATGCCCAGACGCCCCCGCCGGGCGGCTCGATCTCGATCACCGGGACCATCACCGCAACGGTTACCGCGGTCGACCAGAAGGACCGCTGGGTCACCCTGAAACGGGCGGACGGCAGCGTGGTCGATATCCAGGTAGGGCCTGAAGCCAAGAATTTTCCCCAGATCCGGGTTGGTGACCAGGTGACGGCACAGCACCAAGAGACGGTGGATATCACGGTCATTCCCCCCGGTCAGGCGGCGCCGAACGTCTCCGCCGGCTCGAGCCTGGTGACGGCGCCGGCAGGCAGCAAGCCACTGGCCGTGCAGGTGGACACTGCCGTCATCACCGGCCAGGTGACCGCGATCGACTACGACGACCGGCTCGTGACCCTGCTTGGCCCGCTCGGCAATTCCCGCACGCTTGTGGTCGGCCCGGCCGCCAGGCGCTTCAATGAGGTCAAGGTGGGCGACAACATCCAGCTGACGCTGAAGTCCTCCACGATGATCGAAGTGACGGCACCGGCGAAGAAGTAATCAGGCCCGGAGGGGGACGCTGCCCTTTGCCGGGCGGCGTCCCTGCCTGGCAAATGATCTGATCATTGCCGTCTACGTCTGGAAACGTCTGCGGCTCTGGGAACAGTGACGCTCGCCAAATAAGCCAAATAAGCCAAATAAGCCAAACCCGGCACCGCTATGCGGCACCGGCCGGTTGCTGAGACCCTTGGCTATTCGATGCGGCCGTCGCGGATGCGGATCAGGCGGTCGGCTTCGAGGGCGAAGTTGTCGTCGTGGGTGACCATGACGAAGGTGGTGCCGGACTCGCGGCTGAGCGAGCGCATCAGGTCGAAGACCACGCGGCCGCTGCGGGTGTCGAGATTGCCGGTGGGTTCGTCGGCGAGCACCAGGGCCGGATCGTTGGCCAGCGAGCGCACCACGGCGACGCGCTGCTGCTGTCCGCCTGACAGCTGTGCCGGCCGGCTGTCGAGCTTTTCGCCAAGTCCGACTTTTTCCAGCAGTGCGCGCATGCGCGGTTCCTGTTCTTCCTGGAAGCGCCGGCCTTTCATCCGGCAGGGCATCAGCGCGTTCTCGATGACCGTGAACTCGGGCAGCAGGTAGTGGAACTGGAAGATGAAACCAAGCCGGTCGCGACGCACGCTGGCCCGCCCGGGTTCGTCGAGAGTGCCGGCGTTGCGGCCATCGACCAGGATCTCGCCCATGCTGGGACGGTCGAGCAGGCCCATCAGGTTGAGCAGCGTGGTCTTGCCCGAACCGCTGCCGCCGACGATCGCGACGAACTCGCCGCGCCCGACCTCAAAAGACATGTCAAAGAGCACGGGCGTGGCTATATCGCCGTTGTAATAAGTCTTGCCGACGCCGCGCAATTCGATGACAGGTGTATCGGCCATGTTCAGCTGCCGCGGATGACTTGCATCGGGTCGACGCTGCCTGCGCGCCGTGCCGGGAAGAAGGCCGCGATGACGCCGACAGTCACGGCCACGGCCGAGGCGCCCAGCAGCAGCCAGGGATCGATCTGGATCACGAACAGTTCGGTCATGCGGCCACCCGGCCCGGGCACGCGCACGGTCGACAGCGCCTCGAGCAGCCCGATGCCGACCGGTATGCCCACCATGCAGCCGAGCACCGCGAGCAGGAAGCCCTCCACCACGAAGATCGTCTGGATCTCGCCCGGCGTCGCGCCCATGGCCTTGAGGATGCCGATCTCGCGGTATTTTCCGGTTACCGACATGACCAGGATGCTCGCGATGCCGAAGCCGGCGGCGATGATCGTGGAGATCAGCACCATGTTGATGGTCTGGTCCTGCGCATCGAGGGTGCGAAAGACGTTCGGATTGTCGGCGATCCACGAGCGGATCTTGAAGGGCAGGCGCGTGGTCATCGATTCGGCAATGGCTTCTGCCTGGTAGAGATCACGGACCCGCAGGCCGACGCTGCTGACGGCGCTGCCCAGTTCGAGCAGCGACTGTCCGTCGCGCAGGGTCAGGAAAATCTGGCCATCGTCGAGCGCGCCGGAACCGGTCTCGTAAATGCCGGCCACCGTAACCGACAGCGAACGGCCTTCCGGTCCCAGCAGGCGCAGCTTGTCGCGCATCCGGATGCCGAATTCGGCAGCCAGCGTGGCGCCCAGTGCGACCTCGCCGGTGGTCATCTGCAGGAAGCGGCCCTCGACCAGTTTTTCCTCGATGTTGACGATGCGGTCGTGCCGCTCCGCGATCACACCCGACATGCGCACCGACTCGCGGCGTGCGCCACGGAACATGAAGACGTTGCCGGACACGACCGGCGAGACGACGGTGACCTCGGGGTCGCGTTCCAGTGCCGGCAGCCACTGCCGCCAGTCATCGATCTTGTCCTGGGCGCGGGGCAGATTGACGGTTTCGCCAATGTAGAGTGTGCGGCCCGTCGGGTCGGGCAGCTGCCAGGCACCGATCGGCGTGCGCTCGGCGGGCTCCAGCACGATGTGCGGTATGGAGCCGGTGACACTGTCGACGATGCGGATCTGCGTGCCGCCGATCACGGTGCGCAGGTAGATGATCAGCAGCACGCTGATGGCGATGACGCCGATGGTCAGCAGCGACTGGCCGACACCGTAGCGCAGGTGCCGCAAGGCGACCGAGAGCGTGAAGAAGTTCAGCTTCATGGCCGGGCGGCAGCCGGTGCCGCCGCACTGAGCGGGCGGATGCGCTGGCCCTCGCGTGCGCCGCGCAGTTCGCGCAGCACGGTCGTGTCGGGGTCGATGCCGGCAATCGCGACCCACTCGGGATTCTTGCCGAGGATTTCCACCCGCCGCCGCTCGAGCCGGCCATCGCTGACCACCATGACGCCCGGCTGGCCGCGCAGCGATACCGCGCTCGAGGGCAGCGCCAGTGCATTCGTGCTGCGCTTCACTTCGATGTTGACGTCGATGGTCATGTTGGGCAGCACAAATGCGGGCAGTTCATCGGTCGTCAGGCGCAGGCCGACGACGCCGCGCTCGCTGTCGACGTTGGGCCCGACGCGCACCAGCCTGGCCGGGAAGGGCTGGTCGGGATATGCCGGCGCCACCGCGATTGCGGGCTGGCCGACCTTGAGCTTGCCGAGATTGTTTTCATCGGTCTCGACATAGATTTCCGTGGTCGACATTTCGGCGATGGTGAACCACGACGTGGCTGAAGATACCGACGTGCCGGGTTCGACCATGCGTTCGATGACCACACCGTTGAATGGCGCCCTGACCTCGCGCTTGCCGAACTCGGGGCGGATCTGGTCGACCTGCGCGCGGGCCTCGGCCAGCCGCGCGCGGGCGGCCTCGGTGTTGGCCTGCTGCACGCTGAAGGCAGACTCGGCATTGTCCAGTTCGGCAACCGGCACCAGCTTGCGCGCGGCGAGGTCGCGTGCCCGGCGCAGTTCACGGCTGGCCTGGTCGAGTTGCAGTTCCTCGCCGCGCAGGGTTGTTTCTGCCGCCTGCAGCGCCGCCAGGCCGCCCGCCAGCCGTGCGTCGGTTTCGCCGAGTCGCAGCCGGCCGAGCAGCTGGCCCTGCTGTACCCGGTCGCCTTCGGCGGCCTCCAGGCTCTCGACCACGCCGGAGGACTCGGCACCGACCATGCTCTGCCGGACCGCGCGCAGGGTGCCGCTCGCGACCACCACCTCGACCACATCCTGGCGAACCGGCTTGATCACCGCGAGTTCGGCCGGCCGCCACAGGAAAAATGCGCTTGCGGAAACGATGAGGATTGCGCCGGCAGCAAAGCTCAGGCGTTTCTTCTGCCTCGGGGTCATGACTGTCTACCTTGTGCTGCAAGCGCCGCCAGGCGACGCTCGAAATCTGCGAGATCGGGAATCAGTGTGCAATTGTCGGGAATCTGCCCGGGGTCCAGGTGCAGTGCCGAGTAACCACCCAGCCAGATGTCGATGGACGGCGGCAGCATGGCGCGCAATTCCAGCAACTGCTCATCCACATCGATGACCTGTGGCCGGGTGATGATGCTGATGGCAACCGCGGTAACCGGCACATTTGCGCAGAAGCGGCCGACCTCGCTGACCGGCAGGTCGGGGCCCAGATAGACGGCGCGAACGCCGAGGCTGGCACCGATGACCGCCAGCATGAGGCTGCCCATTTCGTGGCGTTCGCCACTCAGCGTGGTGTAGGCCACGCACGGCGCTGCCGGCGTGGCGCGGTTGTGGCCGTCGAGTGCACGGCCGAGCTGGCGCCTTACCGCGCTGCTCAGCATGTGTTCCTGCACCACCGACAGCTCGCCGTTCTGCCAGCGGTCGCCGGCGGTGCGCAGGACCGGCGAGTACACCTCGCGAATCAGCGCCACCGGTGCCAGCCTTGCCTGCGCCTCGGCAATCAGCCGGTCGCACTCGGCGATGCGGTAGCCGGTGATGGCCGCGAGTATGCCGGTGACATAGCCTTCTGGTTCCGCGCTTGTTGCACTCACGGTCCGGTACCTCGCTGATGCGCAAAGATAGTGCCTGTGCACCCGGCCAGGCCAGCCGTCAGGGGCTGTCAGGGAATAGTGCGCCTTTTAGCTTCGTCAGCAAGGCTTCCGCGGTTTCATCCAGGCCAGCGGCCACGCCGAGTTCCGCGAGCGAGGTCACGGTCAGGCCCGCCTGGCCGCAGGGGTTGATGCCGTGAAAGGGTGCCAGGTCCATCGCGACGTTGAGCGCCAGGCCGTGATAGGTCGTGCCCCGCCGGACGCGCAGGCCGAGGCTGGCGAGCTTGGCGCCGTCCACATAGACGCCAGGGGCGTCGCGGCGCGCGGCTGCCGTGATGCCGTGGCTGGCGGCCAGGCGGATCACCGCCGTTTCCAGCGCCGTGACGACCTGGCGGATGCCGAGCCGGGCCCTGGCGAGATCGATCATCACATAGGCGATCAGCTGTCCGGGCCCGTGGTAGGTCACCTGGCCGCCGCGGTCAGTCTGGATGACCGGGATCGTGCCGGTGCCGAGCAGATGGGCCGGATCGGTGTTCAGGCCGAGCGTGTAGACCGGCGGGTGTTCGAGCAGCCAGATCTCGTCGGCAGTGTCCGGCTGGCGTTCATTGGCAAAGCGCTGCATGGCTGCCACCGCGCTCGCGTAGTCGGTGAGGCCCGGCAGGCGACGGATGACGACGGCCGGTGGCGGTGGCATGGACACGCGCAGACCCCTGTTCAGAGCAGGAACAATACCTGTTCGCTGGCGCTCAGGCTGCGGTAGATGTCGTCGAGTTGCGTCTTGCTGGTGGCGGTGAAGTGCACCGTCACGGCCAGGTAGCGTCCGTTGCGGCTGGGCCGGGTATCGACCATGCCGAGTGCCGCCGAGCCGGCATGCGTGCGCACGATCTCGACCACATATTGCTCGAAGGCTGGCTGATTGAGGCCCATCACCTTCAGCGGGAAGGCGCACGGGAAATCGAGCAGCGTCTCCTCGTTCAATGGGCTGTTCCGTGCGGTTTCATGGCTTCAAAGGCCGCAGCAACCTTCCGCCAGACCGGGCCGGGGCGGCCATCGCCGATCTTCCTGCCATCGAGTTCCAGCACTGGCGTGATGCCGCGCGTGGCGGCTGCTATCCAGATTTCATCCGCCTGGCGCAGTCGCTGTTCGCTGATCATTTCGTCACGGCCGGTGACGCCGATCCTGGCGGCCGCCGCAAACACCGCATCGGTGGTGGTGCCCGGCAACACCTCGGGGCCCGCGGGTCGACGGACCAGCGCACCGCCTTCGACGATGATCACGGAACTCGCCGAGCCTTCGGACAGGTGGCCGTCACGCAGCAGGATGGCCTCGCCGGCACCGGCAGCACGGGCGGCCTGGCGCGCCAGCAGGTTGGCCAGCAGTGCGGTGGACTTGATGTCGCAGCGTGCCCAGCGCTGGTCGGCGAGCGTGATCGCGCGCAGGCCGAGCTGGTCAGGGTGAATCTCGGCCATGGTCGAGACCATGCCGAATACGGTCGGCTGCACGTTTTCCGGCGGGAATGCATGGTCGCGCTTGATGTCGGCGCCGCGACTGACCTGCAGATAGACCGACAGATTCCCGCCGCCGTTCTGTTCGATCAGCCCGCTGATGATTTCAATCCATTCCGTGCGACGGTGCGGATTGCGGATCGACAGTTCGTGCAGGCTGCGCTCCAGCCGGTCGAGGTGCGGATCGAGCAGGAAAGGCTGGCCCGCATAGACCGGAATGACCTCGTAGACGGCGTCACCGAACAGGAAGGCGCGATCGAGCGGCGAGATGCGGACTTCCGACAGCGGCATGAAGCCGCCGTTGAACCAGGCAGTGTGCAGCGGTGCTGCCATGTCTCCTCGCTCCCTATTCCAGCCAGAGCAGGACCGTGTCGCGCCCCTGTTGCCAGAGCGAGCCGGCCGGCACCGGCTTGAGCGGATACAGCTTGGCTTCGGCGACCGGCTTGTTGTTCAGGCTCAGGCTGACGGTACCGAGCGCTGTCGCCGGATCGAGCGGCGCAATCAGCTGTGTTGGCAGCGAGAGTTTTGAGCTGAGTCGCTCGGCACCACCGCGCGGCAGCGTTGCCCAGACATCGCGATTGACGCCGATGTCGACCAGTTCGGTTTCACCCTTCCAGACCCGTGACTGGTTGAGCGATTTTCCGGCCACCAGGATCCGTTTCGTTTCCCAGAAGCGGTAGCCGTAGTTGAGCAGGGTCTGCGAGTCGCGCTCGCGGGCAGCCGGGCTGTCGGTGCCGAGCACCACGGCCACCAGCCGCATGCCATCGCGCAGGGCCGAGGACACCAGGCAGTATCCCGCCGTATCGGTATGGCCGGTCTTCATGCCATCGACGGTGCTGTCCCGCCACAGCAGCCCGTTGCGGTTGCTCTGCGTGATGCCATTCCAGCTGTATTCCTTCTGGGAATACCAGTGGTAGTAGTCGGGGAACTCGCGGATGATGGCGTTGGCCACCTTGATGATGTCTGCAGCCGTCGTGTAGTGCTCGGGATCCGGCAGTCCGGTGGCGTTGCGGTAACTGGTGTCTTTCATGCCCAGTTCCCTGGCGTACTGGTTCATCAGGTCGGCGAACGCCGATTCGCTGCCGGCCACGTGTTCTGCCAGTGCGACGCTGGCATCGTTGCCGGACTGGATGATCATGCCCTGCAGGAGCACGGACACCGGCACCCGGCTGCCCAGGTCGATGAAGGAGCGCGAGCCACCGGTACGCCAGGCCGTTTCGCCGATGGTCACCGGGTCTTCGAGGCCGATGCGCTTGCTCTTGATGCTGCGGAAGACCGCATAAGCGGTCATCAGCTTGGTGATACTGGCCGGGTCGAGGCGCTCGTTTTCCTTGAGGCCGGCGAGCTTCTGGCCGCTGGTGTGGTCGACCAGCAAATAGGCCCTGGCGCTGAGGGCTGGCGGGGCGGGGATCTGCAGGCCGTCGGCGCCATGCGCCATGCCGGCGCTCAGTGTGGTCAGGCAGAGAAGGCTGGCCAATACGCGGCTCAGCGTACGTTGCATCATGCTGGGTGGGCTCCTGAAATCACTGCGGGTAGTTGTGGGTCAGCCGTCAGGCGACTCCGTAACCAGGCTCGGGTTGCCGGAATGCAGGGGCGCAACGCGGGCTGCCAGCGCGTCGTACTCGTCGGATCCGGACAGCGGGCCGATGCGTACGCGGTACAGGGTCTTGCCGGCAGACGCATCGTAGCGGATGACGACCTTGCTGACACCATTGCTTTCCAGGTGGGTCTTGAGCCGTTCGGCATTGGCGAGATTGCCGAAGGCGCCGATCTGCATGTAGAGGTGCCGGGCAGGCACCAGTGCCGGTGCGATGGTCCCGCCGGCCGGAGCTGAAGCGCCCTTGTCACCAGGACTGTAGACGATCACCGGTCCGGCACCCGAGGCGCCGCCGAGCGCCTCGACCTCGACTTCAGCCGTGCCGGCCTGCACGATGTCGAGTTCCCTGGCTGCCGCATAGGACAGGTCGATGAGCCGGCCCTTCACGAAGGGACCACGGTCATCGACCGTCACCACCACGCTCTTGCCATTGCCGAGGTTGGTGACGCGCACCAGTGAGGGCAACGGCAGGGTTTTGTGTGCTGCCGTCAACTCATGCATGTTGTAGATCGTGCCGCTGGAAGTGCGCTTGCCGTGAAAGGCCTCGCCATACCATGAGGCGATGCCGGTCTGCCGGTAGCCTTCGCTGCTTGGCATGACAAAGTAGCGCTCGCCGAATACCTCATAGAACGGCGGATTGCCGGTGGAGGGCACCGGTGCCGGTACGGGTGCCGCCCGCGGTCCAGGTGCTGCCGGTTTGGGCGCTGGCCTGGCCGCCACCGGTTCCGGTGGCCTCGGGGCTTCTTCCGGCCGCATGGTCGTGCAGCCGGCCAGGAACACGCCTGCGCAGAAGCTGACGGCTATCCAGCGTTCAGGGCGCCGCATCGGTCTTGCGGATGCCAGCCGCAATGGCTTCGCTGAGCTGGAACACGGCCAGTGCGTACATCGGGCTGCGGTTGTAGCGCGTGATGGTGTAGAAATTCTGGAAACCGACCCAGTGCTCGGGGCCTTCCTCGCCGGCCAGCGTGATCAGCATCGCGGGTGCCTTGGCCGGCAGGTCCGTGCTGAACTCGACGCCCTGGCGCCGGAGCGACTCGACGGTGTCGCGCATCACCAGTTCGTTCACGGCATCGCCACGGGAGGTGTCTGCCTTCAGCTGGGCGCGTACAGCCACCGGCTGGGCCGGCTGCCAGTTGTGCACGACGAAGTAATTGGCAACGCTGGCGAAGATGTCGTCCCAGTCGGAAAGCAGGTCGCGACGGCCATCGTCGTTGCCATCCACCGCAAAGTTGCGATAGCTGCTCGGGATGAACTGCGGCGGGCCGAGTGCCCCGGCATAAGAGCCGGTCAGCTGGCTGACGTCGAGCTGTTCATCGCGGGCCAGCAGGAAGAGTTGCCGCAATTCGCTGCGAAAAAACTTGCTGCGTGGCGGATAGTCGAAAGCCAGCGTGGCCAGCGCATCCACGGCCCGGTAACCGCCGGTCCGGGTCCCATAGAAGGTTTCCACGCCGATGATGGCCGTGATGATTTCGGGTGGTACCCCGGTTTTTGCGGCAATTTGCCGGAGATGCGTTTCGTGCTCACGAAAAAAATCGATGCCGCTGCTGATGCGCCGCGGGGTCAGGAATATGGCCCGGTATTCGAACCATGGCTTGACCTTCTCGGCCGGCCGCGTCATCGCATCGATGATGCCCTGCTTCGATTCGACACCGGCAAACACCGTTTCCAGGTATTGCGCATCGAAGCCGTCGTTCGTCCTGAGTTCCGCCATGAACTCGCGCAACTCGGGGCGCTCGAGGTCAAGGCCGAAAGCCGGCATGGTGCCGAGCAGCAAGGCGCTGGTGGTGGCAATCAGTGCGGCAAGCGCTTCCGCAGCCCGTTGCCGGCCGTACAGGGTCGGAATCATCGAGCAACCAGTTTCCGGTGGGTGTGAATGGACATCAGAATACCGAAACCTCCCATCAGGGTCACCATCGATGTGCCGCCGGCGCTGACCAGTGGCAGTGGTACGCCGACGACGGGGATCAATCCCATCACCATGGCCGTATTGACGAACACGTAAAAAAAGAAAGTGGTGCTGAGTGTTCCGGCCAGCAGGCGCGTGAAGGTGTCCGGGGCGTTGGCGGCGATATAAAGGCCGCGGCCAACGACGAAGGTGTAAATGGCCAGCAATGCCAGGGCGCCGAACAGGCCGAACTCCTCGCCGATCACTGCGAAGATGAAGTCCGTATGCCTCTCGGGCAGGAACTCGAGCTGGCCCTGTGTGCCGTTGAGCCAGCCCTTGCCGAACACGCCGCCTGAACCGATGGCGATCTTCGACTGGATGATGTGATAGCCGGCCCCGAGCCGGTCGCTTTCGGGATCGAGCAGGGTCAGTACCCGTTTGCGCTGGTAATCGTGCATGACCATCCAGAGCACGGGCATCGCTGCCGCGGCCAGTGCCGCCGCCGCGGCGATATACCGCCAGCCGAGTCCGGCCAGGAAGATCACCACGGCACCGGAGAGCATGATCAGGATCGCCGTGCCGAGATCGGGCTGCACCGCGATCAGGCCGGTCGGCAGGAAGGTTGCGATGATGACCACGGCAACCACGCCGGGTGAGGGCGGCAGGGGGCGTTCGTGCAGCAGCCAGCAGAGCAGCAGGGGGACGCCGAGTTTCATGATCTCGGAGGGCTGGAAGCGTATGCCGACGTCGAGCCAGCGCTGTGCGCCCTTGCCGATTTCGCCGGTGGCCAGCACCAGTATCAGCAGCAGCAGGCCGACCGCGTAGACGATGGGTGCGAGACGCCGCAGCCAGCCCGGGTTGATCTGTGCCATGAACAGCAGGGCGCCGAATGCGATCAGCATGCGCACGACCTGCTCGAGCAGTTCGCCGATCTGCTGCCCCTCGGCACTGTAGAGCGCCAGCAGGCTGAACAGCAGCACGCCCAGGATGCCGATCAGCAGCGGCCCGTCGAGGTGCAGGACCCGCAGCACGCGGGCCGGGATGTTCTGCTCGACCCGGCTCCGGCTTTCGGTGCTGATATTCAGCAGCGGGTTGCTCATGTTGCAGGCGCCGGTTTCAGGTAGGCATTGATCACGTCGAGGGCGATGGGTGCGGCGGCCTTGCTGCCGCTCTCGCCATTCTCGATCACCACGGCGACGGCGATGCGCGGTGCATCGAGCGGCGCAAACGCGACGAACAGCGCATGGTCGCGCCGGCGTTCATCGACCTCGCTGGCCTTGTATTTCTGGCCCTGGGCGACGGAAAACACCTGCGCGGTGCCGCTCTTGCCGGCGATGGGAAAGGCCGCACGCGAGCCCACCGCACGTGCGGTGCCACGCGGACCCTGCATGACGCCATGCATGCCCTCGATGATCGCGTCCCAGTGCTGCGCGTCCTGGTCGTCGACTGCCGGCAGCGGTTTCGGTGCCTGGTATTCGATCGTGCCGGTGGCCGGGTCGCGCGTGCCCCTCAACAGGGTCGGCTTGAAGCGCTTGCCGCGGGTGGCAATGGTGGCGGTGGCATGTGCCAGTTGCAGCGGGGTGGCCAGCATGTAGCCCTGGCCGATGCCGGCGATCACGGTTTCACCGGGAAACCAGACATGGCCCGCGGCGCGCCTGAAGGCTTTCTTCTTCCAGGCCGGCGACGGCACCACGCCGGACTGTTCGCCTTCGAGGTCGATGCCGGTACTGGCCCCGAGGCCGAACTCGCGCATGAACCCGCCCATTCGCTCGATGCCAAGGTCCCGTGCCAGGCTGTAGAAGTACACGTCGCAGGACTGTTCGATGCCTTCGTACAGGCTCACGCTGCCATGTCCCTCGGGTTTCCAGTCGCGGTAACGATGGCTGCTGCCGGGCAATGAGTAGGCCCCGCCACAGTACATGCGCTTCTGCGGGGAGATCACGTCAAAGTGCAGGCCGGCGAGGCCGACGATCGGCTTGATCGTGGAGCCTGGCGGGTACTGGCCGCGCAGTGCGCGGTTGAACAGTGGACGGTCCAGGTCTTCCTGCAGGGCGAGGTAGGCGCGTCGGCTCAGGCCCGCGCTGATTGCGTTCGGGTCGTAGCCGGGCGTGCTGGTGAGGGCCAGCACTTCGCCAGTGTCCGGATCGATGGCGACGACGGCACCGCGCCTGCCGGCCAGCGCATTGCTGGCAGCCAGCTGGGCATCGAGGTCGATGCTCAGGATCACGTCCTTGCCCGGCAGCGGACGCACGCGTTTCAGCACCTGCATCTTGCGGCCATGCGCATTGACCACCACGTCCTCATGACCGGATGTGCCGTGCAGCGCGGGCTCGAAGCTGCGCTCGGCAGCGCTCTTGCCCACATGCGTGGTGCCGGCATATTCGACCGGATCGAACTGGCGCTTGTCCTCGGCGCTCAGGCTGCCGACATAGCCGAGTACATGGGCGGCGGCCTCGCCCCAGGGGTAGCTGCGTCCGAGCCGGGCGCGCACCTCGAGGCCGGGAAAATGCGGACGGCGTACCGCAAAGGCCGCCAGTTCCTCATCGTCGAGGTGCTCGGCGATGACCAGCGTTTCGAAGGAGCGGCGACTGCGCAGCAACTCGCGAAGTTCGCCGAGGTCCTCGGCTGCGAGGATCCGGGCGGCGACCAGCCGGTTGAGCGTGTCCTGCATGTCCGGAACCCGCTCGGGCGTGATCTCCAGCTGGTAGCTCGGTTTGTTCTCTGCGAGTACCTTGCCGTTGCGGTCGAGGATCAGGCCGCGGATGGGCGGTATGGGCTCGGCACGGATCTGGTTGCCGCTGGAAGCCGCCGAATAGTATTCGTACTTCAGGACCTGCAGCTGCACCAGCCGGATGATCACCAGCGCAGCCAGACCCAGCAGCATGAACACGGTGAGCAGGATGCGGCTGTTGAACAGCTGCTGTTCCCGCCAGTGTTCCTTGATGCGTGTTGCTGCCACCATCGGTTCCTTCCGGCCTCAGCTGAAGCTCGACCGGCGCCGCTCCAGGCGCTCGCGCACGCGATCCATGCCGGCCATCACGAGCGGCCAGAACAATGCCGCCGCAAACACCGGTCCCCAGCGTTGCGGGCCAAGCGTGGCGTGTCCGGTTGCGCCATCGATCCACAGCAGCAGGAAGCTTTCCAGGAAAACCAGGGCAAACACCGCCAGCGTCAGTTGCCACAGCGGGAATACGCGCAGCTGCAGGTGCAGGCGCAGGACCAGGTAGCTGACCATGCCGAGCGTCAGCGCGTGCTGGCCGAGCAGGCTGCCGTGCGCGACATCGATCAGCAGGCCGAACACGAACGCGGTGAATATCCCGAAGCGCCCTGGCCACATCAGTGTCCAGTAGATCACGGTCATCGTCGTGAATGCCGGTCGCAGGGGCCGTACCAGCTCCGGCAATGGCAGCAGTTCCAGGGCAAGCGCCAGCAGCATGATGCACCAGACCGGCCAGCGTGCATTTCTCATGGTGCCGGCGCCTCGGCGGGTTCGGCCTTCGGCTCGACGGCGACTGCGGGCGGCAATACCAGCAGCACCTCGTGCAGGCGGTCGAGGCTGGCCGCGGGCTTTGCCATGACTTCCAGGAAGGCATCGCCTTCGGACCCGTCGACGCTGGTGACCGTACCCACCGGGTAACCCGCCGGGAATTCGCCGCCCAGCCCGGAGGTCACCAGCAGGTCGCCGGCCTTCACGTCTGCATTGCGGGTGAGGAAGGGCAGCGACAGCTGGTCGAGCCTGCCGGTGCCGACGGCGATGCTGCGCATGCCGTTGCGCACCACTTCCACGGGCACCGCATGGTCGGGATCAGTGATCAGGATGGCCTCCGAGCTGTAGACCTGCGCACGCATGACCTGTCCGACGACGCCATTGGCATCCAGCAGCACCTGGCCGGCATGGGTGCCCTGCGGACTGCCCTTGTCGAGCACCACCCGGTGGCGCAACGGGTCCATGTCCACGGCGAGGATCCTGCCCACGGTGATGCGGTCCGGTATGCGTGCGCGTGAGTCGAGCAGGGCGCGAAGGCGGCGGTTTTCGGCCTGCAGTGCCGCCATGCGCTGCAACTGGACAGCCTGTACCAGTGCCTGTTTGCGCAGCGTGGCGTTCTCGGCAATCAGCGTGTTGCGCAGGACGAGGTTCTCGCGCATCCAGTGCAGGCCGGCCGCCGGCGAGTTGATGGCGAGTTGCAGCGGATGGATTGCGGTGCCGAGCCAGCCGCGGAGCTGGCCGAGGTAGTCGCTGCGATGATCGACGAACATCAGCACGGCCGACAGTACCGACGTCAGGAAGAAGGCCAGCCCCGGGCTGGCATTTCGGTAGGTGCGGGCTTCGCTGTCAGCTGAAGAAGGCGCCATGCCGGGTCCGCATATTCGGCGACGATTGCTGCGAAGGCGCCAGGCAGCGCCGGATCACCGGTGCCCCCGTCGGCGCGCCATTGGCCGGGATCACTCCAGCCCGAGCGTGGACGGCGGAACCTTGTCCACCTGCTCGAGGATGCGGCCCCCGCCGCGGGCGACGCAGGTGAGCGGTTCGTCGGCGATCACCACCGGCAGCCCGGTTTCTTCCATGATCAGCTTGTCGATGAGCCGCAGCAGCGCGCCACCACCCGTGAGGACGATGCCGCGCTCGGCGACATCCGAACCGAGTTCCGGGGGGGTCTGCTCGAGGGCCTGCTTGACCGCCTGCACGATGCCCTGCAGCGGTTCCTGGAGGGCCTCGAGGATTTCGTTGCTGTTCAGGCTGAAGCTGCGCGGCACGCCTTCGGACAGATTGCGGCCCTTGACCGAGATCTCCTTGACCTCGTCGCCGGGGAATGCCGAACCGATTTCCTTCTTGATGCGCTCGGCGGTGGCCTCGCCGATCAGGATCCCGTAGTTGCGCCGCACATAATTGATGATGGCCTCGTCGAACTTGTCGCCGCCGATGCGCGCCGAGGCCGCGTAGACGATACCGTTCAGGGAGATCACCGCGAC
>JAHDYM010000147.1 GCA_023383705.1 Gammaproteobacteria bacterium | reverse complement strand
TCTTCCAGCAGGACCCGGCCACCGAAGGCGTGATCATGGTCGGCGAGATCGGCGGCACCGACGAAGAGGCCGCGGCCCGCTACATCCAGAAGCATGTCACCAAGCCGGTGGTCGCCTACATCGCCGGCGTGACTGCGCCGCCGGGCAAGCGCATGGGCCATGCCGGCGCGATCATCTCCGGTGGCGAAGGCACGGCGGACGCCAAGTTCGCGGCGCTGGAAGCGGCCAAGGTGCGTACCGTCCGTTCACCCGCCGAGCTCGGCAGCGCGATGCTTGAACTGCTGCGCTGACGCGCCGATGCCAGGCCTGCCGGAACTCCGCCTAGCGCTCGCCCAGCAGGATTTCCCGGTTGGCGATGTCGGCGGCAACACCGACAAGATCATCGCCGTGCTGCGCCAGGTGCGGCAGGCGCAGGCCGCCGACCTGGTGGTCTTCCCCGAACTCGCCATGTGTGGCTACCCGCCGGAAGACCTGCTGTTCCATGCAGGGCTGCGCCGCCAGGTCGCCGAGGGCCTGGAGCGGATCTGCAACGAGAGCCGCGAGATCGCGGCGCTGGTCGGTTATCCCGAGTACGCGGATGACCACATCTACAACTCGGTAGCGCTGTTTGCCGGCGGCCGGCAGATCGCCAACTACCGCAAGTGCCACCTGCCGAACTACAGCGTCTTCGACGAGCGGCGTTATTTCACGCCCGGCGCCGGGCCGGTGGTGGTCGAATTCCGCGGCGTCAGGCTCGGCCTCGGCATCTGCGAGGACATCTGGCTGCCGGGCCTGCCGGCACGCGCCGCTGCCGCCGGTGCCGAACTGCTGCTGGTCATCAACGGCTCGCCCTTCGAGACCGGCAAGCAGGCGCAGCGCGAGGCGGTGATCACGGCACGTGCCGTGGAAACCGGCCGGCCGCTCGTTTACCTCAACCTGGTCGGTGGCCAGGATGAACTGGTCTTCGACGGCGGTTCCTGTGTCGCCGATGCCGAGGGCCGGATCGTGTTCCGTGCGCCGGCCTTTGCCGCCGGCCTGCACCTGCTCGGCTTTCGCCGCGAGCGCGACGGGCAGCTCGCGCCGGTGGCCGGCACGGTGGTGCCGCTGCTCGACGATGTGCCCAGCGTCTACGCGGCGCTGCTCGCCGGGATCCGCGATTACGTGCGCAAGAACGGCTTCCCCGGCGTGGTGCTCGGGCTCTCCGGCGGCATCGATTCGGCGCTGACGCTGGCGCTGGCGGTCGATGCGCTGGGGGCGATGGCGGTGCAGGCGGTGATGATGCCCTACCACTACACGGCGGCGATGAGCATCGAGGACGCGGCCCTGCAGGCGCGGCAGATGGGCGTCGACTACCAGGTCGTGCCGATCGAGGCGATGGTCGCGACCACGCGCAACTCGCTCGCGCCGCTGTTTGCCGGGCTGCCCGAGGATGCCACCGAGGAGAACATCCAGTCGCGCTGCCGCGGCATCCTGCTGATGGCGATCTCCAACAAGACCGGCCGGATGGTGCTGGCGACCGGTAACAAGAGCGAGATGGCGGTGGGCTACGCGACGCTCTACGGCGACATGGCCGGCGGCTATGCGCCGATCAAGGACTGCACCAAGACGCTGGTCTACGAGCTGGCCCGCTATCGCAACAGCATCGGCCCGGTCATCCCGGAGCGTGTCATCGACCGGCCGCCGAGCGCCGAGCTGCGGCCCGACCAGCAGGACAGCGATTCACTGCCGCCTTATCCGGTGCTCGATGCGATTCTCGAGGCGCTGATCATCGAGAACCGTTCGGTCGACGAGATCGCGGCGCACGGTTTCGACCGGGAGGTGACGGCGCGGGTGCTGGAGATGGTGCGCCGCGCCGAGTACAAGCGCCGGCAGGCGCCACCGGGCGTGCGGATCACCGGGCGGGCCTTCGGTCGCGACTGGCGTTATCCGATCACCTCGGGCTACCGGCACCGCCCGTAGGAGCGGCCGTAGGAGCGGCTTCAGCCGCGATGATCCCCGATGATCCCCGATGATCCCCGATGATCCCCGCTACCAGAACCGGTACCAGGGCTTCCGCTCTTCCCTGACGACCTGTTCGAGCGTTTCCGGGTAATTGCCGGCGAGCACCAGCCGGATATCCTCGACCTGGTCGCGCATGCCGAGCTCCCGGTAGGCGTCCAGCATGATCTTCAGCGATTCCGCCACCGCCGGTGCGCCGTCGTATTGCTCGACGACGACGCGCGCGCGGCTGGCCGCTGCCAGCCAGGCACCGCGGCTCATGTAGTAGCGCGCGACGTTCAGTTCGTAGTCGGCCAGCCGGTTGCGCAGGAAGACCATGCGCTGGCGGGCATCGGCCGAGTAGGCGCTGTTCGGAAAGCGCTGGATGAGCTGCGCAAAAGCCGAGAAGGACTCCTGCATGTCCTTCGGCGGCCGTTTCGCCAGGTCGGCATTGAACCAGCGGTGGTACCAGCTGGTCTGGCCCGAGAAGTACGCGAGGCCGCGCATGTACAGCGCGTAGTCCACCCGTGGATGGGTCGGGTTCTCGCGCTCGAAGGTGGTGGCGGCATCGACGGTCGCCTCGATCTGCCGGTCGTTGTAATAGCAGTAGATCAGGTCGAGCTGGGCCTGCTTGGTCTGGTTGGCAAAGGGAAAGCGCGCTTCCAGGTTCTCGTAATAAAGGATGGCATTCTTGAAGTTGCCCGAGTCCATGGACTTGCGGGCCTGCTCGTAGAGCTTCTCTATCCCGGATTTCTGCTCCTCTTCCTTGCGCCAGAAGCAGCCGCCGAGGCTCGTGGCCAGCAGCGCAGCCAGCGTAATCGTCAGGGCGACGCGCTGGAGGGACATGCTGCGAAGGCGTTGCGGGTGCATGAGAGGAATTCTGTTTCCGTGCTGTCGCCGGGCGGGCCGAGAGTATAGCCTAGCGCGCCATGACGCT
>JAHDYM010000036.1 GCA_023383705.1 Gammaproteobacteria bacterium | reverse complement strand
TCGGCCTTGTCGGTCTTTTCCCAGCTGAAGTTGGCTTCCTGCCGGCCGAAGTGGCCGTAGGTCGCTGTGGGGCGGTAGATCGGCCGCTGCAGGTCGAGCATCTCGCGGATGCCGTAGGGCGTCAGGTCGAAGTGCTTGCGCACGATGGTCGTCAGGCGATCGGCGTCGAGCTTGCCGGTGCCGAAGGTCTCGATGCTGACGGAGGTGGGTTCGGCCACGCCGATGGCATAGGACACCTGTACCTCGCAGCGTTCGGCCAGGCCGGCCGCGACGATGTTCTTGGCGACGTAGCGGGCGGCATAGGCGGCCGAGCGATCGACCTTGGTCGGATCCTTGCCGGAGAACGCGCCACCGCCGTGGCGGGCCATGCCGCCGTAGGTGTCGACGATGATCTTGCGGCCGGTCAGCCCGCAATCGCCCATCGGCCCGCCGATGACGAACTTGCCGGTCGGATTGATGTGGATCTTTTCCTGCCGGAGCGAGGCGAACCACTTCCTGCCGATGACCGGCTTGAGGATCTCCTCGATCACTGCCTCGCGCAGGGCCTTCTGACTGATGTCCGGTGCGTGCTGGGTGGAGAGCACCACGGCATCGAGACCAACCGGCCGGTCGTTCTCGTAGACCACGGTGACCTGGCTCTTGGCATCGGGACGCAGCCAGGGCAGCTTGCCCTTCTTGCGCACATCGGACTGCTTCTTCACCAGCCGGTGCGCGAGGGTGATCGGCAGCGGCATCAGCACATCGGTCTCGTTGGCGGCGTAGCCGAACATCATGCCCTGGTCGCCGGCGCCCTGTTTGCGCAGCTCGCGCTTCGAGGTGCCGCGGCGAATGCCCCGGGAGATGTCCGCCGACTGCTTGCCGATGGCATTCAGCACGCCGCAGGAATGCCCGTCGAAACCCTTGTCGGAGTGGTCATAGCCGATGTCGCAGACGACCTGGCGGACCAGCGCCTCGAGATCGACCCAGGCGTTGGTGGTGATCTCGCCCGAGACCAGCACGAAGCCGGTCTTGATCAGCGTCTCGCAGGCCACCCGCGATTCCGGCTCCTGGGCCAGGATCGCATCGAGGATCGCGTCCGAAATCTGGTCGGCCATCTTGTCCGGGTGGCCCTCGGCGACGGATTCGGAGGTAAACAGCTTGCGCGTGGTCATCGGGTCTTCCGCTGGTGATTGTTCGGGCGCTGATTATAGGCACAGCAGGTGCCTGGCACGACTCCGGGTTGCGGCTGTGGCGGGCTTACGCGACAATGCGCGCCGCTCTCCGGGGCTCATTTGGAGCCTGTTTCCCCCATCTTGTTGTGGATGCGATGACAGCCACAGTCCAGACAAATCGTTCAGCGGCCGAGCGCCGCCACCTCGCCAACGCGGTCCGTGCCCTCGCGATGGATGCGGTCGAGCAAGCCCGCTCGGGCCATCCCGGCATGCCGATGGGCATGGCCGACATCGCAGAAGTGCTCTGGAATGATTTCCTGCGCCACAACCCGGCCAACCCCGCCTGGCCTGACCGCGACCGCTTTGTTCTGTCAAATGGCCACGGCTCGATGCTGCTCTATGCCGTGTTGCACCTCAGCGGTTATGCGCTCTCCATCGACGAACTGCGGCGCTTCCGCCAGCTGGGCGCACACACGGCAGGGCACCCCGAGCGCGAGCTGCACCTCGGTATCGAAACCACCACCGGGCCGCTCGGCCAGGGCGTGGCCAATGCGGTGGGCATGGCGCTGGCCGAGAAGCTGCTGGCTGCCGAGTTCAACCGTCCGGGCTATCCGGTGGTCGATCACCATACTTATGTATTCCTCGGTGACGGTTGCCTCATGGAGGGCGTTTCCCACGAGGCCTGCTCGCTGGCCGGTACGCTGGGCCTCGGCAAGCTGATCTGTCTCTACGATGACAACGGCATCTCCATCGATGGTCACGTGCAGGCCTGGTTCGGCGACGACACGCCGGGGCGCTTCGAGGCCTATGGCTGGCAGGTGATCCGCGGCATCGACGGACACGATCCCGCGGCGATCCGCACCGCCATCGAGACGGCACGCGCTGATGCCGGCCGACCCACGCTGATCTGCTGCAAGACCATCATCGGTTTCGGTGCGCCGAACCGGCAGGGCACCGAGAAGGTACACGGCGAAGCCCTCGGTGCGGATGAAGTGGCCGCAGCCCGCAAGAACCTGGGCTGGGAGTTCCCGCCCTTCGAGATCCCGGCTGCCGTCAGTGCGGCCTGGGATGCTCGTCCGGCCGGCGCGCGACTCGAGCAGGAATGGCGCGATCTGTTTGCAGCTTATGGCCGCGAGTATCCCGGGCTTGCCGCCGAGTTCACGCGGCGCATGGCGGGCAAGCTGCCGGACAGCTGGCCAGCGCATGCCGCAGCCGCCATCACGAAGATCGCCGGCGAGACCGCCGCCAAGGCCACCCGCAAGTCTTCGGAAGATGCGCTCAACGCCTTTGCGCCGGGGCTGCCGGAGTTCTTCGGTGGTTCGGCGGATCTCACCGGCTCGAATCTCACGCGCACGAAGACCGCCGTGACCATCAAGCCCGGCCAGGTCGCCGGCAACTACATTTCCTGGGGTGTGCGTGAATTCGGCATGGCGGCAGCCATGAACGGCATCGCCCTGCACGGCGGCCTGCTGCCCTTTGGCGGCACCTTCCTGACCTTCTCGGATTACTCGCGCAATGCCCTGCGCATGGCGGCGCTGATGGAAATCCGCGTCATCCATGTGTTCACGCATGATTCCATCGGCCTCGGCGAGGACGGGCCCACGCACCAGCCGGTCGAGCACACTGCCAGCCTGCGGCTGATCCCGAACATGTGTGTGTGGCGGCCATGCGATGCGGTCGAGACCGCCGTCGCCTGGCAGGACGCCATCGAGCGCGACACCGGGCCGACCAGTCTCGTGCTGACCCGGCAGGCCCTGCCGGCGCAGCCGCGGACGGCGGCCCAGCTCGCGGCGATCCGCCGTGGCGCCTACGTGCTGCGCGATGCCGGCAATATCGACCTGATCCTGATCGCAACCGGTTCCGAAGTGCAGCTGGCGCTGGCGGCTGCGGATCTGCTCGCGGCCAGGGGATACGGTGTGCGCGTGGTCTCCATGCCCTCGACGACGGTTTTTGCCGCGCAGGATGCTTCGTATCGTGAATTGGTGCTGCCGGCAGCAGTGAGCCGGCGCGTCGCCATCGAGGCCGGGGTCAGCGAGGGCTGGTATCGTTGGGTAGGCACAGCCGGCCGGATCTGCGGCCTCGACAGCTTCGGCAAGTCGGCGCCGGCTCCGGAACTGTTCCGTCATTATGGATTTACGCCTGAACACGTCGAGCAACTCGCGCTCGAGCTGCTGGCGAACTGATTTTTCAAGGAGTGCATCTGATGCCTGTCAAGGTTGCCATTAATGGCTATGGCCGAATCGGCCGCAACGTCCTGCGTGCGCTGTACGAGTCGAAGCGTAGCGGCGAGATTTCCGTCGTCGCGATCAACGACCTGGGGGATGCAAACACCAATGCGCACCTGACCAGGTACGACACGGCGCACGGCAAGTTCCCGGGCACCGTTGCCGTGGAAGGCGATTACATGGTCGTCAATGGTGACAGGATCCGTGTGCTGGCCAGGCGCAACCCGGCCGAACTGCCCTGGGGTGAACTCGGCGTCGATGTGGTACTCGAGTGCACCGGCTTCTTTACCAGCAAGGAAAAGGCCAGCGCCCACCTGCAGGCCGGGGCGAAGAAGGTCGTGATCTCGGCCCCCGGCGGCAAGGATGTGGATGCGACCATCGTCTATGGCGTCAACCACCAGTCGCTCAAGGCCTCGCATACCGTCATTTCCAACGCTTCCTGCACGACCAACTGCCTGGCGCCGCTGGTCAAGCCCCTGCACGACAAGATCGGCCTGGTCGGTGGCCTGATGACCACCATCCACGCCTATACCAACGACCAGGTGCTTACCGACGTCTACCACGAGGATCTGCGGCGCGCGCGTTCCGCGACCATGTCGATGATCCCGACCAAGACCGGTGCGGCGGCAGCTGTCGGCCTGGTCCTGCCGGAGCTGAATGGCAAGCTCGACGGTTTCGCCATGCGCGTGCCGACCATCAACGTCTCGGTCGTCGATCTCACCTTCACCGCGGCGCGCGCCACCACGGTCGAGGAGGTAAACGGCATCCTGAAGGCCGCTTCCGAAGGCGAGCTCAAGGGCATCCTCGGCTACAACACCGACCCGCTCGTGTCGGTGGACTTCAACCACGATCCGCGCAGCTCGGTGTTCGATGCAACCCAGACGCGGGTCAGTGGCGGCACGCTCGTCAAGGTGCTGAGCTGGTACGACAACGAGTGGGGCTTCTCCAACCGGATGCTCGATACCACGCTCGCATTGATCAACGCGCGCTGAGCGGGCAGGACGCACGATGACCATCAAAGTGCTGCGGATGAAGGATCTCAGCGTCGCCGGCAAGCGGGTGATGATCCGGGTCGACCTGAACGTGCCGGTCAAGGACGGTCGCGTGACCAGCGATGCGCGGATTCGTGCCGCGCTGCCGACCATCCGCGACGCCCTCGCGCGCGGTGCCGCCGTGATCCTGCTTTCGCACCTCGGCCGCCCGCAGGAAGGCTGCTTTGATCCGGCGCAGTCATTGCGGCCGGTCGCAACGCGCCTGTCCGAGCTGCTCGGCCGCAGCGTGCCGCTGATCCGCGACTGGCTGCACGGCTTCGAGATCGCCGGTGGCGAGGTCGTGCTGTGTGAAAACGTGCGCTTCAACCCGGGCGAAAAGAAGAACGATCCGGCACTGGCCCGGCAGATGGCGAAACTCTGCGACATCTACGTGATGGATGCCTTCGGTACGGCGCATCGTGCCGAGGCGAGCACGCACGGGGTTGCCGCATTTGCCCCGGTGGCCTGTGCCGGTCCGCTGCTGATTGCCGAACTCGAGGCGCTGGAGCGCGTGATGCGCAAGCCGGCGCGGCCGGTGGTGGCCATCGTGGCCGGCTCCAAGGTCTCGACCAAGCTCACGATCCTCAAGTCGCTGGCGAAGCAGGTCGACCAGCTCATCGTCGGCGGCGGCATCGCCAACACCTTCCTCGCGGCGGCCGGTCATCCGGTCGGCAAGTCGCTGTGCGAGACCGACCTCATTCCCGAAGCCTGCCGGCTGTCCGGCAAGGGCCAGCGCGCCTCGATCCCGCTGCCGGTGGATGTGGTGGTTGGCAAGGCTGTATCGGCATCGGCTGCTGCCAGCGTCCGGTCCGTCAGCCAGGTCGGCCCTGCGGAACTGATCCTCGACATCGGCCCGACGACTGCCGCGCAGTATGCAAAGCTCCTGGCCGGTGCGGGCACCATCATCTGGAACGGCCCGGTCGGCGTGTTCGAGATCGCCCAGTTCAGCAAGGGGACACAGCGGATCGCCGAGGCGGTGGCGAAGTCGCCGGCCTTCAGCATCGCCGGTGGCGGTGACACGCTGGCGGCGCTCGACAAATTCGGCGTGACCGACCGTATCTCCTATGTCTCTACCGGTGGTGGCGCCTTCCTCGAATTCCTCGAAGGCCGTACCCTGCCGGCGGTTGCCGCGCTCGAGGCGCGGGCGGGAAGCGGGCGACGCTGAACCGCATGCGGCGCACCAAGATCATCGCAACGCTTGGTCCGTCCACCGACGATCCGGCCACGCTTGCGAAGCTCTTCCATGCCGGTGTCGATGTGGTGCGTGTCAATTTCTCGCACGGCGATGCCGATACCCGCGAGAAGCGCGTGCGCACGGTGCGCGAAGTCGCCGAACAGTGCGGCAAGTACGTGGCGGTGCTCGGCGATCTGCAGGGGCCGAAGATCCGCATCCAGCGCTTTCGTGACGGCCCGGTGCAGCTGGTCGAGGGCCAGTCCTTCGTGCTGGATACGGCGATGGATCCGCAGGCCGGTACCGTCGAGGGCGTTGGCGTGGCGTACCAGCGGCTGCCAGGGGATGTCAGCCCCGGTGACAACCTGCTGCTCGATGACGGTTTCATCACGCTGGCGGTCGAGCGGGTCGCCGGTACACAGGTTCATTGCCGGGTCGTGCAGGGCGGTCCGCTGGGTGACAACAAGGGCATCAACCGGCAGGGCGGCGGCCTCTCGGCGCCCGCCCTCAGCGACAAGGATCGCCAGGACCTGGTGCAGGCCGCGGTACTCGGCGTCGACTGGCTGGCGGTGTCTTTCGTCCGCTGTGCCGATGACCTGCACGAGGCCCGCGAACTGCTGCACAGGGCGGGCAGCGCCGCACACCTGGTCGCCAAGATCGAGCGTGCCGAGGCGCTCGCCAACCTCGAATCCGTGATCGATGCCTCCGATGCCGTGATGGTTGCACGTGGTGACCTGGGCGTGGAGATGGGCTATGCAGGCCTGACCGGCCTGCAGAAGCAGATCCTCAAGATGGCGCGGCACCGGCACAAGATCGCGATCACGGCCACGCAGATGCTGGAGTCGATGATCCACAACAAGGTACCGACCCGGGCAGAAGTCTCCGACATCGCCAATGCGGTACTGGATGGCACGGATGCGGTGATGCTCTCGGCCGAGACAGCAGTCGGCGAACACCCGGTCAGGGCGGTAACCTCGATGGCCGAAGTGTGCGTGGGTGCGGAGAGCTATTACCTGACGCTGGGCCGCCCCAGCCACCGGATGAACGACCGCTTCGAGCGGGTCGACGAGGCCATCGCGATGGCGGTGATGTATACGGCCAACCATCTGCCGGTGAAGGCGATCATCGCGCTCACCGAATCGGGTTCGACGGCACTCTGGATGTCGCGCATCCGCTCCGACATCCCGATCTTCGCCTTCACCCGGCACGAGGCAACCCGGCGCCGGGTGGTGATGTACCGCGGGGTCTACCCGGTGGCCTTCGACATCACCCACACCGACACGCAGCGCATGTACGATGAGATCTTTGCGGCGCTGCTTGCCATGGGCCATGTGAATGTGGGTGATCGGGTGCTGGTGACCAAGGGTGAACTGTCCGGTATCGCCGGCAGGACGAATTCCATGCAGATACTGTCGGTTACCGGTCCATGAACAGGGCATCATCGGCGCTGGGCCGGCTGCTTGCCCGGACCACCACCATCGAGCCGCACGAGACCCGCTCCGTCGTCACCGCATTCCTGCTGTTCTTCTGCGTGCTGGGCGGCTATTTCGCGGTCCGTCCGGTGCGCGAGACCATGGGCACGATCCTGGGCTCGGACCGGGTCAGCGACCTGTATGTGGTCACCTGGGTCGTCTCGCTGCTGATCGTCCCCGTGTATGGCTGGGCATGCACCCTGTTCCGGCGCAGCGCCTTCCTGCCCTGGATCTATGCCGTGGTCGCGGGTTCGCTGGTGGCGGTCGGCCTGATGCTCGCTGCCGACGAGCAAAACACCATGGTCGCGCAGTTTTTCTATGTCTGGATCAGCGTGCTGAACCTGTTCATCGTCTCGGTGTTCTGGAGTTTCCTGCTCGAACTGTTCAGTGCGGCGCAAACCCAGCGCCTGTTCGGCGTGATCGCCGCCGGCGGCACGACGGGAGCCCTGGTCGGGCCGCTGATGACCGACCTGGTGGTGCCGCTGATCGGCAATTCCGGCGTGCTGTTCATGGGGGCCGGATTCTTCGTGGTCGCGATCCTGTGTCAGCGTGCGCTGCTCGGGATCTGGGCCACGGTACCGGCAGCGGCCGGCGAGGAGCGTGCGGCCGAGCGGCCGATGGGCGGCAATCCCTTTGCGGGATTCACCCTGGTGCTCCGGTCACCGTACCTGCTCGGCATTTCGCTGTTCGTGATCCTGCTGGCCTCGGTGAACACCTTCCTGTATTTCGAGCAGTTGCGACTGGTCAGCGAGACCTTTACCGATACCGCCCAGCGCACCCAGGTGTTCGCGCGGCTGGACTACATCGTGCAGGGCCTGACTGTCGTCCTGCAGTTGTTCATCACCGGGCGCGTCGCCTCCCGCCTCGGCATCGTCGCGCTGCTGACGCTGGTGCCGCTGGTCATGGTCGCCGGTTTCCTGGGCCTGGCCGCGATGAATACCTTCTGGGTGCTCGCGGTGGTGTTCGTGGCGCGTCGTGTCGGTGAATACGCCTTCATCCGGCCGGGCCGGGAGATGCTCTTCAGCCGGGTCGATACCGAGTCGAAGTACAAGGCCAAGAACCTGATCGACGTACCCGTCTACCGTGGCGGCGACGCGCTCTCGGCGCAGGTCAAGACGGCCCTCGAGGCCGGCGGACTCGCCAGCGCCGGCGTTGCCCTGCTCGGTGCCGCGCTGGCGGCGCTCTGGGCACTCAATGGCTGGTGGCTCGGCCGCCAGGCGCGCCTCAGGCAGAAGGCATCGGGCCGCGATTGAATCCCACACGACAACAGCAGATTGCCTCCACCCTGGCCATGGAACGCCAGATCGGGCTGGTATTGCCTGGCGGCGGTGCGCGCGGCGCCTACCAGGTGGGTGTGCTGAAGGCGCTTGCCGAGTTGCTGCCGCGCCGGTCCCCGAATCCCTTTGCCGTGCTCAGCGGCACCTCGGCCGGTGCGATCAGCGCCGCCGTGCTTGCGACCCGCGCGCGGGTGTTTCGTGCCGCGGTCAGCGATCTGGAGCGCGTCTGGGCCAACTTCCGTTCCGAGCAGATATTCCGCTGTGACAACGCGACGATGCTTAAGAGCAGCCTGGGCTGGCTCGCGGCACTCGTGTTCGGCGGCCTCGGCACACAGAACCCGCGCGCGCTGCTGGACAACCAGCCGCTGTGGGAACTGCTCCGTGCGCGCCTGAATTTCGATGCGATCCAGGAGGCCATCGACCATGGCTTCCTGGGTGCGCTGGCCATCACCGCCGCCGGTTACGACTCGGCACGCTCGGTGAGTTTCTTCCAGGGCAGTCCCGCGCACCAGTCCTGGGATCGCGTGCGTCGCAAGGGGCGGCCCACCACCATCACGCTCGAGCACCTGATGGCGAGCATTGCGGTACCGATGATCTTTCCCCCTGTCCGGGTTGGCCAGGAGTATTTCGGTGATGGCGCCATGCGCCAGGCCACGCCGCTTTCGCCGGCGCTGCACCTGGGCGCCGAGCGCATCCTGGTGATCGGGGTGCGCAACGAGGTCGTCGATCCCCTGCCCGGCCCGGGTGAGGAGGTGCCGTATCCGAGCTTTGGCAAGATCGCCGGTTATGTGCTCGATGCGCTGTTCATGGACGGCCTGTCCTCGGACCTGGAGAGCCTCACGCGCATCAACCTGATTCTCGAAAAATTGCCGGGGCGCGTGCTGCAGGGCGAGTTTGGCGTGCTGCACCATACCGATGCGCTGATCATGCTGCCGAGCCAGGACATCCGCGAGATCGCCGGACGGCACATCGACGAGATGCCCAGGGCCTTCCGCATGCTGATGAGCGGTGTCGGCGCCACCAAGTACAGTGGCAGCCAGTTGCTCAGCTACCTGCTCTTCGAGTCGGGCTATACCCGCGAGTTGATCCAGCTCGGCTATAACGATGCCATGGTCCGCCAGGCCGAACTGATCTCCTTCATGGAAGGTGAGCCCCTGCAGGCGCGCGGCGGGATATCCGGCTGGCGCGACCTCAGCGACGAGTATTCGCAGCGGCTGCGGGTACTGAAGATCGACGAAGCGACGGTTGCTGCCGCACGCTGAGACAGCGTGCTCAGGTCAGCAGCAGGGTACCGAGTCCGAGCACGGCAACGAAGCCGACGAGGTCGGTCACGGTAATCAGGACCACCGAGCCGGCCAGCGCCGGGTCGATGCGCATCCGCCGCAGCGCGAGCGGAACCCCGAAGCCCACTGCAGCCGCGATCAGCAGGTTGGTGGCTGTCGCTGCGGCAATCACCCCGGCGACCCGCCAGTCGCGGAAGAAGATTGCGGTAATCGTCCCGACCACTGCTGCGCTGAGCAGCGCGTTGACCAGTCCGATCGACAGCTCGCGGCGCAGCAGCGGCGAGGTGTTGGCACCCTGTATGCGGCCCAGTGCAATGCTGCGGATCATCAGTGTCAGGGTCTGGCTGCCGGCGATGCCGCCGAGTGCCGCAACCATCGGCATGAGCACGGCCAGCAATATCATCTTGTTCATCGTTGCCTGGAACAGGTTGATGACCGCAGCCGTCGAGAAAGCCAGCGTCAGGTGCACGGCCAGCCAGACGGCACGCCGGCGGCTGCTGGTCAGGATGGGGGCGAACATGTCGTCATCCTCATCCAGGCCGTCGCGGGAAAGGATCTCGTGGTCGGCCTGCTCCTGGATGACGTCGACAACGTCATCGACGGTGATCTGGCCGATCAGGTGGCCCGTACTGTCGACGACGGCAGCCGAGACGAGGTCGCGGTCCTGGAACTCGCGGGCCACATCCGCCGCACTGCTGGTGGCCTGTATGGGCTCCACGGAGCCGTCCATGAGTGCGTCCACGCCTGCTTCCGGATCGCTGGTCAGCAGGCGCGCAAAAGTCAGTACGCCGAGATAGCGATCATCCCGGTCCACCACGAAAACCGAATCGGTATTGTCCGGCAGTTCCCCGCGCATGCGCAGGTAGCGCAGGACGACGTCGACATTCACGTCCGGCCGTACGGAAACCGTTTCCGGATTCATCAAGCCACCGGCGCTGTCGGCCGGCCAGGCAAGTGCGGCCTGCAGGCGTTCCCGGTCCTGTACGGACAGGGACTCGAGAACCTTGTTGGTCAGGTTCTCCGGCAGGTCGGCGACGAAATCGGCGAGGTCATCGATGTCCAGGCCTTCGGTGGCCGCCACCACTTCATGACTGGCCATGGCCCCGACCAGGCTGGAACGCACCTCATCGTTGAGTTCGACGAGGACTTCGCCCTCGCTGTCGCGGGGAACCGCAGTCCAGATCGCCTTCCGTTCCTCGGCCGGCAATGACTCGATGAGCCGCGCGATCTCCGCCGGATACAGTTCGGCAACCAGCATGCCGATCTGCCGGCTGTCGCCGCGCTCCATGGCATCGCGGAGCCGATCACTGTCGATGGACGTCTGTTCCATGGGCTGGGACATGTCGCTTCCGGGTACGGGATCGGGTTCAGGTTCCGCCGAACTGGGGGACGGTGATCCGGCCCTCCACCTCGGGCAGCTCATTGTGCCGGGTCATGACCTGCCGATGGCGCTTCGACAGTTCGGCGGCAAGTTTCTCCGCCATGTAGACCGAGCGGTGCTGGCCGCCGGTGCAGCCGATGGCGATGGTCAGGTAGTTGCGGCTGCAGTCGATGTACTGCGGAATGCGCCGCGCCAGGAATCCGAGTATGTCCTCGTACATCTGCCGCACGCTGTCGCTGGCCTCGAGAAAATCCACGACCTTGCGATCCTTGCCGGTCATGGTGCGCAGCGATATGTCCCAGTAGGGGTTGGGCAGGCAGCGCAGGTCAAAGACGAAATCGGCATCGGCGGGAATGCCGTTCTTGAAGCCGAAGGACTCGATGAGTATCGACAGCTCCGGCAGGTCATGCCGGCCGATGCGCTGCCGGACCACATCCCGCAGCTGGTGCACGCTGGTCCGAGTGGTATCGATGACCAGGTCGGCGGCACCGATGATCGGGTCGAGCAGCTGCCGTTCGCGGTCGATCGCTTCGCGCAGGCTCAGGCCCGCCGCGCTGAGCGGATGCTTGCGGCGGGTCTCGCCGAAACGCTTGAGCAGGATGTCGTCGTCGGCATGCAGGAAGATCACCTCGCAGCGGGTGCCCCGCGCGCGCAGGTCTGCGGTGACCGCCGGCAGGTGGGCCAGGTCTGCGGCGCGGTTACGGGCATCGATGCCTATCGCCAGCCTGCTGTACATCGGATCCTCCGTGGCGAGGATCTGCTCGATCATCGATGCCAGCAGGGCAGCCGGGACGTTGTCGATGCAGTAGAAACCCAGGTCCTCGAAGTAATGGAGCGCAACCGTCTTGCCGGAGCCGGACAGTCCGCTGACGATGACCAGGCGCACCGGTATTCAGCCGTTCCGGTCAGGCGCCTGCCGGTACTTCAAGGCACATCACGCCTGATCGTTTCGGTGGCGTGATGGTCCGTAAGCTTGCCCTTGTGCCGTTTTACCTGCCGGTCGAGCTTGTCGAGCATGAGGTCGATGGACTTGTACATGTCTTCTTCGGTGGCATCGGCGAACAGCGTTGCACCCTTGAGATTGACGGTGGCTTCGGCGCGGTGCCGGAGTTTCTCGACCGTCAGCACGCAGTTGATGTCGATGAGGTGTTCGAAATGGCGTTCGAGGCGGGCGAGCTTGCTGGTCACGTAGGTGCGCAGGGACGGGGTGATCTCGACATGGTGGCCGGTCAGGTTGATTTGCATGGTTGCTGCCTCCTTGTTGCCGTGGTTGCTGTTCATGGCGGTGCGATCACTGGCTGGTTGCCGTCAGCCGGCGCCTGCGCTTGCGTTCGCTCGATGGTTCAATCTGCATTGCCTCGCGGTATTTTGCCACTGTTCGGCGTGCCACCTTGATGTTCTCGTCGGCCAGCAAGCTCGCCAGCTGGCTGTCAGACAGCGGATTGGCGGGATCCTCCTGGCTGATCAGGCGGCGGATCCGGGCCCGGATTGCCGTCGACGACTGCTCGCTGCCGTCGTCGCCGGTGACCTGGCTCGAAAAAAAGTGCCTGAATTCAAAGACGCCACGCGGCGTATGCATGTACTTGCTGGTGGTTACGCGGGAAATCGTCGATTCGTGCATGCCCACCAGTTCGGCGACATCCTTTAGCACCATCGGGCGCATTGCCTCATCGCCGCGATCGAGGAATCCGGCCTGGCGTTCGACGATGCAGCTGGCGACCTTCAGCAGGGTGTCGTCGCGGATCTCCAGGCTGCGCACCAGCCAGCGGGCCTCCTGCAACTGGTTGCGCAGGACCGTATGCGCGCTGTCGCCACGCACCAGGTTGGCATATTCCTGGTTGACCTTCAGGCGCGGTGTGACCGAGCGGTTGAGGTCGACCTGCCAGCGACCCTGGCGTTTGCGCACATAGACATCCGGCACGATGTAGTCGGCCGGTGCCGGGTGTATGGCAAGGCCGGGCTTCGGGTTGCAATGGCGTATCAGGGCCAGCGCCGCGTCCAGTTCCTCGGTGGACACGCCGAGTCGGCGGCGCAGCATGGCGAATTGCTGCTCGGCAACCAGGTCGAGCCCATCCGTGGCAATCGCCAGCGCCAGCGTACGGCCCGGTTCGCCGGGCTCGATTTGCTGCAGTTGCAGTCGCAGACATTCACCGAGATCGCGGGCACCGATGCCGACCGGATCGAGGGCCTGGACCTTGGCCAGCGTCTGTTCGACCTCGGCGAGCGTATAGCCCTCGGCCGGGTCGAGCATTTCGAGAATGGCTGGCAGTGTTTCGCCGAGGTAGCCGGCATCGTCGATGGCGTCGATGATGGCTTCGCCGATGCGGTACTCGCGTGCGCTGAAGTGCTCGATTTCCAGCTGCCACATCAGGTGGGCGTGCAGGGTCTCGGCGCTCCGGTCACTGGGTTCCGGGCGACCGTCCTTGTCGTCGAAGCCGGTGCCGCCGCCGGAGGTCTCATTCCACAGCAGCGAGTCCATGTCTTCCTCGCCGGCGGGTTCCGGGGCAGCCTCGGCCGGTTCATCCCGCGCGTCCCAGGTTTCGCTGTCCGGGTCAGCGCCATCGCTGGTGCTGCTGCTGCCGGTGACCGGTATCTGCTCGGCAAGGTCGGCGGGATCGGTTTCCGGCTCCTCGGCCTCCAGCATCATGTTGTCGGCCAGCAACTGTTCCAGCTGCGTATTGAGCTCCGTGACCGGCATCAGCAGCAGGCGTATGGCCTGCTGCAGCTGCGGGGTCATGGTCAGCTGCTGGCTGATTCGGAGTTGCAGTGCCGGCTTCATCGTCATCCCTGAGCCCGGCCGCTGGATACGGCCGCTTCTATAGTCTAAAGCCTTCACCCAGATAGACTTGCCGAACCTGCTGGTTGGCGAGAATTTCTGCCGGTGCGCCTTCGGCGATCATTGCGCCATCGTTGAGAATATAGGCTCTGCTGCATATTCCCAGTGTCTCGCGCACATTATGGTCGGTAATCAGGATGCCGATGCCGCGCGAGGCGAGGTGCCGGATGATCTGCTGGATGTCGAGTACCGAGATCGGGTCCACGCCGGCAAAGGGCTCGTCCAGCAGCACGAAGCGGGGCTCGGCCGCCAGCGCCCGTGCAATCTCGACGCGCCGGCGTTCACCGCCGGACAGGCTCATGCCCATCCCGGTGCGCACGTGCGAGATATGCAGCTCGTCCAGCAGTTCCTCCAGCCGCTGCTCCTGCCCGGCGCGGTCGAGTTCCGGTCGTGTCTGCAGGATCGCGAGGATGTTGTCCTCGACGCTCAGCTTGCGGAATACCGAGGCCTCCTGCGGCAGATAGCCGAGGCCGAGGCGGGCCCGGTGGTGCATCGGCAGGTCGGTGAGGTCGCGGTCATCGAGCAGGATCCGTCCGCGGTCGCAGCGGATCAGGCCGACCAGCATGTAGAAGGCGGTCGTCTTGCCGGCGCCGTTCGGCCCGAGCAGGCCGACGATCTCGCCGCTCTCGAGGCCAAAGGAAATTCCCTTGACGACTTCCCGGGTCTTGAAGCGCTTGTGCAGGCCTTCGGCGCGCAGAATGCTCACGCTTTGCTAGTCCGTCTGCTGTGCCGGCGGCGGTGTGCCCTGGCCTGGCTGGTCCCCGGCCGGTTTCTGGCGCGGCGTGAATTTCATGCGGACCTGCCCCGCGCCATTGTTGCTGGCCGTGACCACTTCCCGCGCCAGGTCATAGGCGATGTTCGAGCCGGTGATCTCGTTGCTGCCGTCGCTGAGCAGGGCACCGCCGGTCATCCGGATGGTCCGCGCCCCGAGATCGTACTCGAGCAGTTCGCCGCGGCCCTCGGTCGGGCTGCCGCCGGCGCGGGACTGCAGGAAGCGTGCCGGCTTGCCGCGCAGGGTGGTCTTCCGCAGCGTGTTGTTGCTGAAGGTCATCTCGGCGGTGTCGCACCATGCCTGCAGGCCGGCGTTCTCGATCTGCACGTTGCCGGTGAATACCCAGGTGCTGTCTTCGAAGTCTGCCGGGTCGGCGGTGGCTTCCTCGGCGCTGATCGCGAGTTCACCCTGGGTGATGTGCAGGTTCCTGAACACCAGCCGGTTGTTGCGGCGATCGAGTTCGGACCACGCGGCATCCAGCTCGATGGGCAGCGCGCGGTCGGCTGCGCTGGCCTCGGGAAGCAGCGGGGTATCGGCAGCAAATGCCGGCACGGATGCGCAGCACAGGCAGAGCAGCGCAAGCAGCTCAGGGCAGGAAATTCCCGCGGACCTCGGATTCAAGTTGCAGGCGGTCCTGTTTGAGGTAGACACGCATCCCCCTGGCGTGAAGCGTATCCCGCGAACGTTCTATCGCCACATGCCGGTTGGTGGTGGCGATATAGGTGTCGGGATCAAGCTCAAGGTAATCTGTCCGGATCGTCAGTGGCACCTGGCGATCGTTTGCCGTGGCGCTTGCGGTGGAGGTGACCAGCACGTCCCCCGAGAGCTGGATGATATTACTATCCCGCGGGATCTGCCCGCTGCTGGCGCGCATGTCCCACGGGATCCGGGCGGCCGGCATGTAGTGCACCGCCACTTCCTCCAGCGCGATCGTGCCGTCGTCGAGATTCTGCCTGGCCGCCTTGGTGGTGATGTGGTAGAGCATCCGGCCGTCAGGGCCGGTGCCGGTCAACGTGCCTTCCCGGACGTAGTAGCCCTGTTCGGCGCGGTTTTCTGTCCTTGCCGGTGCCTGCCGGTCGGGTGTGAGCATGACGATCACGCTGCTGGCGATCGCTGCGAGCAACAGGATGATCAGCCAGCTGCCGCGTCCGGGGCGCATGGCTCAATCTGTCTGCCTGGCCGCCTGCCGGGCCGCCAGCAACAGGTCGCAGACTTCGCGTACGGCACCCCGCCCGCCGCGCTCGCGGGTGGTCCACATCGCCCGGGCCAGCACCTCCGGATGGGCGTCGGCGACCGTGATGCCGAGCCCGCACATCTGCATGATGGCCAGGTCCGTGGTGTCGTCGCCGACGCAGGCCACCTGTGCTGCCGCGATGCCGAGTTCGGCGAGCAGCGCATCGAGGACCGCCTGCTTGTCGTTGCGGCCGAGGTAAACATGCGCCACGCGCAATTCGGCGAGGCGCGCTGCCGCAGCCGCCGAGGAACGGCCGGAAATGACGGCGACGCGGATGCCCGCCGCCTGTACCTGCTGGATCCCGTAGCCGTCGCGCACGTGAAAGCTCTTGGTTTCGCGGCCATCGGCGTCGTACCAGAGGCGTCCATCGGTGAGCACGCCATCCACGTCCAGCACCAGCAGTCTGATCCTGGCGGCGATCGCCAGCAGTTCCTGATGCTGCACCGCGCGGGTTCCCTGCCTACATCACGCCTGCGCGCAGCAGGTCGTGGATATTGAGTGCGCCCACCACCTGCCTGGCCGGGTTCACGACCAGCAGGGCGTTGATCTTGTACTGCTCCAGCAGATGCACCGCTTCGGCAGCCAGCGCGCCGGGGGCGACGGTACGGCAACTGCTGTTCATGACCTCTTTCATCCGGGTCCTGTGTACATCGACGCCGCGATCGAGCACCCGGCGCAGGTCGCCGTCGGTGAAGATCCCGGCGAGCTCGCCGCTGGCGTCGACGATGGCCGTCATGCCGAGGCCCTTGCGGCTCATTTCGATCAGGCCCTCCGACAGCAGGGCGTCCGGGCCCACCCGGGGTATGCCCTCGCCGGTGTGCATGACCTCATCCACGCGCAGCAGCAAACGCCGGCCGAGCGTGCCGCCCGGATGGGCGAGGGCAAAGTCCTCGCGGGTGAAGCCGCGGCTCTCCAGCAGTGCGACAGCCAGCGCATCGCCCATGGCCAGCGCGGCGGTGGTGCTGGCGGTCGGCGCCAGGTTGAGCGGGCAGGCTTCCTCGCTCACGCCGACATCGAGCGCCACGGTAGCGGCAGTGGCAAGCGTGGAGCGCTGGTTGCCGGACAGCGTGATCAGCGGGATGGCCAGCCGCTTGAGCAGCGGCAGGATCGTGACGATCTCGGCGGTCTCGCCGGAATTGGAAATGGCGATGACCAGGTCGATCCTCGTGATCATGCCGAGGTCGCCGTGGCTGGCCTCGCCCGGATGGACGAAAAAAGCCGGCGTGCCGGTACTGGCCAGCGTCGCGGCGATCTTGCCGGCAACATGGCCAGATTTGCCCATGCCGGTTACGATGATCCGGCCGCGGCAGTCCAGGCACAGCTGGCAGGCGCGGTCGAAGGCGGCATCGAGCCGCGGCACCAGGCCGGTGATGGCCTTGGCCTCGATTTCGAGTACCCGCCGGGCCCGTGATCTGAAGTCGTGCTGGCCGCTGCCCATGGTTGCCGCCGGGGTCCTGTTCACATGCGTGGTCCCGGCCGCATTGTATGCCATGACGCCATGCAGGCGCCGCCGTCTATACTCGCGCGCCACAATCACCGCTTTACGGTAGCCCGGATGAACCCTGAAGAAATCGAAACCCTGATTCGCAACCACCTCGGCGACTCGACCGTCAGCGTGCGGTCGGAGGACCGCGTGCATTTCGATGCCGTGGTGGTCAGCCCGCTGTTTGCCGGCAAGCACACCCTGCAGCGCCATCGCCTGATTTATGCGGCGCTCGGCAATCGCATCGGTGGGGAGATCCACGCCTTGTCGATCGAGGCCTACACCCCCGAAGAATGGAGCGCCAGGCAGCCCTGAAGGCTGCAGCAGGACGGAAAGCCATGGAAAAACTGGCAATAACGGGCAGCGGGCCGCTCAGGGGCGAGGTGCGCATCTCGGGGGCCAAGAATGCGGCCCTGCCGATACTCGCCGCCTGCCTGCTGGCGGATGATCAGGTGACGGTGGGCAATATCCCGCACCTGCACGACGTGACGACCATGATCAACCTGCTCGGGCAGATGGGCGTGACCGTGACCGTGCATGAAGACATGCAGATCGAGGTGGATGCGCGGACGATCCGCGAGTTCGCCGCACCCTATGACCTGGTGAAGACCATGCGGGCCTCGATTCTGGTGCTCGGGCCGCTGCTCGGCCGCCACGGGCAGGCCGATGTCTCGCTGCCCGGCGGCTGTGCGATCGGGGCCCGGCCGGTCGACCTGCATGTGGCCGGCCTGCGGGCGATGGGTGCGGAGGTCGAGATCGTCGATGGCTATATCCGCGCGCGCTCCGGGCGCCTGCGCGGTACCCATCTGCTGATGGACAAGGTGACGGTCACCGGCACCGAGAACCTGATGATGGCGGCCTGCCTCGCGGAGGGTGAGACCGTGATCGAGAATGCGGCGCGCGAGCCGGAGGTGATCGACCTCGCCGCCTTCCTCGCGGCGATGGGCGCGCAGATCGAGGGTGCCGGCACCAACCGCATCGTCATCAACGGGGTCCGGCGCCTGCATGGCGCCAGCTACCAGGTGCAGCCGGACCGCATCGAGACCGGCACCTTCCTGGTCGCGGCGGCGATCACCGGCGGGCATGTCCGGACACGTCGCACCTGCCCGCTGTACCTGGAGGCGGTGCTCAGCAAGCTGCGGGCGGCGGGCGCCGTCATCACCACCGGTCCGGACTGGATCGATCTCGACATGCAGGGCCGGCGCCCGCTGGCCGTGGATATAAGTACTGACCCTTATCCGGCGTTCCCGACCGACATGCAGGCGCAGCTCATGGCGCTCAACTGCATCGCCGATGGCGTGGGCACGATCATCGAGAACGTGTTCGAGAACCGCTTCATGCACGCGCTGGAGCTGCAGCGCATGGGCGCCAACATCAAGATCGAGGGCCATACCGCCATCGTGCAGGGTGTCAGCGCCCTGCATGCGGCGCCGGTGATGGCAACGGACCTGCGGGCCTCGGCCAGCCTCGTGGTGGCGGGCCTGGCAGCGGAGGGGGAGACGGTGGTCGACCGCATCTACCACATCGATCGCGGCTACGAGTGCATCGAGGAGAAACTCCGGCAGATCGGTGCGCAGATCCGCCGGATCGGCTGACTCGCGGGCCGGTGCGCGGTAGGCAACCCGTGACGGCCGTGTGTATAATTCGCCGGCTTTTACAGACTCGCCGGGATTGCGGGGCGCTCGTCCGAATCGACCGGGCTGGTCGTTGCCGGGTCGCCGGCAGCCATGAATTTCAAGAGGAATAGCTCGTGAGCGAAGAGGCGTCCGTCAGTCGTCGTCGGTTTCTGGCTGTGGCCACCAGCGTTACCGGAGCCGTGGGTCTGGCCATGACGGCAGCCCCGTTCATCGCCTCCTTCCGCCCCAGCGCGCGCGCGCAGGCGCTGGGTGCTCCGGTCGAGGTGGATGTTTCCAAGCTTGAAGCCGGCGCCATGGTGCGCGTCCAGTGGCGCGGCCAGCCGGTCTGGATCCTGCGTCGCGACCCCGACATGCTGGCGCGGCTCGGCGACCATGCCGCTGCCTTGCGCGATCCCGAATCGAAGGAATCGATACAACCCGGCTATGCGACGAACGCCACGCGCTCGATCCGGCCCGAGGTGCTGGTGGTGATCGGCAGCTGCACGCACCTGGGCTGTGCGCCGGTCGAGAAGCTCCAGCCGGCCGATGCCGAACTTGGCGCCGACTGGCCGGGTGGCTTCTTCTGCCCGTGCCACGGATCGAAGTTCGACCTGGCAGGGCGCGTGTACGCGGGCGTGCCGGCCCCCACCAATCTCGCGGTGCCGCCGTACCGCTTCGTTGGAGACAGCATGATCATTGTCGGTGAAGACACTGGAGCAGGCGCATGAGTGCGGTACGTGGCGGAACTGCCGGCGGTTCCCGGGGCGGGCGCTTCGCCCAGTTCATCGACTGGGTCGATGAGCGTTTCCCGCTGACGGCAATGATGAAAGAGCACGTCACCGAGTATTACGCTGCCAAGAACTTCAACGCCTGGTACGTGTTCGGCGTGCTTGCGCTGCTGGTACTCATCCTGCAGGTCGTGACCGGCATCTACCTGACCATGAGCTACAAGCCGTCGGCTGAAGACGCGTTTGCTTCCGTCGAGTACATCATGCGTGATGTGGAGTGGGGCTGGCTGATCCGCTACATGCACTCCACCGGTGCCTCGGCATTCTTCATCGTCGTCTACCTGCACATGTTCCGCGCCCTGATGTACGGTTCCTACAAGTCGCCGCGCGAACTGCTGTGGATCATCGGCATGCTGATCTACGTGGCGCTGATGGCGCAGGCATTCACGGGCTACCTGCTGCCGTGGGGCCAGATGTCCTACTGGGGCGCACAGGTGATCGTGTCGCTGTTCGGGGCGGTACCCGTGGTCGGTGATGCGCTCGTCGAATGGATCCGCGGTGACTACTTCATCTCCGATATCACGCTGAACCGCTTCTTCGCGCTGCATGTCATCGCCGTGCCGCTGGCGCTGATGATCCTGGCTGTCGTGCATATCCTCGCGCTGCATACCACCGGATCGCTGAACCCGGACGGCATCGAGATCAAGAAGTACAAGGGTCCCGATGGCATCCCGCTGGACGGCGTGGCTTTCCATCCCTTCCATACCGCGAAGGACCTGGTTGCCATCATCGTCTTTGCGATCGCGTTCTGTGCGGTGATCTTCTTCGCACCCGAGATGGGCGGCTACTTCCTCGAGCACGCCAACTTCGAACCGGCCAACATGCTGAAGACGCCGGAGCATATTGCGCCGGTGTGGTACTTCACGCCCTTCTACGCAATCCTCCGCGCCGTGCCGAGCAAGGGCTGGGGCGCGTTCCTCATGGCCATGGCCATCGTGTTCCTGTTTCTGCTGCCGTGGCTGGACCGCTGCAAGGTCAAGTCGATCCGCTATCGTGGCTGGACCTACAAGGTCGCGCTGGCGGTGTTCGTGGTCAGTTTCCTCGCGCTCGGGTTCCTCGGGCTGAAACCCGCCAGCACGGGCTACGTCTACGCAGCGCGGTTCTTCGGCGTCCTCTACTTCGCCTTCTTCCTGCTGATGCCGTGGTATACGGCGCGCGAGAAGACGAAGCCGGTTCCGGAACGTGTCGTTTACCACGGGCACCACTGATCGCCATGATGAGCAAAGTTATGAATCGCAGCCTTCATCCGGGTCTCGCCGCTGTCGCAGGACTCCTTGCCTGCCTGGTTCTCGGTACGGCGTCGGCCGCCGGCGCCGGTGGTGGCCTGCACGATGCGGCCAACAATGACATCGGCAACCTGCCTTCGTTGCAGCGCGGAGCCGGCAACTTCGTCAACTACTGCATGGGTTGCCACTCGGCGAAGTATGTCCGCTACAACCAGCTGGTCCGCGACCTGCAGATCCCCGAAGAACTGGTGGTGAAGAACCTGATGTTTGCCGCCGTCAAGCCGACCGAGACCATGGAGATCGCCATGCATCCGGAAGACGCGCAGCGCTGGTTCGGCCTGATGCCGCCGGATCTCTCCCTGATCGCGCGCTCGAAGGGGCCGGACTACCTGTACAACTTCCTGCGCTCTTTCTATCTCGATCCGTCGCGGTTCACCGGCGTGAACAACCTGAACCTGCCGGGCGCCAGCATGCCGCACGTGCTGGCCGAACTGCAGGGCACGCAGCAGGCGATATTCAGGGAGGCCGAGGTCAACGGCACCGTGCAGCATGTCTTCGACCGGTTCGAGCAGGTTACTCCCGGTACCATGACGGCGGCCGAGTATGATGAGTTTGTCCGGGACACCGTCAATTTCCTCGACTACATCGGTGAACCGGTGAAACAGAAGCGCCAGAGCCTGGGTATCCTGGTGATGGCATTCCTGCTTGTCTTTCTGGTTCTTGCCTGGCTCCTCAAGCGCGAGGTCTGGCGGGACGTCAGGTAGGGGAACTGCATCCCCTGTCTGTCCCGGCGCTCCGGCGGCCGTCGGGATTGTTGAGACTTGCTCATCACGGATGCCCGGAACTCCGGCGAGAGGCTTGACCCGTGACAGATGATTGGAGCAACACCGGTCTTGGACCAGGCAGGCGTGCCGCCATGACCTTGTATGCCAGCCCGAACGCCATCCCGAGCCACCGCACGCGCATCGTGCTGGCGGAAAAGGGTATCGGCATCGATATCATCAACGTCGACGGCCCGGACCTGCCGGAAGACCTCCTCGACCTCAATCCCTATCACAGCGTGCCGACGCTGGTTGATCGCGGCCTGGTGCTGTACGACTCGCGGGTGATCATGGAGTACATCGATGAGCGCTTCCCGCATCCGCCGCTGATGCCGGTCGATCCGGTCAGTCGTGCCCAGGTCCGGCTCGCCCTCTACCGGGTCGAGCGCGACTGGTACGGCATGGTGGAGCAGATCCAGGCTGCCAGCGACCGCAAGCAGCTTGCCCAGGCGCGCAAGGTGCTGCAGGAAAGCCTGCTGTCGAGCGCCGAGATTTTCGCCGCAAAAAGATATTTCCTGAACGACGAGTTCACGCTCGTGGATGCAAGCATCTCGCCGGTGCTGTGGCGCCTGCCCGCACTCGGTATCGAGCTCGACGGCAATGCCGCACAGCCGATCCGCAAGTACATGGACCGGATCTTTGCCAGCCGCTCCTTCCGCGAGAGTCTCACCGAAGCCGAACGAGAGATGCGGCAATAGCCCCGCTTCAGCTGCAGTGACCGAACCGCCCGTCACGCAACCGGCCCTGCCGCCCAAGCGCCCCTACCTGCTGCGTGCGCTGCACCAGTGGATGATCGACAACAACCAGACGCCGCATCTGGTCGTCGATGCCACGCATGCCGGCGTGGCCGTGCCGGAAGAGCATGTACAGAACGGACGCATCACGCTCAACCTCAGCTATTCCGCGACCAGCAACCTGGCGATGGGCAACGACGAAATCAGCTTCGATGCGCGTTTTGGCGGCGCGGCGCGGCGGGTGTTCATCCCGGTGCGGGCAGTGCTCGGGATCTATGCGCGGGAGAGCGGCGAGGGCCTCGTCTTTCCGCCGGATGAATACCAGGCAGCGGCAGCAGCAGCCGGGCCGGGAGATGCAGATCCGGGTCCGGAGCCCGAACCACCGCCGCGCCGTCCGAGCCTGAAGGTCGTCAAGTAGGCTGGGGTGCCTGTGGCCGGCCGCCGGCCGGTGCTGCGAACAGGGCCTGGTCGATTGCATCGCAGAGGCAGTGGATCACCACGAGGTGCACCTCCTGGATGCGCGCGGTGCGCTGCGCCGGGACACGGATCTCGATGTCGCCCTCGCGCAATGCCGCAGCCAGCTTGCCGCCGTCCCTGCCGGTCAGGGCGATGACGCGCATCCCGCGTTCATGCGCAGCCTGCGCGGCGGCCAGCACGTTCGCCGAATTCCCCGAGGTGGAGATCGCCAGCAATACATCGCCGCTGCGCCCGAGTGCCCGCAGCTGCTTGGAAAACACCTGCTCATAGGCGTAATCGTTGGCGATCGACGTCAGCGTCGAGGTGTCGGTGGACAGCGCCATGGCCGCAAGTCCCGGGCGCTCCATTTCGAAGCGGTTGAGCAGTTCGGCGGCGAAGTGCTGCGCATCGCCGGCCGAGCCGCCGTTGCCGCAGCTCAGGATCTTGCCGTCCTTGCGCAGTGTCGAGGCCAGCAGTCCGGCCGCAGCCGCAATCGACGGGACCAGGGCTGCAAGCGATGCCTGCTTGACCGCGATGCTCTCTTCGAAATGGCTGCGAATGCTGTCAGTGGCCGACATCGGTATTTCCGTCCAGAGTCCTGTCACGCCGCATGATACGACTACTGTTCAGCGGCTGGCCATGTCATCCAGGCTGAAAGCGGCGCGGAGCCAGCTGATCTGCGGCGCATCCAGTGCACCGGTGATCCCGACTACGTCGAAGCGCAGCGGCCAGTCGCGGTATTGCCGGTTGCAGAGGATGAAATGTTGCGTGGCGCGGATGATGCGCCGCTGCTTGTGCCGGTCGATGGTCTGCGCGGGTGTTGCCACCTGCGCGGAGTGCCGGGCACGCACTTCGACGATCACCAGGGTGCGCCCTTCGCGCATGACCAGGTCGAGTTCACCGACCCTGGCGCGGTGATTGCTGGCCACCAGGCTGAGGCCCTGCCGGGCCAGGTAGCGGGCCGCGAGTTGCTCGGCATCCCTGCCGTGTTCCAGGTGCCGGGCCACGGCCTGGTCAGGACTCAGGGATTGCTGGATACCGGCTGCACCTGGTTTGCCGGCAACAGTGCCGGGGCAGCTTGTCCGCCACGGACCGTCGCCCACGAAAGGCGCCGGTATATGCGCCCCGTCGAATCGGCGTCAAGGCTGCCGGTGACGCCCTGCAGTTCACCATCCCGGAATGGACCTGCGATCGCCTGACTGCGGATTGCCGGCAGCAACTGCCGGGCGTCGTAACCCAGCGCATACAGGCGCGACAGCGCCAGTGACTGCGGGCCGAAGTGGCGTGCCAGCTGCGCTTTCACGAGCGCGCTGCGGCGGTCGGGCGCAATCATCCATGGGCCGTCGGGGAAGTTGATGCCATTCAGGTCACTGGCGTCGGTATCGCCATCCTCCCAGATTGCCGAGGTGCTGTAGGTCGGCAGGTTGCCCGCACCATAGAAGCGCAGTTGCGGGTAGATCAGCTTGCCGGTCGCATGGGTTGCGGCAAGAAAGACTAGATCGATGTCCTGCCGGCGTCCCCCGGCAAAAGTCGGGGTTTTCTGCTGATAGGCGAGGACGGTGCGCAGCTCGGGCGAGAAATCGGATTCTCCGGGCGGGTAGAGCCGGGCGGCGACCACCTGGCCGCCGAGTGCAGTGAAACTGTCCTGGAACGCCGACTGCAGCCGCCGTCCCCAGCTGTTGTCGGGCGCCAGCGATATCGCGCGCCGTTGGCCCAGCGACACGGCGCGGGCGGCGATTTCCCGAACCTCGTCCTCGGGCGCCAGGCCAAATTGCCAGAGACCGGCACGCGCCGTTTCGCCGTCGGGCAGGTAGTTGAGGGCCAGCGCGGAGACCGGACTGCCGATCTGGTTCAGTGCCTGCACCGATTCCCGCAGCAGCGGCCCGACGATGAGGCCGGCACCGGCGTTGCGTGCCTGGGCATGGGCTTCGCCGACACCGAGCAGGGCGACGTCAAAGACCAGCACCTGCTGTTGCGGGCTGCGGGCGGCAGAGAGGTGTGCGGCGATGAAGCCGTCGCGAACCGCCGTCCCGGCCGCTTGCTGGGGCCCCGACAGAGGCAGCAGCAGGGCCACCGGTGCGTCGGGGTCACGGCTGGTATCGATCCAGGCTGTGGGTTGTGGCGTGTCGGCAGCCGGGCTTTCGCTGACCGCCTGCACGGGCCCGGAGTGGCTGATTTCGGCTGAAGGTTGCAGCGGCTGGCAGGCTGCTCCGACAATGACCGACATGAGTGTCAGCCCGAATATGGTCTTTTGCAGGATGGAAGGCATGCGGTGCGGGTGCTTGTTCCTGTTCAGCGTGTCCCGGCGAGGCGCCGGAACCAGGCGCACAGGGGTTATTTCGTGAAGATCCAGCCTGGAACCCTGTACGTTGTGGCCACGCCGATCGGCAACATCGACGACCTGAGCCCGCGGGCCCGCGAGGTCCTCGCCAATGTCAGCCTGGTTGCGGCGGAGGATACCCGCCATGCCGGGCAATTGCTAACGCGCCTGGGCATCAGCGTCCGCCTGTTGTCGCTGCACGAACACAACGAGGCGCAGCGTTGCGAGGAATTGCTGGCCCTGCTGAAAACCGGCAGCAGCATTGCCCTGATCAGCGATGCGGGCACGCCGCTCATCTCCGATCCGGGTTACCGCTTGCTGGCAGCGGTGCGGGCGGCAGCACTGCCGGTCAGTCCCATACCCGGCTGCTGCGCGCTGGTGGCTGCACTGTCGGTGGCCGGTTTGCCTACCGACCGCTTCCTGTTCGAGGGGTTCCTGCCGGCACGTCGTGCGGCACGGCTGGCGCGCCTGGGTGAGCTGGCTGGCCTCGCCCCGACGCTGGTGTTCTACGAGAGCGTGCACCGCTTGCCGGAAACGCTGCAGGATGCGATCGGCGTACTCGGCGAATCCCGGCCGGCAGCGGTCGGCCGCGAACTCACCAAGCTGCATGAAACCATCTACCGCGGCAGCCTGGTCGAGGTGCTGGCTGCCGTGCAGTCCGACCCGGGCGGCGAGCGCGGTGAATGCACCCTGCTGATCGGTGGCAACCCGGCGCCCCTGCAGGCAGCCGAGGGCGAACTGGCCCGCATCGCGAAACTGCTCGCTGCCGAACTCCCCGCAGCACAGGCAGCCGGCCTGGCGGCGCGCATCACCGGCGCCTCGCGCCGCGACGCCTACCGCCTCCTCCAGGTGAAATAGGTGCCTGGTTTGGCTTATTTGGCTTATTTGGCTTGTTAAGCCAAATAAGCCAAATAAGCC
>JAHDYM010000146.1 GCA_023383705.1 Gammaproteobacteria bacterium | reverse complement strand
TACAGAGTGGACTGGGTGGTGCCAATAGAGGTGGTCACAGTCAGCAGAAACCAGTTGCTGTTGACTGCGATGTCATTCTCGCTGAGGTTGAAACCGGAATCGGTGAGGAAGTCGCTGACCTCCTGGTACTCCTGGTTGAGCAATGGCTCCACGCTTTCCAGGGTCTCGTTCTCGACCAGTGAGGCCAGTACCACGTTGGTTGCCGTGTTGATGTTGATCTTGCGCGATTCTGCCCCGCCTGGCGGCAGGGCAGTCACATGCGGCTCCAGTGCAGCATATATTTCGCTGGTATAGCCCTCGATCGCCAGCAGTTCGCTCACCGAGACGAACCAGAAATTCGCCGGCCGGTACGGGGGTTGCCGGCTGGTATAGCGGTCATCCTCAGCACCGTTCAGCCGCGGCGCGCTGTCCGTATCGATCCAGTCCACCGTCGCTTCCATGAGCGCGGTGGCGGTACTTGCATCCAGCGGTGACTCCAGCGGCAGCAGGGCGAGCATGCGCTCGAACTGGCGGGTGGCTTTGTCATCCGCTTTGCCATCGGCACCGAGCAGGCTGTTCAGGTCGAAGCGTCCCTGCTGGTCGAGGAGCCAGCCTTCGAAGAAGCCGCCTTCGAAGTCGCGTTTCAGCGGCGTGGCCCAGATCTCCTTGATCGTATCCATCCCGCCGGGATCATTGCGATAGTCCTTGGCCAGGAACACCCGCGCCAGTTCCTCACCACCGAGATTGTATTGCCGCGCCTGGTCCTGCAGCAGCAGCGTTTCGGTGCGGCGCAGGTCGACACTGCCTTGCCACAGCAGGTTGACCGCGAGCACCGTTGCCAGGGTGACGACGAGTACGGCAGTGAGCACGGCAACCCCGCGCTGGCGTGCCGGGCCGCTGAGCTGTCTCACTGGGCCACCTCGAGCAGGCGCTCCACCGGTCCCCAGTCCTGCAGGTCGAGCATGACGCGTACCGCGCGCGGTCGCTGGCTGGCAACAGCGGTGGCGTTCTGGGCCGGCGGCCACTGGGCCTGCCACTCATCCTGCGTATCCAGATAGAGCAGCCTGAATTCATTGACGCCAGTCAGCAGTTCCTCGCTGCGCGGTTCCTGGCCCAGTACATGGTCCACCACCGGCCAGTATTCCCGGATCAGCTTGTCGTCCTCCAGGCGATACTGCACACGCTGCAGCGTGCCGCGGTGGGGGAGGCCGGCCGGATTTGGCCAACTGCCGCGGGTCAGCCGCAACTCGACACCGAACAGCCGGCCGTCGGCGAGCAGCGGGCCTTCGCGCGCAGTGCCGAGTTCATCCCGCACGAAACGCGGTGCAAGGCTGTTGAAGTCACTGCTCATCAGCCGCACTGCCCGTTGCAGGCGGTTGAGACGGTCCATCTGCTCGCGTGCGATGGTGGTCTGGTCGACGACTGCATTCAGTCCGCCAAGGGCCATGGCACCGATCACGGCGAAGATCCCCATTGCGACCAGCAGTTCCAGCAGCGTGAAGCCTGCAGGCTTGCGCCGCTTGCCGGTTCTGCTGCGGCCTGGAATGCGGTACTGCATGCTCAGCGGTCCGGCTCGATGGGGGTCCAGTCTGCGCGATTGCTGTCCGATCCCCTCTTCGCGGTGGCCTTGCCCAGAAAACCGGTGATGGATGTGACGATCTGTTCCGGATCATCGGCAAAGGCCACCGAGACATTGATTTGCCGCAAGTCCTCGAAATCGGTCTTTTCCACCTTCACCGTGTAGCGCCACTTCGCAGGTCCCATTTCCGTTTCGCCGGAACTGCTGCCGATGGCGGGGAATTCGCCGAGCAGCCGCTGGGCCGTGAGCTGGTTGAGTGCCACCCAGTCGGCAAAGGTCTTGTCACGCAGGCGACTCGCGGTGGTCAGTGTCTGGTTGACCTGGCCAAAGGCAGCCATCAGGCCCAGCGCGACGATCACCAGCGCGACCAGCACCTCGATCAGCGTGAATCCGGGTTGCGGATGGCGCTCAGTCCTCATCGCGGACAATCTCCGTCGTGCCGTCGGTCGCGACTTCGAGCGTGTAGCTGCGCCGCTCGATGCGATCACGGACGCGCACCAGGAAGGCATCGCTGATGTCACCGGAAGAAAACATGAAGATCTGTGGCTTGTAGTTCTTTTCCACTTCCTTTGCGCTGTTTTCGAGGATGACGCTGCGGTCCTCGATTTCGAGTTCAAATTCGAAACCTTTGGCGAGCCTCCGCGGAGCAAGCACGTCGTCGCGGATCGTTTCCCATCTGTCATCGGCAGGGTCGGCGATCTGTCCGCGTGACCAGACCGAGAACTCGTATTGCTGCGGATAGAAGCGCAGGCCGAGTTCGTGCGCCTGGACGATGGCGTCTTCCTGGGCGAGGTGGATGAGTGTCTCGAGTCGCTCGGTTTCCCGGCGCAACTCGCGGTCCACCCCGCCTGCCACTCCGACTGCCAGCGTGAACATCGTGGCGATCACGCCGACGATGAACACCACCACCAGTACTTCGAGGAGGGTGAAGCCCTGCTGCTGCCGTTCATTTGCCGGACAGGGCATGCGGCCGGTCAGTCGATATCCCAGTTACCGATATCCGCATCGACGCCGTCACCACCCGGCTTGCCATCGCGGCCCAGGGTGTAGATATCGAATGCGCCCTGCTTGCCGGGGTTCTCGTAGAGGTACGGCCGGTCCCAGGGATCCTTGGGCAAGCGGTCGAGATAGCCGCCTTCGGGCCACTTCTGCCCGGGGTCCTGCGGGGGGGTGACCAGTGCATCCAGGCCTTCCTGGCTGGTCGGATAGCGGAAACTGTCCAGGCGATAGAGCTTGAGGGCGCTTTCGATGGCCCGGATATCCTGCTGGACCTTGGTGCCCTGTGCATCATCGATGCGGCTGATGACGTTCGGTGCGATCAGCGCGGCAAGGATGCCGAGGATCACCACCACCACCATGATTTCGATCAGTGTAAAGCCGCGCGCTG
>JAHDYM010000035.1 GCA_023383705.1 Gammaproteobacteria bacterium | reverse complement strand
TGTTCTGTGCCAGCTGAATGTTCTCGCCTGCCATAGCTCGCCTACCTTGTGTTTATTTAACTGTGTGTGTCTGGATGAAGCGCCAGGACTGGAGCGCTCATACCCGACGTGTCCGAACAAAAATAATCAGCCTTCGATCCTGAAAGTTACCTTGACCGCATGCCAGGCTGTGACTGGCTTGCCGTCTTCCGTACCCGGCGTAAACCGCCAGGCACGCAGCGCATGCTTCAGCGCCGCTTCATCGAGCCGCGGAAACCCGCTGCTTGTCTGAACCTTGCCGTCCTGGACCTTGCCATCGGTGCCAACCAGCACCTGCAGGACGACCGAGCCTTCCTCGCCGAGCCGCCTCGATGTGGGCGGATAGTCCGGCTGGAAGCGTCGCTTGAACTTGGGATCGATCTCCGGCGCCTTTTTTACCACGGCAGCGGGCGGTGGCGGGGCGACCGGGCGGGGCTTGTCGGTGGTGACCAGCGCGGTCGTCGGACCCTTGGTCGCGGTCGGCAGGTCGATGACGATGTCGGGCGGCGGCACATAGGGCGGGGGCGTCTCGACGGTTGGCGGCGGCGGTGGCGGCTCCTCGTCCTTGACGATCTCTTCGATGATCTCGGCCTTGATGAGTGGCGGCAGCCGATCGAGTACGACCGTGGACAAACTGGTATTGATGGCCACAATCAGCAGCACGTGGATGCCCACGATGACTGCGAGTATTGCTGTACGGCCTGCGTTACGGCCTTTGTTCAAGGTGCTTTCCATGCGTCCGCATCAGGAGTCTGCGCAGTGTTTTACACCGGTTTTTATCCGTCCGCCCCGTGCCGACCATTGTGCACGGAAAGGGAACCGGCTCCATCCGGATCAGAATGCCCCCTCCGATCCGAGTGGCAAATCTACCCGATATTTCCGCCGATTGCACACTGGTCTGCAGGCCGAACCGTCACCGCTACTGCAGCGGATTTTTCTAGGTAGTTTCCACGGTTCGGCAGTGTCGGCATTTGTGTGCAAACGTGTTATGCAGCTGCCGGTTCAGCCGATCTTCGCTCAACGGAGTCCCGCATGCCGACAGTCACCGCTTCAGGCAGGGAGATGATGCGTTACGGCCTCACCGCAATTGCCGCGATGCTGCTGCTGGCTGCCTGCGGCAGCCTCGAGAAGAGTCGCGACTTCGACCGGCATCGTTTCAGCCAGCTGACGGCGCCGGCGAGCCGTCCGGGAATTTTCTACTTCGACCTCAGTTTTCCCCCGGAATTTCCGGCTGATGACCCGGTCGCAGAGGCCGCACGCATGCGCTGGCTGAGCGACTGGCTGCTCCAGCGCCGGCTGTGTCCGGACGGGTTTGAAGTGCTCAAGCGCAGGGCCTTTGATTACCTGGAAGACAACCCGCGCGGGCACCAGCAGCGCTGGGAAGTCGCATGCCGCACCGCCACCAGAACCGACTGAGCTTTCAGTAGCCGGTATCCAGATAGACCCGGGTTCCGGCTTCCACGCCCCAGCGACGCGCAAAACCGGCATTCAGCTCGAGCACGCCGATCACGGCTTCTTGCGATTCAATCCGCTCTGTGGACAGCGGAACGGTATTCCTGGCGATGCTGGCGATGGTCCGGTCTGCGCGGATGAAGAGCATGTCCAGCGGCAGCGGCGTGTTCTTCATCCACATGGCGATGCCCACTGGCTCGTCATAACCGAAGTACATGCCTTCGAATTCATCCATCGACTCGATGAACATCAGCCCCTGGGACCGTTGTTGCGGGCTGGCGGCGATATGGATCCGGATCAGGAGGCAGCGCGGCCCGCGGGTCTCGAGTACCAGCTGGCCGCGCGGAAAATCGCGCAGCAGTCCGGCCGGCTCGGCGGCCATTGCGCCGGGCCCTGCCAGGATCAGTGCCAGCAGGGCCACCGTACTGGCCTGCCACCAGCGCCTGGACGGTTCAGTTTCCATCGAATTCGAACTGCCCGTACCAGTGCAGATCGCCGAGCGTCAGCGAGGAATGGTCGTTGAGGGCCGGCAGGGCAGCGGCACAGTAGAGGCGGCCCTTAAGCTGCTGGCTGCGGCCGGAGGCGGGCAGCGCGGCCAGCCGGACGATGTCCGTCCAGCAGCGTCCGCTGCCGCCCGAACTGTAGAAATGTCCGCTGCGTTCATCGATGAAGGTGACGTTGGCCGGCTTTTCCAGCCCCGCCACCGATGCGGTGGTGCCGTCCACCCCGAGTACCAGCACCAGGCGCTCGCCGTCGCCGGGATCCCAGGCGAAAAACAGCCGCATGCCCTGGCCATCGGGGCGACTCATAGCCTCGCATTCCAGTTGGCTGCCGGACCAGTCGATCGCCATGTCCAGGGCGCCAAAGACCGCGCCGCGCACATATCCCGCACAGCCCCGGGCCGGCGCCGCTCGTTCAGGGACTGCAAGCGACAGAGCCATCCAGCCCGTCAGCAGGACGATGGCCGCGCCTGCCGCGCCGCTCAGGCGATAGAACATTGTGCCGTCAGCCCGGGTCTGAAGTCTGGGTCGGGGGTCATTGGAGGGTCATGTCGGATGAATCAGTGTGGTGCGGCTATGCTAAGCCAGATCGGAGAATCGCCGTGAATGGCAACGACAGTACGGATGCAGCCCGGGAATCTTGCGCGGCGCCCGGATTCCCGCAGCTCAGGCTCGAGGCAGTGCGCGCCGGCGTCCGGCCGTCCGTGGACCGGATTGCCTTGGCGCGGGTCGCAACGCCGTTTGGCGACTGCCTGGTCGGCAGTGCCGGGGGGGCACTGTGTTTCCTGGAGTTTGTCGGGCGGGACGAGCGACCGGCTGTGAACCGGCTCACGGCCATCTGGCCCGGTGCACACCTCCAGCCGGGGGCGAAGCCGGGGCTGCCGCTCGGGCCTTTGCTCGGTGATGCCGCTCCGGGTCCGGCCCCGCTTCATCTGCGCGGTACGCCCTTCCAGCTGCGGGTCTGGGCAGCACTGCTCGGTATTCCCGCTGGTACCCGCAGCGCATATCAGGAGGTCGCGGCGCGGATCGGGGCGCCACGCGCCGCCCGTGCGGTGGCCGGCGCGGTCGCCGCCAACCACCTCGCCGTACTCGTGCCCTGCCACCGGGTCGTACGTGCAGACGGCAGCCCGGGCGGCTATCGCTGGGGGCGCTCGCTGAAGCTGGCGCTGCTGGCCGCCGAGCAGGCTGCGCTTGCCCCCCAAGTGTGACCCGTAACGCAGTCATTTGCGCGCCCGGCAGCTAATGTCACATCGATCGCAGGGCTTGAATCCAGGTATTACCGCGCGTGAGTCCAGACCTACATCACCACTTGAATTCGATGGTGACCGAGCGACAGCCGGGTCGTGTGCGCCTGCGTTTCAGTGACCTGATGGAACAGCAGTTCCTGCAGGTCTACGCCGAGCGCAGTTATCCGAAGATCCGGCAGATCCTGCTCGCTGCCGCCGGCCTGATCCTGATTTTCCTGATCGTCGGTGTGGTGCGCGGCACGCTGTCCTGGCCAACCGCGGTGTACATGCTCGGGATTACACTGCCGGTGCTGACCGCGACCCTGCTGCAGACCTACAAGGAATCCTCGTACAGGCGCTCGCAGGCCCTGCTTGCCCTGACCACCATCCTGCTGGGACTCATCTGCATTTCCCTGGCCTTGCGTGGCAGCCTGCACGGAGCCACATACCACTTTGCGTCGACGGTCGCCTTTGTGTTCACCGTCTGGGTCGTGCTGGGTCTGCAGTTCAGGTATGCGGCGGTGGCTGCCGTGGCCTTGTCCTGCAGTTACGTGTGGGGTGTGCTGACCTGGGACTTCCCGCGCAACGAACTGTACTTCTCGTCCCTGGGCCTGCTGGTGGTCAACATCATCGGTGGCTACTCCTGCTTCCAGCTTGAATCGGCGGTACGCCAGGCTTTCCATGAGTCGCGGCTGCTGAATGAACTGGCAGAGCGCGATGGTCTCACCCGGCTCTATAACCGGCGACGCTTTGATCACAACATAGAGAAGCTGTGGCGCCAGTCGCGGCGCGACGAGAGCCAGTTGACCCTGATGATGGTTGATATCGACCATTTCAAGGCTTACAACGACTACTACGGTCACCAGGCCGGCGACGATGCGCTGCTGCGCGTGGCCGGGGTGATCTCGGGTTGTGCACAACGTCCGCTGGATTTTGCCGCCCGTTATGGTGGCGAGGAATTCGCGGTGGTGCTTTACGGGCCGGTGCATGATCACGGGCGCGAGCTGTCGGAACATTTGCGGCACACAGTGGAAGAGCTCAGGATCCCGCATGCCCAGTCACCGACCAGTCCATGGCTTACCGTCAGCGTCGGCGTCGCCGTGGTCAATCCGGGCACCGCGCGCAGCCTTGCCGGCGCGATACAGCTCGCTGACGAAGCGCTGTACCAGGCCAAGGAAGAGGGCCGCAACCGCATCGTCGTGCGCGATACCAGTTCGGCCCACATACAGACCGGGCGTTTCCGCGCTTCGCAGTCCAGAGCGCGCGCCTGAGCGCGCCTGCCGGGCTGTCCGCTGCTGGCAGACCGGGCGATGAGCAATCCGGGCCGGCGCATCCTCTACGTCCCGGGTGTCCGCGCCAAACCCTCGCCGGACCTGCACCGCGAAGTGCTGCGGAAGTGCGTGATCGAGGGCATACGGCGGGCCGATGCGCCCACGGCCGAGGCCATCTCCGCGAGGCCGGAGTGCCTGCGCCTCGTGCCCTGGGGGCACCTCTTTTATCCGGACTACCGTGACCTCGGGCTCGATGCAGCCGGGATCGATGGCCTGCTGGCCGATCCTGCACCAGGGCGCACGACGATTCGGGAGATATTCAGCGCCAGACGGCAGGCGGCCAGCTTCCTGTATCACCTCTGCGACCGCGTGCCCCTGCTGATCGAATGGCTCGCTGATCCCGATACGCGCATCAACATCAGCGACTCGATGCGCTACTTCGACAACCATGGCGGTGTTGCCGGGCGGATCCGTGCCCTGCTGGCTGCGGAGTTGCAGAGCGCCTGGGCTGCCGGCGACCGGGTGCTGCTCATGGGCCACAGTCTCGGTTCGGTGATCGCCTGGGATACCTTGTGGGAACTCGGCCATTCGGTGCGACCCGGCCCTGCCGATGCCGGTGTTGACCTGTTCCTGACCCTCGGCAGTCCGCTCGGTACGCGCTTTGTCCGCCGGCGCCTGCTCGGTGCCGGAACGAGCGGCGCGGGACGCTACCCGCGGGGCATCCATCGCTGGCGCAACCTGGCTGCGCTGGGCGACCGGACGGCGCTCGGGCACCGCTTTGCCGACGACTACGCGGAAATGCTCCGACTCGGCCTGGTCGCGGACATCACCGACCGGACGGATCTCGTGAATCCCTTCCGCAACCAGGAAGGTCTCAACCCGCACAAGTGCTACGGCTATTTCGTCAATGCCACTACCGGAGCGGCGATCGCCGAGTGGTGGCGCGCCGAAGCGCCGCCCTAGATCGCCGCGTCCCCGGTGCCGGTCTGGATGACGATGTCGATGCGCCGGTTCTGCTTGCGGCCGGCACTGCTGTCGTTGCTGGCCACTGGCCGGGATTCGCCATGGCCGAGCGCCTGCAGGCGGCCAGGCGGCAAGCCCAGTTCGTTCATCAGCCAGTTCCGCACGGCCAGCGCGCGCGCTTCCGACAGGCGCTGGTTCGATTCTGCGTCACCGGCCGAGTCGGTATGCCCCTCGACGATGATGCCAGCACGCGGGAACATCGCGATGGCCTGGGCAGCCTTGCGCAACAGTGGCGTGGCATCACGCTTCAGTTGTGCGGAACCTGGCGGGAACGACAGGCCATTGAGACTGAGAACCAGTTTGCCGGGCGACTGGATGACCCGTGCCTCGTCCGGCGAAAGCTGCCGCTCGATCGTGCTGATCTGTTCGCGCAGGCCCTGTTCCGCGGCCTGTTTCATCAACAGGCGATCCCGCTCGGAGGTCGCACCGCCGAGGCGCGCATCGAGTTCGCGCAACTCTTCCTCCATGCCCTTGAGCTGCCGGTCGCGCTCGCCGAGTTCCTGCTCGGCACCCTCGGCGCGTGCGCGCAGTTCGCCCATCGCCGCGATGAGCGCTGCAGTCGCCTCGGGATTGCCGGCGATGCTGCCAGCAGGCAGGCCGGCTGCACCGGCCATGCGCCGGATACTGTCCTCCAGGGAAAGGACGAGTTCCTCCACGCTCTGCTCGCCGGCCTCGACGCGGTGGACAAGCGTGGCCACATTCAGCGCATGCACGGCGGCCAGCCGCGCTGCCTCGATTTCCGCCGCCGCCCGTTCGGGCTGCGCGCGGTTGCTGGCGAGCGCGGCCTCGGCGGCAGCCAGTTTCGCACTGGCCTCTGCCAGGGTCAGCGGCGCGTAACGGTCCGCTTTCATGCGTCCGGCTTCGATGAGCAGGGTACGGGTCGGCGAGAGATAACGGCTGCGCAGTGCCTGCAGCTGTGCTTCGCGGTAGCTCGCGGCTGCGATCTGCGCCAGCTCCATGGCGCGTTCCGGTTCGCCGTCTTCGAGGCGCCTGCTTGCGGCGCCGAGGTCCTGCCCGGCTTTCAGCCAGCGGTCCGGGACCAGTCGCCATGCCTCGGCGCTGCGCGCGGCCTCGCGTTCGCGCAATACCTCGGCAAAGCTGTCCTGTGCGACCTGGGCGGTGGTGACGGCTGCGCGGAACATCTCGTCGGCCTTGGCGATCTCTGCCTGCAGCGCAGCGTCCGTGCGCCCCGAGCCCGCTGCGCGGCGGGCACGCTCGAGGGCCTTGACCGCCGCTGCATAGTTATCGGGCGACAGCGTTGCGGCCTCGACAGCCTCGGCCCTGGCCCGGCTGGCCATCACCGCCTGAAAGACATCTTCGGCGGCCAGGGCCGCTCCGGGCAGGCAAACAGCGGCAATCAACCACACACGCGGGCCGCACAGCTTTCGCATCACACAAGTCCCCAATTCAACCGGGATATTCTGCAAGAAAAGCCCGGACCCCGCGGCTATAATCCGCGCCCTCATGATTACCTTCCGAAACCTTGCCCTGCGGCGTGGCGAGCACCTGCTGCTGTCCGGTATCGACCTGTCGCTGCACGCGGGTTGCCGTGTCGGCGTGATCGGGCGCAATGGCTGTGGCAAGAGCAGCCTGTTCGCCGCGATCAGTGGTGACCTGGAAGCGGACCAGGGTGACATCGAGCTGTCCGGCCGGATCCGCATCGCCAGTGTGGCGCAGGAAACCCCCTCGCTGCCCGACCCGGCCATCGATTTCGTCATTTCCGGTGATGCGGCAGTCTGGGATGCCATCCGTGCTGAAGCAGCCGCGATGGCGGCCGAGGATTACGAGGCGGTAGCGCTCGCGCATCAGCGGCTGGAGGAAGTGCACGGCTACGATGCCGCTGCGCGTGCCGGACGTTTGCTGCACGGCCTGGGTTTTCCGGCGTCCACGCACATGCAGCCGGTTGCCGAGTTCTCCGGTGGCTGGCGCGTGCGCCTGAACCTGGCGCGCGCGCTGATGACGCCTTCCGACCTGTTGCTGCTCGACGAACCCACCAACCACCTGGACCTGGATGCGGTGCTGTGGCTGGAGCAGTGGCTGCTCAAGTATCCCGGCACGCTGCTGATGATCTCGCACGACCGCGAGTTCCTCGACGGCGTCAGCACGCACATCCTGCATCTGCATGAAAAGCGGGCAAAGCTATATACCGGCGATTACACGGCCTTCGAGCGCCAGCGCGCCGAGCATCTGCGCCTGCAGCAGATCGCCTTCGAGAAAGAGCAGGCCGAACGCGAGCACCTGAAGAAGTTCATCGACCGCTTCAAGGCCAAGGCCAGCAAGGCGAAGCAGGCGCAGTCGCGGATGAAGCGCCTGGCGAAGCTCAGCGGCACCGAGGCAGTGCGTGCGGAGCGCTCCCTGCACATCAGCTTCGATGCGCCGGCCAAACTGCCGTACTCGCTGGTGCAGCTGGATCACGTCGAGGCCGGCTACCGGGCCGCGATGCCGAACGACAGTACAGACCACCTGCCCGGCGAGGAGTCCAGCACCACCGGCAGCGTGACCATCCTGCACGATGTGTGCTTTGGCCTGGAAGCCGGCGACCGCGTGGCCCTGCTCGGACCCAACGGCGCGGGCAAATCGACCCTGGTGAAGACGCTGGTGGGCGAACTGCCGACGCTCGGTGGCGAGCGCAAGGCGCACAACGAACTGCGTATCGGCTACTTCGCTCAGCACACGGTCGAGAGCCTGCGCGAGGGCGCCACCCCGATGGATCACCTGCGCGACATCGCGCCGGAGGCAAGCACCCAGGACATGCGCAGCTTCCTCGGCAAGTGGTATTTCCCGGCCGAGCGCGCCTTCCAGTCTGTCGATGTGATGTCGGGTGGCGAGCGTGCGCGGCTGGCCCTCGCGCTGATCGCCTGGCGCAAGCCGAACGTGCTGTTGCTCGACGAGCCCACCAACCACCTCGACCTCGACATGCGCGAGGCACTGGCCGAGGCGCTCTCGGACTTCGATGGTGCGATCGTGCTGGTCTCGCATGACCGGCACCTGATCGGCCTGGTCTGCGACACCTTCTGGCGCGTGGCCGATCACCGCGTCGAGCCCTTCGAAGGCGACCTCGACGCATACGCGGCGTGGCTGCGCACACGCTCCGGCAAGACCGAGAAGGATGCCGAGCCGGTCAAGGCCGGTCCGCCGCCCGAACCGGCGAGCAGGGCGGCAACGAGGGCGGCTCCGCCACCGAAGGCCGATGCGCGGCGTAACCGTTGCCTGAAGGACATCGAGAAGCTCGAGCAGCGCATCGCGGTGCTCGGCAGCGATCTCGCCCGGATCGAAAGCAGCCTCCAGGATCCGGCGCTCTACAGCGACAACGCCGCCGAGTTTGCCCGCCTGACTGCCCGGCACAGCGAGATCGGCGCACAGCACGCCGCGCTGGAAGCCCAGTGGCTGGAGGCCTACGCCCGGCTGGAAGCCGGCTAGGGCTAGGGCCCGGGCAGGCCCTGCCTGCCACGCTGCCGGTGCGCTGATCTGCGGCCGGTCGTCCGCGTTCCGGTTTTGTGGCGCCGTTCACGGAATGCCGCTGCGCCTTTGCCTATCGTTCAGGCCATGCGCGCGAAGTACTACACACGCTTCCTGCTGCGCTCCGCCGAGCCGGGGTTCGCCGACGAATACAGCGGTGTCGTCGAGCTGAACCAGGCCGTGAACCAGGTGCTCGAGCCCCACGAGATCGAGGCGGTACTGGCCGAGAATTTCCACCGCGACCGGCAAGAGGTAGAGCTGCTCAACTGGTCCAGAGTTCATTAAGTCAGCCCCGGGACGGCTTCCAGGACTGACCGACCACTTCCCCCTAAATTCGCCCGGCCTTGTGCCGGGCATTTTTTTGCTTTTTTCCGCTGGCAGAAGGCGTATGCTTTTTTCATCGCCACCGAACAGAACCGGAGAACAAGCAATGAAAATCGCCAGGAGTTCCTCATGTCTTGCCGTCGCGCTGGCTTTCAGCCTGCTGGCCGGCGTGTCCCCGGTGCATGCGGATGAGGTTGCCCACTCGGGTTTCCTGCCGGATTACAGCCAGCTCGAGAAGCAAAAGGATGCCAAGGGCAGCGAACTGCTGCGCTGGCAGAGCCCGAACCTCAGCAAGGCCAATTACCAGAAGATCCTGCTCGAGCCGGTGACTTTCTATCCGGAGCCGCAGGCCTCGGAGCAGGTCTCCGACCAGGTACTCAAGGATATCCAGGCCTATCTCGATTCCAGCCTCAGGACGGTCGGCCTGGCCAACGTGCCCCAGGCCACCGAAGCGGGACCGGGGGTGCTGCGGATCAAGGTGGCGATCACCGCCGTGGAGACCAGCAGCAGCGGGCTGAAGCCCTGGCAGCTGATCCCGGTGGCGCTGGTCGTGCAGGGTGCCAAGGCGGCGAGCGGAAATCGTCCGCGGGATGTGGACCTGGACGTCGAAGCGCTGGTGTCTGACAGCGTCAGCGGTGAGGTGCTGGCCATGTCGGTTCGCAAGGGCAAGGGCCAGGATCTCAAGGACAGCGATGCGCAGCTCACCCTCGATGATGCGAAGCCGCGCATCGACCAGTGGGCGGAAAACGTCGCCGAGCTCGTGCAGAAAATCTTCAACTAGCTGGTTGCGGCAGCCGTTCCCGCGCACTGTCGCCCGGCAGTGGCGTGCTTGCCGCTCGTCCCGGCTACAATGCCGGTCATGAGCAGCTTCAAGGGCATACCGATCGAGACCGGTACCAAGTACCGGACGCCTGACGGTGTGGTCGCGGTGCGCAACGGCATCAAGCGCAGCAGCGCTGCGGTCGAGGCCACCCAGCCGCGCAAGCCCGACTGGCTGCGGGTGCGACTGGCGGCCGGTGGGCGCCATGCCGAGGTCCAGCGCACCGTGCGCGAACATCGGCTGGCCACCGTCTGCGAAGAGTCGATGTGCCCCAACATCGGCGAGTGCTGGGGCAATGGCACGGCCACCATCATGCTGATGGGCGGGATCTGCACGCGCGCCTGCCGCTTCTGTGCCGTCGATACCGGCAATCCGCACGGCCGCCTGGACGCGGAGGAACCCGCCAATGCCGCGCGTTCGGTGGCGCTGATGGGCCTCAGGTACGTGGTGCTGACCTCGGTGGATCGCGACGATCTGCCCGATGGCGGTGCCGCCCACTATGCGGCCTGCATCCGTGCCATCAAGGCACGGAATCCCGCGACTGCCGTCGAGGCCCTGACGCCCGATTTCGCCGGCAACATGGCGGCGGTTGCCACGGTCGTCAGCGCGGGCCTGGAGGTTTTTGCGCACAATCTGGAAACGGTGCGGCGGCTGACGCCTGCCGTGCGCGATGCGCGTGCGGGCTATGAGCAGTCGCTGGCGGTGCTCGCCCATGCCCGTGAGGTCGGCGCGAGCTTGCCCGGCGGAATCCTCACCAAGAGCAGCCTGATGCTGGGACTCGGTGAAACGGCGGAGGAAGTCGCGCAGGCCATGGATGACCTGCGCGCGAGTGGTGTCAGCCTGCTGACGCTTGGCCAGTACCTGCGGCCGACCGTCAATCACCTGCCGGTGATCCGCTTTGTACATCCCGACGAATTCTCCGCTTACCGGCGGCTGGGGCTGGAGAAGGGTTTTACCGAAGTAGTCTCCGGACCGCTGGTCCGTTCGAGTTACCGGGCCGAGCGCGCACTCGAAGGCAACAACGTCGGCTTGCCGGTGGGCTGAAGAGGGTAGCGGACGATGGGTGCTTTCCTGCTCGATTACGGCCTGTTCCTCGCCAAGGCACTGACGATCGTCGCGGCGATCGGCGCCGTCGCGATGCTGGTATTCGGTCTTTCGCGGCGCGGCCACGCAGCCTCCGGTCTGGAAGTCGAGAAACTCAACGACCGCTATCGCGAGCGCTCCCGCAAGCTGCGCGCTGCGTTGCTGCCGAAGGCGGCCTGGCGCAAGGCGCTGAAACTCGAAAAGCAGCACGACAAGGAAGCTGCCGCAGCGGCCGGGAAGGCCGGTGAAGCCGATGCCCGTCGCCGGGTGTTCGTGCTCGACTTCAAGGGCGACATTCGCGCGACTGCCGTGACCGCACTGCGCGAGGAGATCAGCGCGGTACTGGCGGTGGCGCGCAAAATCGACGAAGTGGTGTTGCGCATCGAGAACTTTGGCGGCGCGGTGCACGAGCACGGCCTCGCAGCCTCGCAACTCAAGCGCGTGCGTGACCGGGAAATTCCGCTGACTGCCATCGTCGACAAGGGCGCCGCCAGCGGCGGCTACCTGATGGCCTGCATCGCCAACCGCATCATCGCCGCACCCTTTGCCGTGATCGGGTCGATCGGCGTCATCGCGCAGATTCCGAATTTCCACCGCCTGCTGGAAGCGCGCGGCGTGGATTTCGAGCAGGTCACCGCCGGGCGCTACAAGCGCACCGTCACGATGTTCGGCCGCAATACCGAAGAAAGCCGTGCCAAGCTGCGTGAAGAACTGGAGGACGTGCACCTCCTGTTCAAGAACGTGGTGGCCACTCACCGTCCGGCGCTGGACATCGACAGGGTCGCCACCGGCGAGCACTGGTACGGCACGCAGGCCAGGGAACTCGGGCTGGTCGATGCGCTCGAAACCAGCGACGATTACCTGATCCGCGCGATGGAATCAGCGGATCTTTTCCATGTCAGCTTCCATGGCAAGCCCACGCTGCAGCAGCGGGTGCTGTCGGCCATGCGGGCGACGGTGGATGAAGCGGCGCTCTGGTTGTCGCAGCGCAACCAGGAAGGCCGGTTTCACTGAAGGGAGTGAACCCATGCAGGAGCTGTTACAGATGCTGATGCGCCGTTGCGCCGCCGGGCTCACAGCCGCCCTGCTGCTGGCGGGCTGTGCGCTGCCGCTGGTCAGCGAGTCGGAACTCGAAACCGAGTCCGACCGGCAGTTCCACAAGATGCGCGCCGAACTCGTGGTGTCCAGCGACGCCCGGGCCCGCGCCTACATCAACTGCATCTCCACGGCGATCCTCGCGGAACTGGAGCGGCCGTATTCGGACAAGGACTGGGAAGTCGAGATCTTCGAGTCTGAAGACATCAATGCCTTTGCCATGCCGGGTGGACACATCGGCGTTTATACCGGGATCCTCAAGGTGGCTGAGAACCAGGACCAGCTGGCGGCCGTGATCGGCCATGAGGTCGCGCACGTGACGCGCCAGCATGCACTGACGCGCGTGAACCGCGAGATGACCACGCAGGCCGGCGTGATCGCCGGTTCGGCGGTGCTGGGCGGCGGCCAGGCTACCGGGCAGCTGCTGTCGATGGGTGCCCAACTCGGCCTCACCCTGCCCTATGGACGCGCGCAGGAGAGCGATGCCGATGTCATCGGCCTGAAGTACATGGCGGCGGCCGGCTTCAATCCGCAGCAGAGCATCGAGCTCTGGAAGAACATGGCGAAGAAGTCCAAGCTCGGCCCGGCGCCGTTCCTCTCCACCCATCCTTCGGGCGATACGCGTATCCAGGACCTCATCGCCCAGCTGCCGGCGACCCTCAAGCTGTACAACGAGGCGCAGGCAGCGGGCAAGAAGCCGGTGTGCCAGCGATGAAAACCCCTGTTTTCCGCCTGCTGCTGGCTGGCCTGGTGCTCGGTACCAGCGGTTGCGCGCTGTTCGAAACGCCGGAGTGGGCCCGCAGGATGCCCGCACCGGTCGTGCAGCCGCCGGCCGAGCAGCCGCCGATCCTCAGCAGCCGCTTCGAACTGGATGAACACAGCGAGGTGGTCGGCGAACTGCAGGTCATCGTCGCGCGCCACGAAGACACCTTCGCCGACATCGCGCGCGCCTACGGTCTGGGCTTCGATGAACTCGAGCATGCCAACCCCGGCGTGGATGCCTGGTTGCCGGGCGCCGGCACGCGGATCGTATTGCCGACCCGGTTCGTTCTGCCCGATGCACCGCGTGAGGGCATCGTGCTCAACATCGGCACCAAGCGGCTGTTCTACTTTCCGAAGCCGGTCGCCGGCCAGCCGCGAGTCGTGATCACGCATCCGGTCGGCATCGGCCGCGAAGGCTGGCAAACCCCGCTCGGCACGACCAAAGTGGTGGCCAAGAACAAGGATCCCGTCTGGACCGTGCCGGCTTCGATACGCCGGGAGCACGCGGCGGCGGGTGACCCGCTGCCGGCCAGGGTGGGGCCGGGGCCCGACAATCCGCTGGGTGCCTATGCGATGCGCCTCGGTTTCCCGGGTTACCTCATCCACGGCACGAACAAGCCGGACGGGATCGGCATGCGTGTCAGCCATGGCTGCGTGCAGCTGTTTCCGGAAGACATCGAATCGCTGTTCGCACAGGTTCCCGTCGGAACGCCGGTGCGCATCATCAATGAGCCACGACTGCTGGGCTGGCGCGGCGACAATCTCTACCTCGAAGTCCACCCCGCGCTCGAGGATGACCGGCGCGACCTCAACAAGCGGCTTGATGCCCTGATCGCAAAGGAACTCGGGCAAACGGCACAGCGCAGCGGGACACAGCAGGCCCAGCTCGATCCGGTATTGTTCGCTGCCACCGTGCGTGAGGCGCGCGGTTTCCCGGTGCCGCTGCTGCAGCCGGCCGCCGATGCGCAGACGCTCATCAACAAGGCCCGGCTGGTGGTGAACGTGGCCAGCCAGCCGGCCGCAGAAGCGGCGCCGCCTGCACCCGTCAGGCAGGCATCGGATCGCCATGCTGCCGATCAGTGATGGCAGCAAGGGTCAGGGACCGGCGATGGCCACCCTGACCTTCATGACGCTGTTCAGTGGCTGTTTCCTGCTGCAGCTGTACCTTGGCGGCGGCCAGCCGGCGCTGCCGCAAAACCTCGGCTTCATTCCGGGGCTGATGTTCGGCGGCGCATCACTGCCGGAAAACATGCCGGTCATTCCACCGCCGGCGACGATGATCAGCTACATGTTCCTGCACGGCGGCTGGATGCACCTGCTCGGCAACCTGCTCTACATGTGGGTGTTCGGTCCCAAGCTGGAACACACCGTCGGGTCGGGGCGATTCACCGTGCTGGTCATCGTCAGCGCAGTGGTGGCGGCGCTGGCGCAGGCCTGGACCGATCCCGCTTCGACAGTGCCGATGGTGGGTGCCAGCGGTGGCGTTTCCGGCATCCTCGGCGCCTACCTGGTGTTGCATCCGCGTACCGAGATCAGCGTGGTCGTGCCGGTGGTGATCGTGATGCACGTCGTGCATCTGCCAGCCTACGTGGTGCTGGCTGCATGGTTTCTGCTGCAACTCCTGTACGCGAACATGCCTGCAGCGGCCGGTGGTGGCATCGCCTTCAGTGCGCATGTGGGCGGATTCGTGGCGGGCCTCGTGCTGGCTCCGCTGCTGGCGCCACGCTTGCTAGGATATGCGCGTGGCTGAGCATTCCCCGGAACAGATACAGGTCATCGAAGCGCCAGCCGGCGAGGATCCCATCCCCCTGCATCGCGAGACGGTAACCGCCTTCGTGGGGCCGGCGCCTCGCGGCCCGGCAAACATTCCCGTCGCCGTCGAGAGCGTCGCGGAGTTTCGCAAGCGTTTCGGTTCACCGGCTGAACGCAGCCGGATGGAGTGGATACTCGGCCAGTACTTCGAGAACGGCGGCCGCAGCGCGATCGTGGTGCGCGTCCCCCGCACCGGCATGCCGAACCGGCTCAGCCTGCCTGGCCCGGGTGGTTCACTGGATCTCGTTGCCTGCAATCCGGGCCCGCTCGAGTATCTCCGGGTTGCGGTCGACTACGACAACGTCGCGGCGGACGACCTCTGGCGCTTCAACCTGACGGTACAGCGGGTCCGCTCGCCATCGAATCCGCTGGTGGAGGAGCAGGAGCTCTGGCGCGGCGTATCGATCGTGCCGGACGAGGCTGCTTACATCGGCGACGTGCTCGGCGCGTCGTCCTTGCTGCGTCTCTCGGGCGAGCCGCCACGCGCGCGGCCCTTCGTGACGCCGGGTGCAAATGGCATCGGCCCGGTCGGCTATGTGTACGCAAGCAGCGACAGGCGCAGCAACGCATCGCCGACCGACTATGACCTGATCGGTTCGGACCAGGAATGCACCGGCCTGCATGCGCTCAACCAGGTTGCCTTTGTCGACCTGGTCTGCCTGCTGTCCGGCGCGCCGGATACCGACATCGGGCCGGTTGGCCTGTTTGCCGCCGAGCGCTACTGTGCGCGACGCAACGCCATCCTGCTGCTCGATCCGCCTTCGCACTGGTCGCAGGTCGAGGACGTGGCGCAGAGCCAGCGCAACAGTCCCTTTGCCAGCCCGAACGTGATGACCTACTTCCCGCTGCTGTCCGGTGCCACGGGCGATGGCCTGGAAAACCGTTCGCTGAGCGCGCTGGGCGCCATCGCCGGGATGCTGGCTGCGCGCGACCGGCAGGCCGGCCAGGGCGATCATCTCTCGGCGCCGGCCGACGCCGCACCGGCGCCCTTGCTGCTGCGCTCGAGGGCGCGGGTTGCCATCGAGCCGGATGCCGGGGACGCGCGCGCCCTGGCGCGCAGTGGCGTCAACCTGCTCCGGCCTGCAGCGCCCGGCTTCATCGCCTTCACCGGCGATGTCACGCTGGCTGGCAGCCGTGGCGCGCATCGCGAGTGGCGGCAGCTCAGCGTGCGTCGCCGCGCCGTGATGACGGCCAGCAACATCGCCCACAACACGCGCTGGGCAGCGATACAGGCTTCAGGTCCGGAAACCTGGCGGGCCGTTGCCGACCAGATCAGCCGCTATCTTGCCGAGTCACAGGCGGCCGGTCTGCTGGCCGGCGATACGCCGCGCCGCGCCTTCTACGTGAAGTGCGACCAGGACACCAACGGACGCGGCGGAGGCCTGTCCTTCGTCGTCGGCCTCGCGCTGGCGCGACCCGATGAATTCCTCGCCTTTCGTTTCGAGCACGATGTCAGCGACTGCCGCGTCACCGAGATCGGGTGCCGCGGCTGCCAGAGCATGTGATTGCCCGAAATGCCCGGCCTGGCACTTTCCTTCTTTTCCTTCTGCATTATGTAGTCATTGGTTGGTGTTTTTGCTGGTGTCAGGTAATTTGCCCTTTGATGATTCGGTGCATTTCAGGTAGCAGCTGCCGGCGCCTGTCTGCCAGTGAACTGGCCGGCAAGGCCCGGGGTTGACGATGAATGAATCAGTGCCCAGGCAGTGGCTGCTGCTGCTGTTGTTGATGCTGGCGCTGGCGTTCGGCGCCTTTCTTTTGCTGCGCACGGTACCGGGTGAGCAATCCTCCTCGTCTCAGGCTGGCAGTGCCCGGACTCCGCCAAACGAGTCGACGGGCTCTGCTGCCCGGGAAGCTGCGGCTGCAGCCAGTCAACTGGAAACCCCTTCAACGGCTACTGCAGCGGTCGAACCGATGCGCCCACTGGAGCCGGAAATTCAGCAAGCGCTGGAGCAGATGATTGATACCCGCTCAGAGGGTCTGGTCGAAGAGCCCGCTGTTTCAGGGTATGGCGTGAATTTGCAGGGGCGCTTTCAGGCCGTGCCTGTAGCCACCGTGAACGAGCAGGGCGAGCTTGAAATCCGGGAGTATTCCGTGCCTGAAACGGAAGCTTCAGCTGATGTTACGCGCTAGCCGCCTGCCGGGGCTGACTGCATGCTTGCTGGGTGTGCTGGTCTCAACAGGTGTGTTGGCTGCTGCGCAGATTACCATTGTCAACAAGGACGGGCCGGGCGAAGGTTTTAATGATGCCACCGCAGCGACCCCCGTGGGCGGCAATTCCGGCCTTACGGTGGGCGAGCAGCGCTTGCAGGTATTTCGTTACGCGGCAGAAATCTGGTCGTCGGCGGTTAACAGCGATGTTGAAATCAAAGTGGATTCGATCTTCGATCCGCTTACCTGTACCACCAGTTCGGCGGTGCTCGGTTCGGCCGGTCCGGTCGCCCTGTATCGCGACTTTAGCGGCGCACCGCTGAGCCTGACTTATTACTCTGCAGCCCAGGCCAATGCGCTTGCCGGCGTCGATCTGGCGCCAGCGTCGGCTGATATCAGCGCAACGTTCAACAGTGAGATCGGCAAGACGGGATGCTTGCAGGGCTGGACGTGGTATTACGGCCTTGATGGCAACAAGCCGGGCAATGCCATCGATCTGCTGGCGGTGGTATTGCATGAAATCGGCCACGGGCTGGGTTTCCAGACCTTCGTGAATACCAGTACCGGTGCCAAATTCAACAATCGCAATGATACGTTCATGCTCAATCTCGAGGATCACAGCCTGGGGTTGAAGTGGAGCCAGATGAGCAACGCCCAGCGTTTGGCCTCGGCGATTGATGAGCCCGATTTGCATTGGACAGGTACCCGCGTCAATGCCGCTGGCGCAGCCTACACGGGTGGCATCAGCCAGGGGCATTTTCAGATGTATGCGCCCAATCCGCTGGAAAGTGGCGGTTCCGTATCGCACTTCAGCAAGGCAGTGACTCCCAATGAACTCATGGAGCCAGCGATAAATTCCGGTGTCGGCGACACCAGCCTGACGCAGGCCCTGCTGGCCGATATTGGCTGGAGTACGCCCACCAGCTTTACTCCTGTCATCAGCACCTTCCCCGATATCAGCGGCAGTGCCAATCAGCCGGGGTCAGTCAATTTCGCGGTTGATGATCACGACAGCGCAGTGTCGGGTCTGGTGATCAGCGTCGCTTCCAGCAACTCCGCGTTGATCGATGACAGCGACTTTTCGGTTGCTGGCACGGGTCGCCTGCGCGCCTTGTCGTTTACTCCCAATCCCGGTGCCAGTGGTGTGGCGAATATCACCGTCGCCGTATCCGATGGGCTGAACACCGCGGCCGACACATTTGTTCTTACCGTGACCAATACCGCCCCCACGGTCCAGATCAATGCGCCGGCGAATAATGCGCGGTTCATGGACACCAGCACCATCGTGCTTGATGCCAGTGCCAGCGATGTCGAAAGCGGCAATATATCCGCCGCCATTCAATGGTCGTCGTCGCTGCAGGGTAACCTGGGCAGCGGTGCCCAGCTGAGTCGGACGCTCGCGGTTGGCGTCCACAGTATTACTGCCAGCGTCACCGATGGCGGTGGCCTCAGTGCGAGCAAGGTAATCACCGTTACGGTCTATGGCGATGCCGATCTCGATGGCATGAACGATCTGTGGGAACTCGACTTCTTCGGCAATCTGGACCGCAATGGCAGCGCCGATCTGGACGATGATGGTGCCACCGATGTCGCCGAGTTTGCTGCCGGAACCAATCCCGCCGATGCGGCTCCGGTGCTGACCATCAATGCGCCGATGAGTGGGTTGTTGATGGCCAGCGGCACCGCCATCAATTTGCAGGCCACCGCAACCGACGTTGAGGACGGCAACCTGAGCGCTGCGATCAGCTGGGCGTCCAGCCTGCAGGGTGTGCTCGGCAATGGATCCAGCCTTGGTGTGGCGTTGCTGCCGGGTGACCATACCGTCACGGCTACCGTGATCGATAGCGCCGGAGCCACGCCGTTACAGCTGCCGTCGATCCAGTTGGGCGTGATTGAGCGCAGCGGCGACATCAACGGCGATGGTGTACTCGATGTCGCCGATTTGTTGCTCGCAGAGCGACACCTGAACGGCCAACGGCAGCTTGATGCTGCCGAATTGATTCGCGCGGATATGTATCCGGCAACAGGAACGGGTGATGGCGAAATTACCGTATCGGATCTCCTGGAGTTGCAACAAGCTCTGGGAAATTGACCGTGCTGTTTATCGTTGGGTACGAATTGCTGCACTTTGAAAATATCGCATTGATCAGGGCGACACGGAAATGAGCCATTTCAGGCAACTCAAGGTGATTCTGGCAGAGACGCTGATGCTCGGCGTATTGACAGCATGCATCAGTCCCACCACCTCACCCAGCTACGTACAATCGGGTGATTACGTCAGCGTCAATCTCGGCGGCATCAAGCGCAATCTGGGCGGGCAATTGCTCAAGAGATCGCAAATTACCGCGACAATCAAGGATGCAGACAACAATGTTTATCCTCTGCGGATTGATCGTATCTATCGGGTCTATCCTGACCATGTCAGTTTTTATGCCGCCCAGATGTCGATGGTGCCGGATCCCGCCGATCCGAGCAGCCTGTATCCCTACGATGGTGCCGTGTATGTATCGCTGGTCTTGAGTGATGCCAGCAATACGCCGCTGCCATTGGTGCCAGGCCCGGCCACCATAAGCGTCAGTTCGTCGAAAGTGACCCAGACTGCGATGTTGGGTGAAGGCAGCTACTCCAGCATCTCTGTGCAGATTCTGCCCGGGACTCGAACGCCTTCATATGAAGAGACCCAGCAGTATTCCACCTATGCCCCAATGAAGTACCTGACCATCAAGCCAACTGCTGGCGCCCCATCAAGTGCCATCTACGGTGGGCAGTTCGAGTTGCATTACAACGCGGCGGCGGTTGCTTCAGGCAGCTATGAACCGAGACTGGTTCCGATATCGCATGATCCCAATATCACCATCATTCAAACCACAAAAGACAATGGAGATGGCAGCAAATCGCTGCTGGGGTATTTCACCAACCCGAATGGCTTTGGGACCTTGTCGGCCTGGAGCATGGGCAAGAGCAATGTACTCGACCTGAATGTTGCCGTCATCTCCGACAGTCCCGATGCTTTTTCCAATTGGGAAAGCAACTTCAGTCTGGTCGCTGCTGGCAGCTACTACGTCGATCAGAACGGCGACAAGCTCACCAATGTGGCCCCCACACTGCTGCTGGAATAACGCGGAAGGTGCAGCGTGCCGCCCACAGGCTGCTCGGGCTCGTCCGGACGCGGACGGCCGTGTTCCTGATCCTCACGATCCTGGCATTGCTCGCTTTCGAAGAGGTGGCCGACGATGTTTTTCAGGACGTGCCGGCGGGCGATCTGGAGGCGCTGGACCTCGATCGTTCGGTCGCGGCGTGGATGCGCGCGGCCCGATCGCCACGACTGACCCAGTCGATGACCGATATCACGGCACTGGGTTCGGTCAGCGTGCTGGTCGCCGTGTTCGTCGGTGTCGTCGGCATCCTCCTGCTGCGGCGCGATGGCCGGAGCCTGTTGAACTTCCTCGTCGTCGGTGCCGGTGCGCTATTTATTCCGCGTGTGCTGAAGATCGTCTTTGACCGCCCGCGTCCGGATTTCGCCGAGCGCCTCGTGTGGGTCACCGACCTGTCATTTCCGAGCGGACATGCGTTTGGCGCAGCGGCAATTTACGCCTTTCTGGTGATCTACGCCTTCACTCACCTGCGCGGAGCGCTCGAGCGGACTTTCGCTGCGGGCTTTGCCATGGCGCTCATCGTCCTGGTCGGCTTTTCGCGCATTTACCTCGGCGCACATCACACCACCGATGTGCTCGGCGGACTGGCTGCTGGCCTGGCCTGGACTTTTGCCGTGGCGTTCTTATTCGAATGGAGCGCGGCTCGCCGGCGCTGACCGGTTGGCTGTGAATGGCGGTTGAGCCCGCCCGTCAACCGGATCGTTCAGGGAAAAGGTGGGGGTTTCGCTCGATGAAGCGCCTGATCCATGCCTCCATGAATGACCGATTCGGGCGATGCAGATGCCACCAGCCAAAGCCGCAGACCACCAGCGCGCCCAGGCAGTTGACCATCAGGTCCAGCATGGTGTCGGTGAGGCCCGAGGGGTCGTTGCGGGTCGGCTTCTGCATGGTTGTGCCAAACACCCGGTCCATGAAGAACTCGAATATTTCCCACAGCGTGCCCGCCGCCACGGCAAACGCAAAGGCGAACAGGGCGATCAGTCCCGGACGGATCCGCATGCTGGAGCTCCGATGCTCGTTGAGGATGTAGACCAGCACGAAGCCAAGGACCCCCAACAACAGGCCGGAGGTTGTGTGCAGGGCGGTATCCCACCACCAGATCCGCTCGTAGAAGCTGCGGAACTCGCCCAGGAACAGTGCTGCGAAAACAAACAGGACGGTCAGAACCTCGTATTCAAGCGGAATGCGTACCGGCAGCCGGTCGCTGAATATGACCGGCGCGCTGGTCAGCACCATGATCGCCAGCAGCCAGACCGCACTTCCCCAGAGGCTTTCGGCAAGGAGCCAGACCAGTTCGACAGCCATGATGGCCTGGAGAAATACCAGCAGGACAGGGCGCAAGCGCTCCATTCTGGTCCCCGAGGCATCCGCGGGCGGCCTCGCGTGCGGAGTATCAGGCTGCATTGACCAGTGCCGGTTTACAAAGACGTGCCATATGCGGGCAAGCATAGACGATCACCGGCCCGGCAGTGGTCTGCTGATCCGGAGAGCTCCCTGCCGATTCCCGTGATGATGATCACGCTGCCGGTTCCAGCCTGGCGGTATAACCGTTTTATGCCCGGGAGGGGAGAGCCCAGCGCATGTCGACGGCTGATCGGGAGACGGAGCTGATTCCGGTGCCGAGCCTGCAGGAATTTTTCCGCGACTCGGTGGATGCGGCGATGGCTTCGAACAAGGTTGCGGTGGACGACCACACCGCACACTACGTCGTGAACCTGCTGACGGCCTTTGTTCGTTCCGAAGCGCTCCACGACCAGATGCCCGCAGGCCCGCGGCTGCAGCCGCTGGCGCTCATGCTGGCCGATGCGGCCGGGGCTTCGGGTGAGGAGCGCAATCTGGCGCTGCGGCGGCTCGGTGACGTCGCGCTGTTCGTGGCCGGATTCATGGCCGGTTGCCTGGACCGTTCGCCGGTCGGGATCAATTACTACGTGCGCATGGGCGGCGGGGCCTATCACTGCCTTTCGGTCTCGCTGCCGGCGGGAATGCGCGGCCGCGCCATCGCGCCCGTGTATGCGGAACTTTCCGCACGCTTCGTCGATCTCGTCGATGTGCTGACGGAAGTGCGCCACCTGGCCGGTTCCAGCCGGGACAGGGACATCCTGCGGCTCTACGAGTTGTGGCTGACCACCGGCAGCCAGCGCGCTGCGCGATTGCTGCGCCTGCTCGGCATCGAGCCGAACCGGCAGTCAGGCAGCGTCAGCCAGCACTGAGGCCTTGCCGCCCGGTTCCGGGCGGGCGAACCCAGCCGAGGTTCGTGGGCTCCAGCGCTGGCGGCAGCTCAGACGGCCAGCACGATCAGGCGGACGATGCCGGCAAGGGCAACGAGGCTCAGGGTGGCGACGAAGGCGGTCTCGACGTAGCGGGTAACGGTATTGATGCGGGTCATGGCAGTTTCTCCAATGGGTTGTGAGTGTCGATGAACTGTCTTTCGGGCCCGGCGGCGCAGCGGATGCGCCCGCAAGCCAGGCGTTACAAAGTGTTACAAGGCGCAGGGGATCCGGTTGCCGGGGGCGGAACCCGCCGCGCTTTGCCGGGCCTGGCCGGCTTCCGCTAAGCTCGCCGCCATCATCGTTTTGTGACAGGAACGCCGGCAGGCGACATGTGGCACGTTTATATTGTCCGCTGTGCAGACCAGAGCCTCTACACCGGTATTGCCAGGGACCTCGATGCGCGCATCGGGCAGCACAATGCCGGCAAGGGCAGCGCCTATACGCGCTCGCGTCGACCGGTTGAACTGGTGCACAGCGAGCCGGCAGAGGACCGGAGTTCGGCGCAGCGGCGGGAAGCCGCGATCAAGCGCATGCCGGTATCGTTGAAACGCAGTCTGATTCAGGCCGGCAGGTAGCCGGCAGCAGGGGGATCGATGTTTCGGGATTCAGTGGTGACACGTACCGGGCAGTTCTGGAAGCTGGCGCTGGCCTTCATCCTGCTGCTCGTCGGCAGTTTTGTGCCGCTCTTCGAGTCTGCCGGGATGTCGTGGACGGTGGGCACCATCCTCGCCGTGGCCGGCTATGCCTTCGCCTGCCTGTTCATCCGTTGCCCGGACTGCGGCAACCGGTGGTTCTGGTCAGCCGCACTGGATGGTGCGCTGTACAAGCCGCTGATGACCGCACCGGCCTGCACCGGTTGCAAGAAGGAATACGGGGCGACCGGCCAGGGTCGCTGACCGGCATCGCCAGGAACGCCTCGCTCCGGACTTTCGCGAGCACCTTGGCGTTCGCGTCCGGCCGCTCAGTACCGCCCGGGATACAAGCGGCAGTCCACCAGGGCCTCGCGGTGGTGCGGGGTCCCGATGGGTGCGACGAATACACGGTACGCCGCCGCTGCGCGCAGCAGGTCGCCGCCCAGCAGCCGGAAGCCCAGGTCGGTGGACAGCCAGTACGGGCCTCCCAGGCCCAGGTAGGTGCGATGGCCTGACCAGGGATAGTCGGCCGCATTGCCCACCAGCCCGGCGCGCACGGGATTGAGGTGGACGTAGCGGATCAACTGGAGCAGATAGCCGTCCGCCTGGACGCGAAATGGCGGCTCGGGTGCAGCGAACAGCGGCGGGTTGCCCGCCGCGGCTGAATGTTCCGCCGCGTAGCGCCCGGCCAGGTCCACAGCGAAGTCCTGCGCGCCGTCGCGCCCTATCTCCACGACCAGGTGCAGGTGGTTGGTCATCCAGCAGTAGGCGTGGGCCCGGGCCTTGTGTGCGCCCAGCACCGTACCCACGAGTCCATCCAGGACCTGCCGGTCGGCGGTCGTCCGGAAAATAGGCTGGCGGTCACGGCCGCGGATCACGACGTGATGGATTTCGCCCTGCAGGCGCAGGCGGGACGGAGCTTGGGCAGGCACCCGGTCAGGGTCCTGCAATCCGGTCCCGCGTACAGCCCGTCTATTCCGATGATTGGCTCAGGAAACAGGGGTTGACGGGCAGCCGTCGCGCCGGAACCTCATTCCGCCCACGGGAAGCTGGTCGAAACCGTGAAGACCACCCGGCTGTCGTTGGCGAAGGCGCCGCTGTTCACCTCGAGTGCCGAGTCCGTATCGGTATCGACGTAGCGCAGACTCAGATCGACGTTGCTGACCGTATAGCCGAGGCCAATCGACCAGTCGGTGTAGTCGCCATCGATGCCGGTGGTTTCCAGGTCGTCCTCCACCTCATCGGCAATTGCATCCCAGTAGTCGCCGAAACTCTGGCCCACGTGCAGGTCCAGGGTCAGGCCGGCCGGCAGCTCGAAACTGGCGTTGAGTTCGGTATACCAGGCCTCATCGCCGGTATCGCCGTAGTCATCGGTGTACCAGACCTTGGCGTCGAACATCTTGTAGCTGCCACCCAGATAGGCTTCGCCGTAGTCCTCGATCTCGAACTTGGCAGGTGAGGCATCGCTGTCCGGATAGGTGTAATAAACCAGCCCGACATCCCAGCCGATGCCGATCTCCGTCTCACCGGCGAGGCCGAGGCCCAGGTCGATTTCAATCGTGCCGTCGTAATCAGGGCCGTAATCGATATTGCTGCCCCAGAGGCTGGCGTAAAAACCGCTGTCGTGGGCGTAGTCGATGCTGGCCTGGATGGCCGGGTCTTCATCGCTCAGGGATACACCGCGAAAATCGTAGTCGCTGGTAATCGCGGCGGTTCCGGTGATTTCGGCGTGGACCGCCGTCGTCATCAGGCCCAGCATGGCCAGCGCGGAAATGGCTGCAGGATTGCGCATGTATCTGCCCCCTCAGGCTGTGTTTGAAGCAGCGCAAAAGGTAACACGTTCCACGGCGAAAAGTGCTGGCCGGCCGGTCCGTGCCGGCGCGCCTCCGGCGGCCGTCTTTCCCCGTCGCAAGGCCTGCGCTATAAAGACCCGGGGCTACGGGTTTCACAACGGCATCGGGGAGATCGCACATGCACGACATCACACGCCAGACCGGGATGGCGCTTGCCATCGCCTTGTTGCTCAGTGCCTGCGGTGGTCCGAAGCCGGAGGCCGGCAGTGCCGCGCCACCGGCCGCACCGGCAGCGGCGAGCTCTGCCGCACAGACCGACGCCGAGAAAGTCCTCAACGTCTACAACTGGTCCGACTACATCGATGAGGCCGTCATCAAGGAATTCGAGACCGAGTACGGCATCAAGGTGAATTACGATGTCTTCGACTCCAACGAAGTGGTCGAGACCAAGCTGCTGGCCGGCAACACCGGTTATGACATCGTGGTGCCGTCCGCCTCGTTCCTGGAGCGGCAGATCACCGCCGGCGTATTCCAGCCGCTCGATACCTCGCTCCTCCCCAACCTGAAGAACCTCGATCCGGACATCACGCAGCGCGTCGCCCTGCACGATCCGGGCAACAAGTACTCGGTGAACTACCTGTGGGGCACCTCCGGCGTCGGCTACAACGTGGAGATGATCAGCAAGCGCATGCCGGATGCCCCGACCGACAGCTGGCAGATGTTCTACGATCCGGCGGTCGTGGCGAAGTTCGCCGACTGCGGCGTGGCGATTCTCGATGCGCCCTCCGAAGTGGTGGGCACGGTGCTCATCTACCTCGGCAAGGATCCGAACAGCGAGGATCCGGCCGACCTGCAGGCTGCCGAAGACGTGCTGATGAAGATCCGGCCGTCCATCCGCTATGTGAACTCGTCGAAGTACATCGACGACCTCGCCAACGGCGAGATATGTCTCGCGCTCGGCTGGGTGGGCGATGTGCTGCAGGCCCGTGACCGCGCCGACGAGGCGGGCAAGGGCAACACCATCCGCTATGACCTGCCCAGGGAAGGCGCGATCATGTTCTTCGACATGCTCGCCATTCCGAAGGATGCAAAGCATCCGCTCAATGCCCACCTGTTCATCGATTTCCTGCTGCGACCGGAAATCGCCGCGCGCAACTCCGCCTACGTCAATTACGCCAACAGCAATGCCGCCTCCTATGCGCTGGTGGACGAGTCCGTTCGCAATGACCCGAGCATCTATCCGTCGGCCGAGGTGAAGGCCAGGATGATGCCGGATCTGGCCGAGACGCCCGGGTTCACGCGTCTCCTGACCCGCTCCTGGACGCGCTTCAAGACCGGCCGCTGACGTCGTGCATGAATATGTGCGCCTCGACGGGGTCACCAAGAAGTTTGGCGACTTCGTTGCGGTAAACAATGTCAGCCTGAGCATCAACCAGGGCGAGATCTTCTGCCTGCTCGGCGGGTCCGGCTGTGGCAAGACCACCCTGTTGCGCATGCTGGCCGGCTTCGATGTGCCGACCTCCGGCTCGATATTCATCGACGGCCAGGACATGGCCGGCATCCCGGCCTACGAGCGCCCGGCCAACATGATGTTCCAGTCCTATGCGCTGTTCCCGCACATGACGGCCTGGAAGAACATCGCCTTTGGCCTGGAGCAGGAGAAGCTGAGCCGCGCCGAGATCAGCGAACGGGTCGCGGCCATACTCGATATCGTCAAGATGACGCCCTATGCGCAGCGCAAGCCGCACCAGCTGTCCGGCGGCCAGCGCCAGCGCGTGGCGCTGGCGCGCTCGCTGGTCAAGCGGCCCAAGCTGCTGCTGCTCGACGAGCCGCTGGGTGCGCTCGACAAGAAGCTGCGCGAGCAGACGCAGTTCGAGCTGCTCGGCATCCAGG
>JAHDYM010000145.1 GCA_023383705.1 Gammaproteobacteria bacterium | reverse complement strand
CAGGTTGTCGAGTTCCAGGCGCACGTTGGCCGCATCCGGCTGGCTCAGCAGGCCGGAGCCCATCGCGCGGGTCAGCAGTGGCGAGAAAACCAGGTCGCGCTCGGCCGGCGTATCGAAAGCCTGGTTCGCCGGCGCAGCGAAGTTGAAGCCGGGGAATACCGCGGTACGCAGCGTGGTGTCGTTGACCAGCGCGTTGCAGTACTCGATGGCCAGCTGGGCGATGCCGACCTGGTGCGAGGCGAGCACTGCCGACATGTCATCGATGGCCGGCAACTGCTGGTAGACGCGTGCCCAGGTCGCCTGCACGGCAGGCGTGGTGGGCGCAACACCGGTGATCTCCGCCATGGTGGCGTTGATTTCCGCGAAGGTCTTCACGCCGATGTCCGGTTGCGGCTCGCCGTCGGCTGGCGGTGGCGGGGTGAGCGGTGCCGGTTCGACGCGCACATTGCTGCTGCCGCCCAGTTGCTCGAAGCTCAGGAAGAACTCGTCCGCGTCCGGGCCTTTGTCCAGCGGCACCACCGTGCCGAGGCTCGACAGGACCTGACCCGTGCCCGGCGCATAGCCCTCGTCGGTGCTGATCGACTCGTCCATGTTGCCCCAGGCCTGGCTGACCGGCACCTCGATGCCATTGGCACCGATCAGCAGGCCGCGGACCGGGATGCTGCCCGATGGCAGCCAGTCGGCATTCAGATTGATGAAGGTGGGCCGGTAGAACAGGTAGCTGTAGCTGTCGAACTGGCTGACCTCGAACATGATGTAGCTGCCCGGCGCGCCGACCTGCGCGCTGACGTTGAAGAGCAGGTAGAAACGCTCGCCGACGCCGGCATCGAAGTTCTGCTGCACCTGGGTCGCGGTGAGGGCGCGGTTGTGGATCGCCGCGAGGCGCAGCACGCCGCGCCACTGGCGGTCGCCCGAGGGCTCGTTGCCGAGCACCAGGGCGAAGGTTTCATCCCAGTCGCCGAGCGTGCCGCCCGCGACCGGGTCGGCGTCCTGCGTGTACACCCCGTTCACGTAGATTCGCCGGCCATTGACCGGATCGAAGGTCAGCACCACATGCTGCAGGGTGGCCTGCGCGTCCTCGTCGGCGGCAGCGGTCTGCAGGATTGGCGCACCGTTGGCGTCGGTGCTGCTGCTGCGATGATGGAAGTCGTAGCTGTAGAGCGTCTGGCCCAGTGTGAAGTTGCGCAGGGTGGAACCGGCCGAGTAGCTGATGATCCGCGTGTCCTCCTGGTTGACGTTGGCCGGTGCGGCCCAGGCCTCGACGCTGTACTGGCCGGTGGCCGTGATCAGGTCGTGCAGTTTGCGGCTGGCCGTGGTCGAGCCCTGGGCCTTGCCGCTGCGGATGTCGATGCCCCAGCCGCCGACCCACTGGATGTCGCCGGACAGGCTGAGGTTGATCGCCGGCTGCACGCCGCTGGTATCGAAAGCGGTGCTGCCGCTGGCTTCCTTGAACTCCCACAGTGCGATCTGGCTGGCTTCGTGGCGGCTGCCGCCGCTGGCCACCGTGCCTTCGTACATGGTCAGCGCCTTGCTGATCACCAGCTGCGGGTCGACTTCGGTCAGCGGAATCTGCTGAGCCCAGGCGCGGATCGCGTTTTCCATGGTCGTGGCATTGGCCGCGCAGTCGCTCCAGCAGTTGTGGAACTCCTGGCGCAGGCGCAGGACCAGCCGCGACTGGTCCGGATCGTCGAGATCGATCTTGGTCTTCACCGCCAGATAGGCGCTGTCCACGTCGGCATCGGCAAAGAAGGGTGACTGGCGGGTGGCGGCGGAGGAGTCGTGGCACCCGGCGCAGTACTGGCGCACCAGCGGCCAGACGTTGGCGGCATAACCGGCGGAGTCAGCCGGGAAGTTGCGGCTCTGGCCGACCTCGTTGTCGGGCGGCGCCACCAGTTGTATCTGGCGCGTGCCGCCGGTGCCGGTGGCGTTCAGCCAGGCTTCGACCCAGGCCTGCATGGTGGTGGCGCAGGCCTGCACCGCACCCTGGTTGGTGCCCAGCCAGCAGTTGTGGCCGCCGGCCAGCTTCAGCACGATCGGCGAACTGCCCGGATCATCGCGGTCGATGAGCGGGTTGGCGGCCGCCCAGGCGAGATTGATATCGTCGTCGCGGGCAAACAGCGGACTCTGCGAGACGCCATGACAGCCGGCGCAGCGGGCCACGCCGCCATTGCGCACATTGGCCCACAGCGCGTTCTGGAAATTCAGGACGTCGTCGGTCTGTGGCGGCGGGCCGGAATAGCTGGCCGGTGGCGGCAGGCTGTTCGGCGCCTGCTGCTGCGTACTCCCGCCGCCGCCGCAGGCGGTGAGCAGGGCAGCGGCCAGTGCGGCGATGATCGGTTTCATGTTCACTGCTGCAGTTCCTGCTCAATTGCCCATGCAGTAGGTGGCCGAGTCGGCAAACACCTGCTTCAGCCGATAGCCGCCACCGCGGAAGGAACTGACCATGGCATCGACCTGCGCGCGGTCGGCGCCATCGGTCGGCGGCCGCAGGCAGACATTGCGGAAGACCTTCTCCACCTGGCAGCGTGCGAAGGCGGTGCTGTTGGCGAGTTCCTCACCCATGCTCTTTGCACCCTCGCCGCTGCCGCTGAGACCGGGATCCCAGCCGAGGATCCGGTTCGGGCCGCGACGCCAGTAGTTGGCCCAGTCGTCGTTCGGTGTGCGGTAGCCGTATCTGAAGGTCGTGTCGTTGTTGAAGTACTTGGCCTGCACCTGTCCCGGCGTGTAGACCAGCCGGCCCTGCACGGCGTCGAAGTTGTAGTAGGCAAAGGCCTGCGTCATCGGATCCATGCCGATGTGGCAGCCGATGCAGTTGTTCAGGAAGATGCGGCTGTCGCCACCCGGGCTGCGCGACACGTCCTGGCGGATCCGGTCGGGAATGCCGCTGGTGTCGAGCACCTGTTCCATGTCGCGGCACAGGTGGTTGAGCATCGTGAAGCGGAACATCGCGCGGTTGGTGCCGGCCTCGAAAAAGGCGGCTGC
>JAHDYM010000034.1 GCA_023383705.1 Gammaproteobacteria bacterium | reverse complement strand
GGATGCGCAGTTCGGACAGCGCGTCGATGCTGCGGCTGTCGGAGGGGAAGCGCACGCGGATGTCGATCTCGTCGTCGGAATCATCCGGCCGGTAGGTGCCGAGCTTGATGCCGTTGGTGACCAGCTGGATGATGCTGCCGACCAGTGAGACGTCGGCGCCGAATTTCGCGGCCTGGGACCGGTCGACCTCCATGCGCCATTCGATGCCCGGCAGCGGCTGGGTATCCTCGACGTTGCGCACGCCGGGAATCTTCTCGACCACGCCATGTATCTTCGTCACCGCATCGCGCAAGGCATCGAGCGACGGCGAAGAGGCTTCGATGTTGACGGGCTTGCCCTGCTGCGGACCAGTGTTCGGCGTGCGTGGCTCGATCACCAGCCCGGCGATGTCGGCGGTGCGTTCGCGAATCTCGGCGATGATCTCCGGTGCGGTCCGTCGTTCCGACCAGTGTTTGAAGTTCAGGCTGATCGAGCCGATCTGGTCCGCCGGCGCACCCATGTTGCCCTTGCCGGAACTGACATAGGCGGTCTCGATGCCGTCGATGCCGTAGATGCGCTGCTCGACCAGGCGCACCAGCCGGTCCTTTTCGTGGATCGACAGGTCGCCGCGGGCCCGGATGTCGACGCTGCCCTGCGCGGGATCGACGTGCGGGAAAAGCGTCACGCCGTTACCGAGGAATCCGTAGGCGATGAACACGAGGATCAGCAGGCCGGTGAGCATTCCCACCGTACGGCCGGGGTGGTTGACGGCACGCGTGACGATCGCCAGGTAGCGGCCGGTCCAGCCGCCGATCTGGTCCAGGTCACCGGTTTCGGCCAGCATCAGCTGGTGGCGGTTCTCTGGTGTGAGATGGCCGGCGCGGCCGAATATCGAACCCAGGGCCGGCACCACGAACATCGCGATGACCAGGGAGGCGACCAGCGTATAGACCAGCACGATCGGCATCGATTTGAGGAAACTGCCGATCAGGCCAGGCCAGAAGACCAGCGGCAGGAAAGCGACGATGGTGGCCGAGATGGAGGCAAAGATCGGCCAGGCCATGCGCTTGGCAGCCTCTGCGTAGGCCACGCGACGGTCGAGGCCCTCGGCCATGCGCCGGTCGGCCAGTTCGACCACCACGATACCGCCGTCGACCACCAGGCCCACCGACATGATGAGGCCGAAGAACACCACCATGTTCATGGTCATGCCGCCCATATCGAGCAGCAGGAAGGCGGCGCAGAAGGATCCGGGAATGGAGATGCCGGCGAGCAGGGCATTTTGCAGGCCAAGGATGCCGATCAGGCAGATGACCACCAGCAACACGGCGACGACCACGTCGTTGACCAGCTGGTTGACGTCATCACGCACGAGGGTGGACTTGTCGCGCGAGTAGGTGAGGGTGATGCCCGGCGGCCAGTCCTTCTGCGTTTCGGCAACCACGCGCTTGATGTTGGCGGCCACGTCGAGCAGGTTGGAGCCATTGCGCTGGACAATGCGGATGCCGACGGCCGGGTTGCCATTCAGCCGCGCGTAGCTCTCCGGGTCCTTGAAGGTGCGGCGTACCTGGGCGATATCGCGGAAATACACCACTTTCTGGCCATCCACCTTCAGCGGCAGGCTGAGCAGATCCTCCGGCGATTCGATCAGTCCCGGCACGTTGACCGCAAAGCGCCCCTGTTCGGACTGCAGTGAGCCCGCTGCGACCAGCCGGTTGTTCCGCTGCACGAAGTTGAGCACATCGGCTGGCGAGAGTCCGTAACTCTCCATGGTGAGCGGATTGATGACGATCTCCAGCACCTCGTCACGGATGCCGACCAGCTGGACCTCGAGCACCCCGTCGACTGCCTGCAGCCGATCCTGCAGGTTGCGGGCGATGCTGTTCATGCTGCGCTCGGGGAGGTCGCCGCCCAGGTTGATGACCATCATCGGGTCGAACTGCGAGAACTTGATTTCGTTGACAGTCGGTTCGCGCGCGTCTTCAGGCAGCTCGGCCTTGGCCTGATCGACCCGTTCGCGGACGTTGGTCAGCGCCTGGTCGATGTCGACTTCGGGTTCGAACTCGAGGGTGATGGAGGCGCGGCCCTCGGTCGCCGATGCGACCATCTCCTTGATGCCCTCGATGTTCCGCAGTTGCTGCTCCATCGGCCGCACCAGCAGACGCTCGGAATCCTCGGCGGATACGCCATCCAGCATGACCATGATGCTGACGTAGGGGAAATCGACGTCCGGCTGGGCTTCCTTCGGGATGGCACGATAAGACACCACGCCGGCCGCCAGCAGCACTACCAGCCCGACCAGCACGGCGCGGCTGCGGCTGACGCAGAGGTCGATCAGTGCATTCATGGGCGCAGAATCGCGGTCTGGCCCGCGCCCCGTGGATCAACCGCCTTTGCCGGGACCGCTTTCACCGACTGGCCTGCCGACACATAGCCCTGGCCGACGACGATGATGTTGGCCTGGTCGGGCAGGCCGGTAATCCATACGCCATTGGTGCCGGACTGCGCGATGCTGACGCGGTGGAAGATCACCTTGCCATCGGCGTCCACCGTCTTGATGCCGAGTTCGCCCTCGGCATCCAGCGTGAGCAGCGAGGGTGAAACCTGGTAGGCGAGCACCACGCCGGCCGGAATGCGCATCTCGGTGGTGACGCCTGCCGGCAGTTTGCCGGCCGGATTCGGCAGTTCGAGTTCGACGGTGAAGGTGCGGGTGGCCTCGTCGGCAACCGGGGCGATGTAGCGGATCTTGCCGCTGACGACCTCGCCGGTGACCAGGTGCGCGGTGGCCAGCGTGCCGATGCGGACAAAGCCGGCATCCTGTTCGGCGATGCTGCCGGTCACGATGAGCCGGGTGTTGTCGACAAAGGTGGCAACCGGATCACCGGCACGCACGTAATCACCGATCTCGACTTCGCGCTCCTGCACCATGCCGTCAAACGGTGCCCGCACGTTCATGTATTCAAGGTCCAGTTCGGCGCGGGTCAATTCCGCCCGTGCGGTTTCGAGTTTGGCCAGGGTCTCCGCGAGCTGGGTATCGGAGACGTAGCCTTTGGGCTTGAGTTCAAGCTGGCCCTTGTACGAGGCCTCCTGCTGCGCCACGCCGGCCCTGGCCTGTTCCAGGCGTGCCTGGCGGTCGCGCAGGTCGAGCTTGAGGAGCATTTCGCCCTGGCGGGCGAGGGCACCACGCCTTGTGCCGAGTTCGCTGACGCGGCCGCTGGTCTCTGCCTTGAGTTCCACCTGGCGTACTGGCGCCGTGCGGCCATAGATGCTCAGGTTGCGCGTCACCGGCTGGGCCACCTGGGGCTGGAACTGCACACTCAGGGTGCCGGCGCTTGCCCCTGCGTCGGCCTGGCCCACCGCTTCGCCCGGTTTCTTGTCGAGGTAGCCCGAGAGCAGCCAGATCGCGACGAGGACCGCAAGGCCGAAGGCAATGAACTTGGGGCGGCTCGTCAGCTGGTCGAAGAGTTGCATGGACAGTCCTTGAAGGGTACGCAGTGCGCGGCAGCAGCGAGACTCTAGAGGCTCAGGCAGGGCCATGCCATCGACAGTTCGCCCGGGTGCGGGCGGCAGGCGCATCGTGGTCCCCCGGGTGGACAGATTACAGTCCATAAAATATATGAAAATCATTCAGATAGATGATTTCTTGCCAACCGTGTCGGTGGCACTGCCGCTTTGTAACTTTTTGTAACCGCACGCCTTCATGCGAGGCGGCTGTCCGGTATGCGCGCCTTGACTACAAGGGGAATTGCAGATGCGCTGCTCCGGGTGCATTGCTAAGATGCTCCACGCCGGATTTTGGCCGGCCTGCGCAAGTTCTTTAACCGAAGGAAATTGAAAATGAGTCAGGAATTTACCCGCCGCCGTTTCCTCGCAACGGTCGCCGTGGCGGTCCCCGCTGGTGCCGTGCTGATGAATGCCGCCACGGCTACGGCTGCCGACCTGCCCAAGCTGGATCCGAACGATCCGTCCGCCAAGGCGCTGCTCTACGTACCTGATGCGAAGAATGTCGATACCAAGAACCCGATGGCTGCCCGCTATGCCGCAGGCCAGACCTGTGCCAACTGCCAGGTGATCCAGGGCAAGGACGGCGAGGCTTACCGGCCCTGCGCGATCTTCCCGGGCAAGCTGGTTGCTGCTGCCGGCTGGTGCAGTGCCTGGGCGAAGAAGGCCTGATCAGGGTATTCGGTGTTGCCGGCTACAAGAATTCCGGCAAGACCACACTGATCGTCGACCTGGTGCGTGAGCTCACCCGCCGCGGCTGGCGGGTGGGCACCATCAAGCATGCGCACCACAGCTTTGATATCGACCATCCTGGCAAAGACAGCTATCTGCATCGGAATGCCGGCGCGGCGGAAGTGATCGTCGCGTCGGCCTCCCGCTGGGCGCATATCCGCGAGCTGGCGGATCAGCCGCCGGCCAGCCTCGAAGAGCTGCTCGGCCACATGGGGCCGCTGGATCTGGTGCTGGTCGAGGGCTGGAAGCACGGCACGCATCCGCGCCTCGAGATCCGTCGCAGTGCTGCGCCTGCGCCGCAACTCGCTGCGGGTGACCCGGCCGTGCTGGCGATTGTTTCCGATGTGCCGCTGCCGGATGAGGGGCGCCCGGTGTTTGCCCGCCAGGATGTCGGGCTGATCGCTGACTTCGTCCTGCAGTCCGTCGGGTTGTAGGAGCGCCTTCAGGCACGATTTTCAGATCGCGGCTGAGGCCGCTCCGACGATGATCGCGGCTGAAGCCGCTCCTACGGCTCGTTGTCGGGGTAGAGGGGGGCTGTCTCGACGGTGCTGCCGGCCGGCAGCAGCGGATTACCTTCCGGAATCACCGCCCAGCAGTTGGCCTTCAGCAGGGAACCGATGCGAAACGATTCCTGTCCCGGCAGGATCTGCACCCGGCTGCGCGCCTCGCCGTCCACCGACCGGCAGGCCTTGGCGAAGAAGCGCAGCTGGCCACGGCTGCGCACCGCTTCACCGCAGATCGCCGGGGTGAAGGTCTCGGCCGGCTGGCCCTGCATCGCGCGCAGGGCCGGCATGACGAAGAAACGCACGCCGACAGCCACCGCCAGCGGATTGCCGGGCAGGCCGAACAGGTGCTTGCCGCCGGGCAGCCGCGCATAGAGGATCGGTTTGCCGGGCCGGATGGCGACCTTGTGGAACAGGATCTCGCCGCCGAGTGTGCGCACCACGTCCGGCAGCAGGTCGAGGCGGCCTGCCGAGACTCCGCCGGTGGTGAGGATCAGGTCGCAGCTGTCGGCCAGTTGCGCCAGTTCTGCGCGCAGGACGGCGACGGTGTCGGCAGCCGTGCGTTGCATGCTGCCGGCGATGCCCAGCCGTGCGAGCAGGGCCTGCAGATAGGGACCGTTGGCGTCGCGGATACGGCCCTGCTGCAACTCGCTGCCGCTGGTCGCCAGTTCGCTGCCGGTGGTAAGGATCGCCATGCGCGGCGTGGCGCGGATGCATGCCTCATCCAGGCCGCAGGCGGCGAGGCCCATCAGGTGGTGCGGCGCCAGCCGTGTGCCCGCAGCCACCACCAGGTCGCCGCGCCGGAAGTCTTCACTCATCTGCCGCACGTTCTGGCCGTATCCGGCCGCCTGCACCAGGCGAATGCTGGCCGGTGTGGGGCTGCCCGGTACATGTCCGGCGATGCGTTCGACCGGTACCACGGCATCGAGTCCGGCCGGCATCGGCGCGCCCGTCATGATTTCCCAGGCACTGCCCGGGGAGGCCTGCGGCGGAGTGGTGCCGGCGACCACCGTCCCGGCGACCGGCAAAGTCAGCGGCTGCTGTTCGCTGGCACCGACGGTGTCCCTGGCGGCTACCGCATAGCCATCCATGGCTGCATTGGCAAATGCCGGCACATCGAGGCGGGCATGCAGCGGCGCGGCGCTGACGCCACCGGCAGCGGCATGCAGTGGAACGCTGTGCTGCCCCAGCACGGCCGACTCGGCGAGGATGATGCCGAGTGCTTCCTCGTAGCTGATCACGAACAGTCCTGATGATGTACCGGCTTGTTGCCGTTCTTCTGTAACGGTATGTTGCCACACTTCGGGGCGCGGCCTTGGCGCGGGCAGGCATGGACAGAAAATGAACGGTTACCGGCAACCGGCACACGGTTCGGGGCAGGGCGCATGAGCAGCGTGGCAGCGGGAAATACGCCTGGCGCCCTGCGCTCCGTGAGCAACAGGAATGTGGCCGAGTCAGCCGCATTGCGCTGCCTGTGTTATGCGGCCTTCTCGGAATTGCTGGCCTCGCCGCACGAGGTGGATGTACGGGCCGGGCTGCGGGAGCGGACAGGCCTCGGCGAAACGCTCGACGCCCTGCTTGCCGAAGTCGGGGCGGCGGAGCTGAAGCAGTTGCAGGCAGAGTACAGCGGCTTGTTCGAGGTCGGCAGTCAGGGTCCACCGGTGCCGATCCGTGAGGACCTGCAGACCGGGCAGCGGTCTGGCACGCGTGAAGACGTGGTGCGTTTCTATGACTACTTCGGCTATGTCCTCGACGAGAAATTCGCCTGGCAGCCGGATCACCTGTCCCTGCAGCTCGAGTTCATGCACTACCTGTGCTTCAGGGAGTCCGAACAGGCGGAAGAGGTGCTGTCCTACCAGCTTGCCCAGCTGGATTTTGCCGAACGACACCTGGTCAGCTGGGTGCCACGCTTTGCCGCCCAGGTCGGGCAGCATGCGCCCGGCTCGCTGTATGCGCGGATCGTTGCGGCGCTGCGTGACTTCATCGAGGAGGACTTTGCCTGGCAGAAGGCAACGGTCTCCTCCGGCGACCGGCAGCCGGCCTGATGAACACGCCGGGGCAGGACGCCGGCCCCCCGCAGTCGCTCCCGCCATGGCCGCGACCGGCCGTGGCCTGGTATGCACTCGCCATCCTCGTCGTTGCCTTCATCTTCTCGTTCATCGACCGCATCATCCTGGCGATGCTGGTCGAGCCGCTCAAGCAGGACCTCGGCCTCACGGATACCCAGCTCGGGATCCTGCAGGGACTGGCATTTGCGGTGTTTTATGCGGCGGTCGGCTTGCCGATCGGCCGGCTCGCCGATCGCTACAGCCGGCGCGCGATCATCGGCTGGGGCATTTTCCTGTGGAGCGTGATGACGGCCGTCTGCGGTCTGGCGCGCAATTTCCTCGAGCTGTTCCTGGCGCGCGTGGGCGTGGGTGTGGGTGAGGCTGCGCTGTCCCCGGCCGCCTATTCGATGATTGCCGACTATTTTCCGCGGGAGAAACTCGGCCGTGCGATCGGGGTTTACCAGGCGGGTGCCTTTTTCGGTGCGGGTCTGTCCTTCCTGGTCGGCGGGCTGGTGATACAGATGGTCGGGCAGGCTGGTGCAATCAGCCTGCCGCTCATCGGTGCCGTGCGCCCCTGGCAGATGGTGCTTTTCACCGTGGGACTGCCGGGTTTGCTGATCGCACTGCTGATGCTGACGGTGCGCGAACCGGAACGGCGCGGTGCGCTGGCCGGACATGCGGCTGGCATTCCCTTTCTGGTGGTCGTGCGCTATGCCGCGCAACGCTGGCGTGTGTTCATCATGCACTTCATCGGCTTTGCGCTGCTCGCGGTACCGATCACCACCACGATTACCTGGGGTTTCAGTTATTTCGTGCGGGTGCTCGGCTACAGTCCGCCGCAGGCGGCGCTGACACTCGGCAGCATCCTGGTGGTGTTGTCGCCGCTTGGCGTGTATGCAGGTGGCTGGCTTGCCGACATGTTCCAGCAACGCGGCTACCGCGACGGCACGCTGCGCGTGGGCCTGCTGGCGGCGGTGTTGCTGGTGCCCCTCTGTGCGCTGGCCACGACCATCAAGACACCTGCCGTAGCCGTTGCGCTGTTTTGTCCGCTGGTATTCGTGGCCAGCCTGTCGATGGCTGTTGCCCCGGCCGCCCTGCAGGTGATTGCGCCCAACCAGATGCGTGCGCAGATTTCCGCAACCTGGATGCTGGTACTCAATCTTGTCACTGCGGGCCTTGGCCCGACAGCGGTGGGCGTGATCACCGACGCTGTCTTCGGCGATCCGCTTGCGGTCGGGTCCTCGATGGCGCTGGTCAATTGCGTGAGCGTGCCGCTGGCGGCCGTTGCGCTGTGGGCCGCACTCGGACCATTTCGTGCGGCGGCTGTCGAGCAATCGGCCTGATTCTTGGCGACGACTTCAGTCTTTCTGTCGCTTAAAGTTTGAGGTAGCATCCGGACACGCGGCGGGTCGGAAGACGGAAACAGCCGCGCTCGGCAGTGGGGGAGTCCAATGTTGTTTCAGCAAAAGCGGTCTGCGACCGGCTTGCGCGTGCGTGCGATTGTTTTGGCGCTGGGCGGAGCCACGCTGCTTGTTCCTCCGCTTCTGGCCCAGTCGGCCGATACGGAACTCGACAAGGATGCGGGTTTCACTGAAATCATCGTGACCGCACGCAAACGGGAAGAGAGCCTGCAGGATGTGCCGCTCTCCATCGCCACCCTGGATGCTTCGCAGTTGCAGGGCCGCGGCCTGACCAGCGACTACGATATCGCCAACTTCACCGTGGGCTTCCGTACGCTGCAGCAGACAGGCCGCGATACTGACCGACCGACGATTCGCGGCATGGGCGCACCGCCGAGTCGCGGCGAGCCCAACGCCTCCTATTTCATCGACGGCGTATTCGTGTCGGGCAGCATTTCCACGGCAGTGACGAGTGCCGTGGAGCGGGTGGAAGTCCTGCGTGGCCCGCAATCGGCGCAGTTTGGCCGCGCGACATTTTCCGGTGCCGTGAACTATGTGACCAAGAAACCGACCGATACCTTCCAGGCCGAGATCAACGGCCGTTCCGGCACGCACGATGATCATGCCGTGAATGGCTGGGCGAGTGGCCCGATCGGTGACAGCACCTTTTCCTATCTGGTTTCCGGCAGCTGGTCCGAATATGGCGGCCAATGGCGCAACCAGCTCGAGGCCGGCGCCCCGGCGTCTAATCCGCAGCTGGCCGGTGCGGCGGGGCAGGCCGACTACGATTCGGACGGACGTCTGCCGGTGCGGGTTTTCCTCAAGGATTCTCCCCAGATGGCGGACAACACCCGGCTGGGTGCGGAGGAGTCCACCGATCTGCTCGGCAAGCTGGTCTGGCGCCCGACCGATGACGCCGAGGTCAGCCTCAAGTACGGATTTACCAAGAGTGACGATTCCCACTTTCCCAACCTGATCGTCACGGAGCTGAACTGCAACCTGCCCTATGTCGGGACTGAAGGTGAGCCCTGGTTTGCCACGACCTATGGCGACTATTGCGGCAAGTGGAGTGCCGATGGGCGGATCAACCGCATCAACCTGCCGGATATGCGTGAGGGCGTGACCTACCGTTTTGCGGACTCCCTGCCGAGCCCGGAGGATCCACATCCGGAGGACTTCTCCATTCCAGGGCAGGAGCCGGGTACCTACCGTGAGCAGAATCGCCTGCTGCTGGAATACGTGCAGGATCTCGGTGGTTTTTCCCTGACCACCCGTGGCGCCTGGAACAAGGATGATTTCCAGCAGCTCTTCGACCTCGACCATACGCAGACCAGGGCGGTCTGGGGCCTGTTTCATTTCGATAACCTGCGCGATATCGAGGACAAGTCGCTGGAGTTCCGCATCGATTCTCCCGGTGACTTGCCCGTGCGCTACAGTCTCGGCGTCTACTGGTACGACCAGGATCGCGAGAACCGCCAGCGCAGCTACGTTGGACCGGCGGTTGCGCTGACGAACTTCTTTAGCCCTGACAATCCGGTAACCACCGCTTTCCCGCCCTCGACCTTTGTCGACGTGAGCAACGAGGCCGTATTCGGCAGTCTCGATATCGATCTGGCGGAGCAGTGGACGCTGGCCCTGGAAGCGCGCTACGCAAAGGATGAGAAGTCACTGAGAGGCGGCGCCCTGGGCAGCTGTGATCCCGATGATCCGGATATCTGCTCGCCGGACCAGGTCGACCTGGACTTCAGCAACTTCACGCCGCGCATCACGCTGCGCTGGCAGCCGAGCGATGAGCTGACGCTGTACTTCCTCACCGCCAAGGGCAACAAGCCGGGTGATTTCAATTCCGAATTCTTCCGCGCCGGCAATGACCCGAATGCGGTGATCGCCGGCCTGAGTGGATGCACGCCATCGGAGCCCCTGCTGGTCAATCCCTGTCTTCCCGGGTCACAGGCCATCGTCCAGGAGGAAGAGCAGTGGACCTGGGAACTGGGCGGCAAGGCCACCTGGCTGGACGGCCGGCTCAGCACCAACCTCGCGCTCTACTACATCGACTGGGAAAACCAGGGCCTGTTCAGCATTGTGAAGATACGCCAGAACAGCGGCGCCTACCTGAGCACGACGATCATCCGCAACGTCGGCAAATCGGAAGTACATGGCATCGAGCTCGAGACCGTCTTCCAGGCGACTGACAACCTGTCATTGATCGCCAACTACGGCTTTACCGATTCGCGATATGTCGAAGGCCATGATCCGGATCTTTTCAACTCGACCGGTGACGGTGACATCTCTGGCCACCATGTACCCAATGTGCCGAAACACACGCTGATACTCGGCGCGAATGTGACGGCACCGCTGTCCGAAGGGCTGACCCTGTTTGTCACCCCGGACTTCGTGCTGAACAGCAAGCGCTACAGCGCGGCGAACAACCTGGCATGGATCGGCAACGACATGACCCTGAACCTGCGCGCAGGTGTCGAGGCTGACCGCTGGACGCTGACCGGCTACGTGCGCAACCTCACCGATGACAATACCCCGGTCGCCGTCCTGGACTTCTACAACTTCGGCAGCGTCGACATCCAGGGACTCAGGGATGCCGGGCTGATCGACGCCTATGGGAACCTGCGCAATTCACCGGACACCGGTGACGCTGTCGCCGACGCCAACAACGCCAAGGATCCGCGCCTTTTCAGCATCAATCCCAAGCGTGGCCGGGATGTGGGGGTGGAGTTCCAGTACCGCTTCTGAGTGATTTTCTTGCGTTTTTTGCGTGTTGTACGGTTGTTGTCACAGAGTGTATTAACATCGTCTTCGTCCTGTTCCCCTGACGGAGATGCTTCATGACTGATTCCGCCATGCCCATGGTCCGGGCCGACGGTACCTATGCCACCGTGGCGCTGCGCCAGGAGGCTATCACTGCCACCGTGGCGCAGACCCGCGTGCTCGGCGTCAATGGCGCGAATCCCGCCCCTGATCTGCGCCGGAACCTCGACTACTTCCTCGAGTGCATCGATATCGCGCAGGGTTTTGGCGGGCGCAGCGACCTGCTGCTGTTCCATGAATTCCCCATCACCGGCTTTTCCGAATGGACCCGCGAGCAGCATTACCGGCTGGCGCTGGAGGTCCCGGGACCGGAAACGGAACTGGTCGCGCAGCGTGCGAAGAAGTACAACTGCTACATCATCTTCGGCACCTATGCGAAGGACGAAAAAAACTGGCCGGGCCATATCCTGCACCTGATGGTGATGGCCAAGCCGGATGGTTCGATCGTCACGCACTGGAAGCAGCGCAATGTGCGCGGCATGTTCCCTGGCGCCGAGCAGTACACCTCGGTGATCTATGACGTCTACGACCGTTTTGTCGAGATGTATGGCATCGATGCCGTAATTCCGGTCGAGCGCACCGATATCGGCAACATCGCGATGTCCGCCGTGCAGTTCGAGCCCGAGCTGTTCCGTTGCATGGCTTTCAAGGGTGCCGAGCTGATCTGTCGCGTCGCCACCGGCGGATTCGAGTTCGACGACATGCGGCTGACCTCGTACCACAACAGCCTCTATACGATGATCGCCAACAACTGCGTCAATACGGGCGAGCGCAATCCGGGCTTTTTCGACGATCAGGCCCACGGTGGTCCGGGCCGCTCGGCAATCTTCGCGCCGCGCGGCGTCGAACTCTGCAAGGCCGGACCCTTCGAAACCAAAATCTCCGCCCGTATCCCCATCGGCGAGTTCCGCCAGCGGCACCGGATTCCCGACCTGCACCTGAGCCTGTACCGGCCCGTGCTGGACCAGTACCAGGAGCGCTATTCTCCCGGCGGCTACATCGACTATATTCCCAAGGACAAGCGCGATGCCTTCCGCTATTTCCAGGAACGTTCGCGCTGGACCCATTACTGGTAGCAGGGTGACGTGACCACCGCACGCAGCAAGCTGACGCCCACCAGCGAACGTACCCGCGAGCAGCTCATCCTCGCGGGTGAGCGGCTGTTTGCCCAGAGCGGGTTCGACAACGTCTCGCTGCGGCAGATCAACGCTGCGGCCGGGCAGCGGAACTCCTCGGCAGCCCATTACCACTTCGGTTCCAAGGAAGATCTGGTCAAGGCGATCCACGAGTATCGCGGTGAGCGGATCAACAAGCGACGCCATGCCATGCTGGCGGGCATGTCGGCCAGGGAGCGGGAGCAGGTGCGGCCCCTGATGAAGGCGCTGGTCTACCCGATCGTCGCCGAAATCGAGGAGACCGGTGGCGGCAATTTCATCATGTTTCTGTCGCAGCTCTACAGCAACCCGGCGCTCGATCTGGTCAGCATGTGGCGTAATCACCTGAGCGAGAGCGTTGGTACGGTCTATCAGCATTTGCGTGAAGTATTTCCGGAGATTCCGGAGGAAGTCGCGGGGATGCGCTTCGGACTGATGTGGGTCGCCATGATCAATGCGCTGGCGGATCGCCAGCGCCTCACGCTGGTCAACCGGGCTGAAACAGCCATTTTCCGGGCCTTGCCCGTGCTCTTCGTCAGCAATCTCGTCGACATGCTGTGCGGTGCTGCTGCTGCCCCGCTGTCAGCCGAGACCGAGGCCGAGATCAGGGAGATTCGCGCAGCGAACCGCCAGTCGGCCTGAGCGGCAGGCCGATGTGCCTGTGTTTACAGGCCGTGATGGCTGAGCGGGTCGGGGTGGGTCAGCAGCGAAACCAGCAGACGGCGCAGGAAAACCAGCGGCGGCAGGCGATCGATTGGTTGCTGCCCCTTGAGGATGCGCTCCACCAGCCACGGGGCAGCTGCGTCCGGCGTATCGGCGATTGCATTCATCACCCAGCGGATTTTCTGCCAGTTGGCGGTACCGATGCGTTCGCGTATCCGCCGGTTTTCATCGACCGTCATCGATATTGACGTCGATGGCGCGGTCCAGCCAGTCGGGTGGCACCGCATCGAGGCGGATCACCGGCGGGCCGACCCCGGCATTGTTGATCCAGAAGTCGACGCGCCCGAAGCGCGCTACGGCGGCATCCCAGAGTTCCTGCAGTTGCTCCCGCTGGCTGACGTCACAGGCCCGGCTGCCCGCGCGCTCCGGTGTGCCGAGCGCGGCTGCTGCCGCGTCCAGCCGGTTGCCGGGCAGGTCCGCGAGCATGACCCTGCAGCCACGCGCGAGGAATTGCTGCGCCAGCCCGTAGCCGATGCCGCTGGCGCTGCCCGTGATCACGATGGTTGGCGTCTTCTGCATGATGACTTGCCGCTTCCGGCTGGCTCAGGTCGGCAGGCTGACTGGCGGTCCGTCGATCAGCAGCACCTGAAAACGTCCGGTGCCTTCGCGCAGTTTCCGCGCCTGCTGGTACTCGGGCGAGTGCCAGAAGCGCAGCGCATGTTCGCGGCTGGGCCACTGCGATACCAGTGCGCTGGGGTGGTCGCACCAGCCGCCTTCAAGGAAGGTTCCGCCGGCGCCGCGGATCAGGTAGTGGCCGCCGAAGCGCGTGACCAGTGCAGGGACCACACTGGCATAGTCGGCGAGAAAACGCTCACGGTCGCTCAGTTCGGCGAGGACGATCATGTAGCAGCATTGGGTCATTTAAAGCGTTCCCCCTGATAACTGGACTCGGTCTGGCGAGCAGCTCCCGCAGACGTTCGCAGGGCAGACAGGATGCTACAGTACGGGCAGAAGATCTGCGTATTCTGGCATTGTAGCGTCCGGCGATCTGCAGACAGTTCAGGAGATTGAAGCGAGTGGGCAATCCAATCCGCAGCGGGGAGGAGTACATCGCCAGCCTGCGTGGCCGAAAGCTGCGCGTGTTCCTCTTCGGTGAACTCGTCGAGGAGCCAGTCGATCATCCGCTCATCCGGCCGTCGATCAATGCGGTCGCCGAGACCTACGACCTGGCGGTGAGTAACCCGGAACTTGCCAGCGCAATTTCTCCCTACACCGGCGAGCGCATCAACCGTTTCCTGCACGTGGCAGGCAGTGCGCAGGATCTGATCCTGCAGAACAAGATGCAGCGGCGGCTCGGGCAACTGACCGGTACCTGCTTCCAGCGCTGTGTGGGCATGGATGCGATCAACGCCCTGCATTCCGTCACCTTCGATATCGATGCGGCGCATGGCACCCGCTATCACCAGCGTTTCCTTGCCTTCGTAACGGAAATGCAGCGCGCCGGTTATGTGATCGGTGGCGCGATGACCGATGCCAAGGGTGACCGCAGCAAGGCGCCGCACGAGCAGGCCGATCCCGACCTGTTCGTGCATGTCAGCCGGCGTACCGATGAGGGGGTCTACATCCGCGGCGCCAAGGCGCACCAGACCGGTTGCATCAACTCGCACTGGCTGCTGGTCATGCCGACCATGCGGCTCGGTCCGGCGGATGAGGATTATGCGATCGTCGGTGCCGTACCGGTCGACGCGCCCGGCATCACCTACATCTATGGCCGCCAGTCCTGCGACACGCGCAGCATGGAGGGCGGCGACATCGATCCCGGCAACCGGAAATTCGGCGGCCAGGAAGCGATGATCATCTTCGACGAGGTGTTCATCCCCTGGGAGCGCGTCTTCATGGACCGCGAAACCGCTTTTGCCGCCACCCTGGTCGAGCGTTTCACCGGTTATCACCGGCGCAGCTACGTCTGCAAGTCCGGGGTGGGCGATGTACTGATCGGCGCAGCGGCCACCATCGCCGAGTTCAACGGTGTGGACAAGGTTTCGCATGTCCGCGACAAGCTGGTCGAGATGACGCATCTCAACGAAACCATCTATGCAACCGGCATCGCCGCGAGTTTTCAGGCCGTGCCACTGAAGTCCGGGGTCTATATTTGCGACGACATGCTGGCCAATGTCTGCAAGCACCATGTCACGCGCTTTCCCTACGAGATCAGCCGCCTCGCGCAGGACCTGGCCGGTGGCCTGATGGTGACGCAACCCTCCGAGCAGGATCTCGATCACCCGGAGATCGGCGCGCTGATGCGCAAGTATCTGCAGGGGCGTGCGGATATCCCCACCGAGGACCGCCTGCGCATCCTGCGGCTGATAGAAAACATGACGCTCGGGCGCAATGCGGTGGGCTATCTGACCGAATCGCTGCACGGTGCGGGATCACCGCAGGCGCAGCGCATCCAGATCCTCCGGCAGATGCAGCTCGACTTCAAGAAAGAGCTGGCGAAGACGCTCGCCGGCATCGAATCAGGTGAGGGTGTGGCCGGGGAGTTCGTCGACTACATGGCCCGGGTCTTCAATCAACCATCCCACGGGTAGTCTGGCCATGGCGCGGTTTCTGGGCGTTTTCGCCATCTTCCTGCTATCGCACCTGATTGCGGCCACGCCGGCCATACGCCGGCGCCTGGTTGCGCTGCTCGGCGAGGTGCTGTTTACCATCTGCTATTCGGCGATGTCGCTGGCGCTGTTCACCTGGCTGATCAAGTCTGCGCAGCAGGCGCCCTACATCGAGCTGTGGCCGCCGCAGGTATGGACCTACGCCATTACCGTTGCGCTGATGCCGGTTGCGGCCCTGTTGTTCGGCGCGGGCCTCCTGCAACCGAATCCGTTCTCCATCGCCTTCGTGGCCAGGCCTTTTGATGCCAACAAGCCAGGTGTCGTGGCGATCACCCGTCATCCGCTGCTGTGGGCGCTGGGTCTGTGGGGGCTCGCCCATGTGCCGGCAAACGGCGATCTGGCCGCCGTGATCATGTTCGGCGGACTGGGTTCCTTTGCCATGATCGGCATGTGGGCGGTGGAGACCCGCAAGCGCAAGATGCTGGGCGAAGCGGAGTGGCAGAGGCTGGCAGGACCGACCTCGGTACTGCCGTTTGCCGCGCTGCTCGGCGGACGTGCCCGCTGGCCGACCGACCGGGGCACGCTGGTCGGCAGTGCGGTAGGGCTGGCGGTTGCGGTCTGGCTGGTGTTCTTTGGCGGTCATTTCTGGCTGGTCACGCGTAATCCGCTCGCCATGTTCTGAGACAGCACTTAAGCTGCGCGGTGTGCAGCACGGCGAACACCTCTTGGCAGCTTTCGACGATATTCCGGCAACGCTTTCCGCACTGGGCAGACGGCATCTCTACCGGCACCGGCGCGTGGTGGAAAGTCCGGCCGGCCGTGAACTGGTGGTCGGCGGCCGGCGGCTGCTGAATTTCTGCAGCAATGACTATCTGGGGCTGGCAGCCGATCCCCGTGTGACCGCAGCCTTCAAGGCCGGCGCCGACCGCTGGGGCGTGGGCAGCGGTGCGTCGCATCTCGTGTCGGGCCATACAGCCGCACATGCAGAGCTGGAGCTTGCGCTTGCGGAACTCACCGGCCGGCCCCGTGCGCTGCTCTTCGGCAGCGGTTATGCCGCGAATGTCGGCACGATCAGTACCCTGCTCGGCGAGCGTGATCACGTTTTCGAGGACCGGCTCAACCATGCCTCATTGCTGGATGGCGGCTGGCTCAGTGGTGCCGGTTTCGAGTGGTACGCCCACGCCGACACCGTGGATCTCGCCGGCCGGCTTGAAGCGCACCGTTCGTCCCCACGACGCAAGCTGATCGTCAGCGACGGCACCTTCAGCATGGACGGCGACCTGTGCCCGCTCGAGCCGTTGATCGCACTGGCGAAGCGTCACGGGGCCTGGCTGATGATCGACGATGCGCATGGCATCGGCGTGCATGGCGCGCAGGGTTGCGGCGTGGTGGATCCTGCCCGCCATGACTGTACCGACGTGCCCGTGCTGGTTGGCACCCTCGGCAAGGCCTTCGGCACCGCCGGAGCCTTTGTCGCCGGCAGCGAGGCGCTGGTCGAAATGCTGGTCCAGCGTGCGCGCCATTACATCTACACCACCGCCATGCCGGCCGCGCTGGCGGCTGCCACGCTGGAAAGCCTGCGCATTGCGCGGGCGGAAGAGTGGCGGCGTACGCGCCTCGCCGAACATGTGGTCCGCTTCCGCCAGGGTGCCGCCGAGCTTGGCTTGCAGCTGCTGCCGTCGCGGACGCCGATCCAGCCGCTGGTCATCGGCGCATCCGGGCCGACCCTGGAACTCGGGGCGGCACTCGAAGCGCGTGGTGTGCTGGTCGGTGTGATCCGCGCGCCAACGGTGCCGGCGGGAACCGCGCGCCTGCGCATCACGTTCTCCGCACTGCATCAGCCAGCGGACGTGGACCAGCTGCTTGCTGCGCTGTCGGAGACGGCCAGGCCATGAGGCCGCGACGCTATTTCATCGCCGGTACCGATACCGGCGTGGGCAAGACCCAGGTGACGGCCGCATTGCTGCTGAACGCGCAGGCCTGTGGCCTGCGCAGCCTCGGCCTCAAGCCCGTGGCCGCCGGTTGCGTGTACCGGGACGGACTGCTGGTGAACGAGGATGCCCTCGTGTTGCAGCGCTGCTCCAGCCTGCCGGCCAGCTATGCGGCGGTGAATCCCGTCGCACTCGAGCCGGAGATCGCGCCGCATATCGCCGCGGAGCGGAGCGGTGTGGGCTTGCGTGCAGCGGAACTGGCCAGCCATGTTCGCGCGCAGGAGACGAGCGGTGCCGAGCTGTTGCTGGTGGAGGGTGCCGGTGGCTGGCTGGTGCCGCTGAATCCGGCTGAAACCATGGCTGATCTCGCCGTTGCCCTCGGCTATCCGGTAATCCTGGTGGTCGGCATGCGCCTTGGTTGCCTCAACCATGCGCTGCTCACCGCCGGGGCGATCAGGGCTGCGGGCCTGCCGCTGGCCGGCTGGGTGGCGAACTGCGTGACGCCGGACATGGACGCGCTGGCGGACAACATCCGCACGCTTGAATTGCGGCTGCCGGCCTTGCGGCTGGGCACGGTGCCGTTCCTGGCCGGGGGCTGCACGCCCGCACGGCTCAACACCTGGCTCGACGCGACCAGCCTGCCCGGAGCGAGCTGATGTCCGACTTCGACCGCGAGCATATCTGGCATCCCTATACCTCGATGGTCGAGCCGCTGCCGGCCTATACGGTGAGCTCGGCAGCCGGTGTGCGGCTCAAGCTGGATGATGGCCGTGAGCTGATCGACGGCATGTCCTCGTGGTGGTGTGCGATACACGGCTACAACCACCCCGAATTGAACCGGGCGCTGGCCGTGCAGGCAAGCCGCATGGCGCATGTGATGTTTGGCGGACTCACGCATGAGCCGGCGATCAGCCTCGCGCGCCAGCTCATCGCCATCACGCCGGCATCGCTGCAGCATGTGTTCTTCAGCGATTCCGGTTCGGTGTCGGTTGAGGTGGCGATCAAGATGGCGCTGCAGTACTGGCAGGCGCAGGGCCAGCCACGCAGGTCGCGCCTGCTCACGATTCGCGGTGGCTACCACGGCGATACCTTCGGTGCGATGGCGGTCTGTGACCCCGTCAATGGCATGCATGAGCGTTTTGCCGCGGTATTGCCGCAGCAGCTGTTTGCCGGGCGGCCGCACAGCCGTTTCGGTGAAGCCCTGCAGCCGGGCGATATCGACGGCTTCGCGGCGCTCATCAGCCGGCATGCCGGCGAGCTCGCGGCGGTGATCCTCGAGCCCATCGTGCAGGGAGCCGGCGGCATGTGGTTCTATTCAGCCGACTGGCTGCGGCAAGCCGCCGAACTCTGCCGGCAGCACGATGTGTTGCTGATTGCCGACGAGATCGCCACCGGCTTCGGCCGCACCGGGCGCCTGTTCGCCTGCGAGCACGCCGGTGTGGAGCCGGACATCCTGTGCCTCGGCAAGGCGCTGACCGGCGGATACATGAGCATGGCGGCGACGCTCACCACCCGGCGTGTCGCGCACGGTATTTCGGCGGATGGCGGCGTGCTGATGCACGGGCCCACCTTCATGGCCAATCCGCTGGCCGCGGCCGTGGCCTCACGCAGTACGGCGCTGCTCCTTGAAAGCCCCTGGCAGGCGCAGGTCCAGGCGATCGAAGCGCAGCTGCGCAGGGAACTCACGCCGCTCGCCGCACACCCGGCGGTTGCCGACGTGCGCGTGCTCGGTGCGATCGGCGTGGTCGAGACCCGCCAGCCGGTACCCGTCGCCGAACTGCAGCGCCGCTTTGTGGAAGCCGGCGTCTGGATTCGTCCCTTCGGCCGGCTGATCTACCTGATGCCGCCGTACATCATCAGTCCGGCGGAGTTGCGCCAGCTCACGCAGGCCCTCAGTTCCGGGCTGGCGCTGCTGCCGGCTTGACCGGTGCCGGCTTCTGCGTCCGTGCGTAGTGCTCCAGGCTCGACAGGCTGGGCTCGCCGGTCCATTTTTCCGGGGCCGTGAAATACTTCGCGTAGTTTTTCTCGGCGTAGTCGAGCACCGAGCGGTTGAAGATCTCGTCGAGGTTGCTGGTCGTGCCCATGAAGCAGTTGTACAGGCAGAAACCCGGCGCCTGGCCCATCAGCATCCACGGCAGCCAGGGCGTCACGCGGTTCCAGGTGCCGCGGTAATCCACCGTGGTCAGCTTCGGGTTCTGCATGTCCTCAACCCGCACATGGTGGGCGAAGTACTCGGATACCTGCGCGACCGGGCCGGCTGATTCGCGCGGCCACTTGTCCGGCTGCAGGGCGCTGGGGTAGGCGAGATGGATATGGATTTCCATCTCCAGCCAGTCGCCATGCTGGTACCAGGGCAGGATGAACGGCATGCGCTTCGGCGGCGGGCCGTCCTTGTTGAGGCCACCGAAGGACGGCGGTAACGGAAAGTATTCCTCGATCAGGTAGTTGAAGGGATCGTTGTCGACATGTACCGGTTTTACCACCTCGCTGGTCAGCGGATTCTTCCACTCGCTGAGCACTTCACCACTGCGCAGGTCGGTATACAGGATGATTTCGCGGCACAGGCGCTCGATGGCGCCGTCGGGCCGCTGGATCAGGCGGATGGCGCCAAAGCCCTGCGAGCCGACCAGGTTCACCGCGCGTTTGCCGGGCTGCACGGCGTTGACGTAGCCCTTGAACCAGAAATACTTCTGCTTGCCCCAGTCGGTATCGCCCTGGATGCGCGCATAGGCCATCTGGTTGCCCTTGCCGGTCCGCAGGTCCAGATAAGGACCTTCGATGCCCGGACCCTTCCCGCCTGAAGAACCGCCGACGCTGCCGGCCGCTTCGGCTGATTGCGCGAAGGCGCCCAGTGCCAGGCCGGCGGCACCGGCGGCACCGATGGAAGCGAAAGACAGTACATCTCGGCGGGTTGTCTGCATGGCGAACTCCTGCTTCAGCGCTGATGGAATGGGTCAATCATATATATGCTGTTCCGGGCTTGTCACTGTGCCTGCGGTACTGGCCCGGGGCGGGCCGCCAGGGCGTCGGACACCGCCGGCAGCAGTGCCTCGGCGATCTTGCGGTGCCCCGAGGCGTTCCAGTGGGCGTCCTTGCTCCAGAAATCCGTGCTGTCGAAGCGGTCGGCCGGATCGACCAGCGTGACCGGCAGCCCGGTGAGCGCGCGCTCGAGCAGCTTGCGGGCCGCGTCGCTGCGTTCTTCCAGCGTATAGCACTGGCCCAGTTCGCATTTGGTGGGTGCAGCAAGCACGATCACCGGGATGCCGCGCGCCTGGTAGGCGGCTGAAATCTTCGCCAGCAGCCGGGCGTTGATCTGCATCACCCGGCCGGTGGACGGCTTGTCTGGTTGCAGGTAGATGTCGGCCTCCTCGAAACCTTCAGGTCCCTTCTGGCCATAACGGCCAAGGCCGCCGCCGAGTCCGCGCGTGAAGCGGGCAACGAGGCGTACCAGGTACGAGTGGTCGTGCAGCCAGGCAAACGGGCCGCTGTCATAGCGTCCGGGAAACCGCTTGATGTCGGGTATCGGGTAGCCGTCGATCAGCAGTTCCCCGGCCTCGTCGAGCCGGGCGTATGGCTTGTAGTAGTCGTAGCGGTTCCAGTAGACCGCGTCGGCGAAATCATTGCCGAGGCAGAAGCTGATGATCACCAGGTCCGGGTCGAGTCCCAGGACCTTGTCGGTCAGCAGGTGATACTGGATGGGGCTGTAGCCGGCAACGCCGAAATTCAGCACCTGTGTGGCCGGCAGCGAGTCTGCCAGCAGGGTCGTGAACAGCTCTGGCTCGGCGGCGCCTATCCCCCACACGAAACTGTCGCCGAGTACGGCGATGCGGCGGGTTCCGGCCGGTTTCTCCGTGGTGATTTCTGCCCCGCGCAGGCCCAGGCTGTTGATGTTCAATTCGTAGCTGAACTCGGCCCTCGAAAAGGTACCCCGCGCATCCGGAATGTTCGACCAGCCGAGCACCGGGTCATAGCGATAGAAGTTGTACTGGTTGGACGTGACCGGCTCGCTGGCCAGGTTGGGTGCGAGCAGGTGCAGGCCGGCTTCCGCTATCAGCAGGGTGATGGCGGTGGAGAGGAAAACCAGGATGAGGTTGCCGAGCAGCGGCTTTTTCACTGGCAGATTACCCGGGGCATGAATGCTCATTTCCGACCAGGGCCTTATGATAGCGGTTCCGGTGCTGTCAGCGGATGCGCCGGAAACGCAGGCAGCGCAGGAGACGGCCGTGAAGATCGACATCATCCTTGAACCCGATGTGACGCCGGCGCAGATCACCGAATTGGGCCTCATGGCGGAAAGCCACGGCATCAATCGCATCTGGGTGCAGAACTACTCTGCCGCGCGCGACTGTTTCATGAGCCTCGTGCCGCTCGCGCTGGCCTCGAAGCGCATCGGTGTCGGGGTGATGGTGGTGAGTCCCTGGGAGATGCACCCGCTGAAGATGGCCAACGCCCTGCTGACCCTCAACGAGTACAGCAAGGGCCGTGCGGCGCTGTGCGTTGGTGGGGGTGCCGAGTGGAACGGGATCATGGGCATTCCGATCACGCGCCGGGTGCGAGCGGTCCGCGAGGCAACCGAACTGCTGAAGCAGGCCTGCGGCGAGCGGCAGGTGGCCAGCTACAAGGGCGAGATGTACAAGGCCAGCCACTTCTCGGCCGCGTGGGCGAGCGATGTGCCGCCGCTGATTTATACTGGCGCCGGCCAGGAACAGATGATCCGCATGAGCGCGACCAGGGCTGACGGCATCGTGCTCAGCGATGCCGTGCCGAAATTCGCCGCCGCTGCCATGGGCTTTGTCCGCGAGAGCCTGCCGGCCCGTGCAGCGTCGGTCGGGCCGTTCCGGGTGAGTAACTTCTGGGCCTGGCACGTCAAGGCTGACCGCGAGGCCGCGCTGAAGGAAGCCCGGCGGGAACTGATCATCCGCAGCTGGCTCAGCCCGCATCACATCGGCAGCTTCATGAATGACGAGGACTGCAGGTACATCCAGGCGCACAAGGCGGCCTTCATCACCGCCTGGCGTGATCGCTCGGGCGAGATCAAGGGCGTTCCGCAGCGGATCATCGATGCATTGATCGCGGGCATCACCACCACCGGCGACGCGGGTGAAATGGACCGGCACATCGCCCGCCTGCAGGAGTTCAGGGCTGCCGGTCTCGACGAACTGGCCCTGCGCCTGCACGACGATCCGGCCGAGGCCATCGCGCTGATCGGCCGACATGTGGTGCCGGCGCTGCGCTAGCCGCCAGCCGGGCGCTGGTCCGGCAGCTGAAGATAGCGACAAATTGCTCGCCGATGTTCCGTATTCGGGTTTAAACTTGCCGCCTGTCGGGGCGCACTGCCCTTGAGCACGGTTTGGTCTTCACGATGTCTGCCTCGATTTCCCCAGGCCTGTTTGCGCCTGTCCGCCGGCTTGCGGCCAGGCGTGGCGGTGTGGCCCTGCTGGTGCTGCTCGTAACGGCAGCCGTGATCGCACTGCTGGTCGCAACGCGTCCGGAGCTGGTGCCCGAACCGCATGCTGAACGGGTCTGGCCGGTCCGGTTCGTGACGATCAGTCGCCAGACCCTGCGTCCCCGGCTGGCCCTGTTCGGCGAGATCGTCGCCGGCAGGCGCAGCGAACTGCGCGCGCTGGTGGCCGGCCCGATCAGCCAGATCGGCCGGAATTTCCGCGAGGGTGGCCTGGTCGCGGCCGGGGAACTCCTGCTCGAGATAGACCCGTTCCATTACCGGACGCAACTGGCCGAGCGGCGTGCGCAGTTGCGCGAGGCCGAAGTGCGCCTGGACCAGTTGCAGCGCAACCATCGCCGGATCGAGGTGCTGTACGCCGAGCAGACCGTGTCCGAGCGGGATCGTGATGATGCCGAACTCGCCCTGAAGCAGCACGAGGCCATCGTCGAGCAACGGCGCATCGACGTGGAGCGCGCAGAACGCAGTCTTGCCGATACGCGGCTGCTTGCGCCCTATGCCGGGGTCATCGGTGAGCTGAATGCCAACCTGGGCAAGCAACTCGGTGTCAACGACAAGGTCGCCGAGTTGACCGATACCAGTCAGCTTGAGGTCCGCTTTTCGCTGTCAAACGACGAATATGGCCGTCTGACGGCCGGTGGCGAGAAACTGGCCGGACGTGCCGTCACGGTCCGCTGGAAAGTGGGTGAACGCCATCTCGAGTATCCGGCGCAGGTTGCCCGCGTCGGGGCGAAAATCGTCTCGACGACCGGTGGTGTGGATGTCTACGCGGTACTCGGCGCGGGTCCGGATCCGGAGCTGCGGCCCGGCGCCTTTGTTTCGGTCAGCGTGCCTGATCGTGAATTTGCCGACGTCTTCACTGCGCCCGACAGCGGGCTTCACGGCGATGACATGCTGTACGTGATCGTCGATGACCGTCTCGCCGAGCGCCGGATCGAGGTGCTTGGCCACGACGGCGACCGGATCATTTTCCGTTCTGCCGGCGAGCCGGCACTGGCCGATGGTGACCGGGTGGTGACCACGCCGCTGCGCGAGGCGGGCGTGGGCATGAAGGTGATCGGGCAGAAGGCTGCCGACTGAGCATGGAAGAGCGCGGCCTGATCGCGATGTTTGCCCGCCACCCGGTGGCGGGCAACCTCCTCATGTGGATGCTGATCCTGTTCGGCATCTGGGGTGCCGGCAACATCTCCCGCCAGGTATTGCCGAATTTCTCGATCGAGAAGATCAGGGTCACCGTGCAGTGGCCCGGCGCCAGCCCGGAGGACATCGAGAGCAACGTCCTCGAGGCCATAGAGCCCGAGATCCGCTTCCTGGAGAAGGTCAACCGCGTCGACTCGGTGGCGGCCGAGGGGCGCGCCGAGATCATCATCGATTTCGACAATGGCGTGAACATTTCCAAGGCGCTGACGGATGTGCAGTCGGCGGTCTCGCGCATCACGACCTTCCCGCAGGACATGGAACGGCCGGTGGTGTCCCAGATCGTCAACAGCGACCTGGTCTGCCGCATCGAGGTTTCCGGTCCGTATCCGGAGGTTGCGCTCAAGCGTCACGCGCGACGCATCCGTGATGACCTGCTGGACCTCGGCCTGTCCGAGGTCCGCCTGCTGGGCCTGCGCAAGTCGGAGATCCATGTCGAGATCGAAGACAGTACCCTGCGCGCGCTGGACCTGACTGCCGGCGATATCGCGGCACGGATTGCGGGTTCCAGCCTGGACCTGCCGGCAGGCAGCATCGAGAGCGGCAACGTCTCGCGGCAGCTGCGTACCGAACACCTGGCGCGTACGGCGCGCGAGCTGGCGGACATCGAGGTCGTTGCGCGGAGCACCGGCGAGAAGCTGACCCTGCGCGAGGTGGCTACGGTCAGCGAGGCCTTCGAGGAAGGCAGCGTGTCGCGACGTACCGGTGGCCATACCTCGATCGGCATGATGGTGATGCGCTCGCCGGGTGTCGACTCGGTCCGTTCCCAGCAGCTCATCTCGGACTACATGGAAGAGCTGCGCAGTGAATTGCCGCCCACCCTGAAGGTCGAGATGTACGACGTGTTTGCCGACCAGGCGACACAACGGATCAGGATGGTCTTCGAGAACGGATTGCAGGGCATGACGATCGTGCTGCTGGTGCTGTTCCTGTTCATGAATGCGCGGATCGCCTGGTGGGTTGCCTGGGGAATCCCGGTGTCCGTGCTGGCCACGCTGGGCGCAATGGCGTTGCTGGGTTTCAGCCTCAACCTGATCAGCATGTTTGCCATCCTGATGGCGCTCGGCATCATCGTGGATGACGCCATTGTCGTGGCCGATGCGGCCGAGGTGCAGTATCGGCAGGGCAGCAGTCCCGAGCAGGCAGTGATGACGGCGGTCCGGCGCATGGCGCCGGCTGTCATAGCTGCCGGACTGACAACGATCGCCGGCTTCATGCCGGTACTCGCCATCGGTGCCACGGTTGGCAAGATCATCCGGGAGTTGCCCATCACCGTCTGCCTGGCCATTGCCTTCAGCCTGATCGAGTGCCTGTTCGTGCTGCCGATGCACCTGCGGCATGCACTGGAGAAGATCGACCGGCAGGGCGGGCTGGACGCGAACCTCTTCAGCGCCAGCCTGGCGCGTGCCGGCGGTGGCGTGCGACGCTGGCCGGCGCTGGTTGGTCATCGCCTGGTCGAGGCGCGCGAGGGCTTCCTGCTGCGTTTCCAGGTCTTCCGCGACGGGTCCTTTGCCCGCTTCACCGGCTCCTGCTACCGGCATCGCTACAGCACGGTGCTGGCCACTCTCTGTACGCTGGTGCTTACTGTCGCGATGTTTGCCACCGGCCGGGTGGGCTTCGAGTTCTTTGCCTCGCCGGAGACTGACCTCTTCTTCGGCAATTTCTCCTTTACGCCGGGGACGCCACGTGAACAGACCGAAAAGATGGTCGAGGAGATGGGTCGCGCCGTGCGTGCGGCGGAAGCAAAACTGACCGATGGCCGTGGTGGCCTGATCCGTTACCAGGTCGGCAGCGTCGGGACCAACGAATCGCGGCCCGGCGAGACCATACAGACGGGTGATCATGCCGGCGGCTATACCGTCGAGCTGATTTCCGGTGACCTGCGCGAGGTGCACAACGCGGAGTTCATCCGAGCCTGGCGTGAGGAAATCGAGTTGATGCCGGGGGTGGAGCGCCTGAGCGTGATCGACCTGAGCGCCGGTGGCCCGCCCGGCCGCGACATCGACATGCGTCTCTCCGGTGCGCCATTGCGGGTGCTGAAGGCGGCCGCCGTCGAACTGCAGGCTTACGTCGACGATATCCCCGGCATCGTTTCCGTTACCGACAACCTGCCCTGGGGCAAGCAGGAACTGCTGATGGAGCTGACGCCGGCCGGTCGGGCGATGGGCTTCAGCACGCAGGATGTGGCCCGGCAGGTCCGTGATGCCTTTGAAGGCGCAATCGCCAAGCGTTTCCCGCGCGACCAGGAAGAAGTCATCGTGCGCGTGAAGCTGGCGCGGCCCGAACTCGACGCCGATACCATCCGCGAGCTCTATCTGCGTGCACCGGATGGTTCCGAGGTGCCGTTGCCGGAAGTCGTGGACCTCAAGCCACGGGTGGGCTTTTCGGAGATTCGCCGCGAGGACGGCTTGCGCCAGGTTTCGGTGTCAGCCGATCTCGACTATGACGTGACGACGACCAATGAAGTGGCCGCGCTGCTGGAAAGAGACGTGCTGCCTGAACTGATGCGCAAGCATGGCGTGCAGGTCGAGTTCAAGGGCAAGGCGGAGGAGCAGGCACGGGCACTGGGCGAATTCCGTACCGCGCTGCTGCTCGCCCTGTCGGGCATCTACATCATCCTCGCCTGGGTGTTCTCGAGCTATACGCGCCCGCTGGTCGTCATGGCGATCATTCCCTTTGGCCTGGTCGGTTCGGTGTTCGGGCACTGGGTGATGGGCTACAACATCAACATGCTGAGCCTGCAGGCGCTGCTTGGCCTGGCTGGCGTGCTGGTCAACGATTCGATCGTGCTGTTGCAGACCGTCGAGGAGTATCGTGCGGCCGGCAGTCGCTTTGCGGACGCCGTGCTGCAGGCAGTCCGCGACCGCCTGCGCCCGGTGATATTGACCACCGGTACCACCATCGGCGGCGTGGTCAGCCTGCTGTTCGAGGGCAGCCTGCAGGCGCAGCTGGTGCAGCCGATCGCCGTGACGCTGATCTTCGGCCTGCTGTTCTCGCCGTTCCTGGTCTTCCTGTTCGTGCCGGC